>JAYVFP010000187.1:0-36581 GCA_043773025.1 Archangium sp.
ACGCGTGAGCTGTTCGTGGCCGGAGGCAACGAGACGATGGGCGCTCGCCGGCTGTTGCGGATCGCCATGCAGTTGGAGAGCGCGGTGCCGCAGGGTGACTCGCTCGAGCTCAAGTTTTCGCTACCCGCAGGCAGCTACGCCACGGTGCTGCTGCGCGAGTTGCTGAAGGTGTAATGTGAACAATACGAAACACGGGCCCGCGAAGAGACGATAGTGCCCAATAATTCACACTCGCGATTGATATTGACTCCGCCCCCTGGAGTATCGAGCGTTGATGCGAAAGCTTCTGGTGGTGGTCGTGCCTGCGTGTTCCACGCGTTCGCTCCCCGCTTCAGGCGCGCCCCCCCACAAGGACGGGGCGCCGGAAATGACCGCCAAACTCAACCCCGCCCCTGGGGCGGCGAGGGCAGTCGCGTGATCCGGCGGCGTTCCAGACCCATCCAGACCCCTCAGGAGAGTAGTTTGCGCGGCAGTCGAGCGGCGCTTGGAATGGGCGCCTTGTTTATCGTTTTAGGCTGCATCGGAGCTATCGGAAGTTGGGGTGCGTACCGACTCGACACCAGCATTGAAAAGAACGGCCAACGCGCCGAGGGGCGAATTACAAAGAAGAACGCTCTATTCGCAGCGGACGGCGACAGTCAGTACAATGTTGAGTATTGGTTTTATTTGCCAAGTGGGAAACGCATTGAAGCCGTCCGCGGGGTTCACAAAGAACTCTGGAGCACATTGCGTAGCGGAGAAACATTTATTGTTCTGTACTCGGCAGAGAACCCGAGTCGCAACTTTCCGTTGGGTGGCGGTGTTACTTCAATCGGCGTCACCGTGTTCGTGTCGGTCTTCTCAATGGTTTTCGCTGCGTTCGGCGCGCTCTTGGTCGCGGGGTTCGTTCGCGGCAGGCAAAGTGCGGGCACATGATGGCAGGCGCCGGCCCACGACGAGCACTGCGGCACTGAGGGCACGCTTCTTCACCACCCGGTCGTTGAACCGCGTCACCAGCAACTTCACCGTGTCACGCACCTCACTGACCGAGAAGAAGTGGTGGTTCCGCTGACGACCATCAGGATGGAGCGGTCGTCATCACGAAGCGCGACTCTCCCAAGGCCGTGTTGGTGTCCATCGACCGCGTCAGCGAATTGTTGGCGAAGCATGAGCCGAACCTTGAGGCGCTGACCGAGGAGTTCGACGCGATGGTCGCTCGCATGCAAACAGCCAAAGCACGCGCGGCAGCCCGCCAACTCTTTGCCGCCCCGCCCGCAGCGTTCGGAGCGGCTGCCGTAGCGGGCGCCAAGAAGCATGGCTGAGCGCGCGCGCATCACGGTCATCGGGGGCGTGAACGGAGCGGGGAAAAGCAGCGTCGTTGGGGAGCAACTCCGTCAGACGGGCGGCGACTATTTCAATCCCGATGAGGTCACTCGGAAGTTCCTGGCGGCTTCGAGGTCGATGACGCGGGAAGATGCCAACTCGCGCGCGTGGGACGAGGGGAACACAGGCTGAAAGCTGCCATTCGCGGCAAGGCCGACTTCGTGTTCGAAACGACGCTCGGAGGCACAACCATGACTGAACTCCTCTCCAAGGGGCTCGACGAGGGCCTCGAGGTTGCGCTGTTCTACGTGGGCCTCGCGAAGGTCGAACTGCACCTCGCGCGCGTGCGGGCCGGCGGCCATGACATCCCCGAGCACAAGATTTGGGAGCGATTCACCTCGAGCCTCAAGAATCTGGTCAAGCTGGCGCCGAGGCTCACGGAACTGCGCCTGTTCGACAACAGCATCGACGCAGATCCGAAGACGGAGAAAGCCCCAACGCCGCGGGAGCTCCTTCGCACTGAGGACGGCAAAGTCACCTCGTACTGCGAACTCGCTACGTGTCCTGACTGGGCGAAGCCTGTCTTGGGCCTGCTGCTGAGGAACACCGAGACCGCTGAGTAATCCAACGCGCTACTCGAGCAGCTTCTGGTTCATGAACAGCGCCGCCTGGTGCGCGAGGTAGGCCATCACGCCCACTTCATGCTCGAGGAACTGCGGCCCGCCCTTGCGGTTGATCACCTGCACGCAACCGAACGAGCGGCCATGCGTCATCATCGGCGCGCACAACATCGAGCGCGTGGCGTACCCGATGCGCTCACCGACCTCGGCGTAGAACCGGGGATCCTTCTCCACGTCTGACACGGCGACCGACACACCTTCCGACGCGCAGAACCCGGCGATGCCGGTGCCCGCGGGAACGATGAGCTTCGACTTCATGATTTCTTTCGCCTTGGGCCCGCGCGCCGCGACGAAGGTGAGATCGCCCGTGGCGCCATCTGCGCGCAGCACCGAGCCCGCCTCGCAAGGCACCTTGTCCATCACGAGATCGAGCACGAACTCCATCGCTTCTTCGATCTCCTTCTTCGAGCTGAGATCGACCACCCGCAGGAAGATGTCCGCGAGGATGTCTTCGGTCTCCTGGCGCTGCGACTTGGCGAGGTTCGGGCTCGACTTCGCCCGGCCGATGCTTCCGGTGCTGGGGCGAATCGGCTGAACGAGCTCTTCGACGTCTTTGAGCTCGAGGCGCGCCGACGGCTTGTTCTGGCGCGGCGCCGGCGTGGCGTTCCGCGGCACGGCGTGGGGCACCGCCGCGGGGATGGCGGACAGCATGCCCCCCGGCAGCGTCTTGCTCAGGTCGGGCGAAGGCACCTTCAGCGCGTCGCCGCCTTTGAGCGTGACGTCGTTCGAGCTCGCAGCGCGCGCAGGAGGCAGCGGCTGCGTCTTGGCGTCATCGGGCCGCTTGACGGCGGGCAGCCCAGGCTCGGTCTTCGTCTCGGTGCGCGCAGGCGCGACGGCCGGGCGAATCTGCGAGGGGCGCTTGACCTGGGCCTTGGCCGCTTCCTCTTCGGTCAACTCGCGGATCCGGAACACGCGGCCCGACGCGGCCTCGGTCACGTGGATCGAGTTGTCCTCTTGAATGTCGACCATCACGTTCTGGCTGATGGTGCCTTGCTCCCCCAGTTTCTGGAGGCCGGCCTTGAGCGCCGACATCCAGTTATCAGCGCCCACTTTCAACGTGACGTTGAACCCGTTCCCGTCGGTCGCAGGGATGTGCACCTCGAACTTGGACATGGGCAAAACCTCACCATATTTCACGCTGATGCGGAATTTGTGTCTGCTAAGGAGGTGCACATGCCCGAAGAAAAAGGACTGGGGTCGAAGTTCCTCGGCCTGTTCGTCGAGTCGAAAGATGGCACTCCCGAAGAAGGCACCCCTGCCGTCGAGTCAGACCGGGAAAAGACCCCCGCTGAGCTCGTCGCCGAGCTGGCCGGTCAAGCTGCGCCGAAAAAGGGGCCGGGTTCTTCAGCCCCTGCAGCGCCCGCCCCCCCTCGAGCGGCCATGCCCGCCCCCAGCGGGCCGGTGACGGCCGCGCAGGTCGACTTCGACGCGGTCTTCAAGACCACCGGCCTCGACGCAAGCGATCTCGACCGGGTCCGTAAGGCCGAAGAGCTGCTCAAGGGGTTGCCCGAATCGACCCCCGTCGACGTGAAGCGACAGATCGTCGAGGCCTCGCTGAAGGCCTTCGGCTTCGACATCACCAAGATCATCGGCGCAGCTCAGCAGCAGCTCAAGGCGCTCGACACCTGGGTGCGCCTCAACGAGCAGCAGACCGTCAAGGGCATCACCGACGCGCAGACGCAGATAGCGCAGCTCGAAGACAAGGTCATCTCGCTCAAGGCCGACATCACCAAGCGCACCGATCAGCTCGCCTCGCTCACCGCTGCCGCCGAGGGCCGCAAGGGCCAGGTGCACCGGGTGCTCGAGTTCTTCAACGCTCCGGCAGCGCCTGCTGCCAAACCGTAATTTTCTTCGTTCATCAGCACTTCAGGGGCTTTCATGAAACTGACTCCGTTCGGAAAGTTGTTCATCGTTTTGGTGGCTGTCGGCGTGCTGGGCTTCGTGGCGTTCAGGAAGTACGGCGATCAGCTGCGCGACTGGTCGGGTGCGACGAAGAGAGACGACACCGGCAAGAAGCCCGAGGGGGCTGAGGTCACCAGGGACGACTTCGCCAGCCTCAACAACGGCATCAGCGATGCGCCGCGTGAAGGTGGTCTCAAGGTCGTCGCGGGCGCCACGCCCGGCACCCAGATGCTCAACCGCCCGCTCAAGGTGGGCATCAACACCTGGGCAGGTCACGCACCTGGCATCGTCGCCAACGGCGGCATGAAGCCCGGCGGCGCCAGCTCGCTCTACAAGAAGAAGTACAACCTCGACGTCGAGTTCATCCTCCTGGAGGACCCCAGCGCCAAGCTGGCCGCGTTCATCAAGGGCGACATCGACATCATGTGGGACACCGTCGACTCGTTCGCCCGCGAAGGCAGCGAACTGAAGGAGAAGGGTCTCAAGGCGCGCTCCATCATTCAGGAAGATTGGAGCCGCGGTGGTGACGGCATCGTCTCGCTCAAGACCATCAAGTCGGTCGAAGACCTGAAGGGCAAGCGCATCGCCAGCACCAAGTTCACGCCTTCGCACTGGCTGCTGCTCTTTCTCCTCTCGCAGTCGGGGCTCTCGCAGCAGGATCGCAACGACATCGAAAAGAACATCGTCTTCACCGCAGAAGCCCCGCAGGCCGCCGCCATGTTCAAGGCCGGCAAGGTCGACGCCGCGGTCACCTGGGAGCCCGATCTCTCAGGCGCCGTCACCGCGCGCGAGAACGACGCGCATGTCCTGGTGTCCACCACCTCGGCCACCAACGTGATCGCCGACACCCTGGTCGCCCGTCAGCAGCTCATCGATGAGTCGCCCGGCACCGTGCAGGCCTTCGTGGCCGGCTGGTTCGACGCGATCAGCGTGATGAAGGAAGACCCCCAGAGCACCAACCAGCTGATCGCCGACGCGCTCAAGCTCACCACCGACGACGTGTCGGGCATGCTCTCGGGCCTCAAGCTGACCTCCTACGCTGACAACGCGCTCTTCTTCGGCCTCTCGGGCCCGAAGTCGTACTTCGACTCGCTCTTCAACGGCGCGTTCATCATCTGGCGCAAGAAGGGCGTCGTGAACACCGTGGTCGACGCGCCCGATTTCAAGGACTCGCGGTTCGTCGCCGCGCTCGCGAAGGACTACGCCAGCCAGAAGGTCGAAGAGACCTTCGCGTTCAAGGACAAGCCCAAGGTCAGCGATCGCGCGATCGTCAACAAGAGCCTCTCGATTCACTTCACCACGGGCTCCGATGAGATCATGCCGGGCAGCTACTTCACGCTCGACTCGCTGGGCGACACGATGCTCGCGTTCGGCAACACGTACCTTCGGGTCGAGGGCAACACCGACAGCCGCGGCAACGAGTCGGCGAACAAGACGTTGTCGGCCAAGCGCGCCCAGGCCGTGAAGGCGTACCTGGTGAAGAACTTCAACCTCGAGGAAAAGCGTTTCGTGACGGTCGGTCAGGGCAGCGCGCAGCCGATGGCACCGAACGAGACCGAGGACGGGCGCGCGATGAACCGGCGCACCGACATCAAGGTCGTCCTCAATGCCGAGTGACGCGACGCCCGCCGTGACGGTGCCGCAGAAGGCCCCCGCGCGCGCGAGGGCTGTACCGTCGGTCTGGGCCTTGCGCAGCGCCATTCCCGTGGGCGCCGGCCGCATCGCCTCGATGGTCAGCATCAGCATCCTGGTGCTCGCGTGGTGCGCGCTCAGCTACATTCAGGTCGAGCGCGGCGGTGAGAAGGTGCCACTGGTGCCGCACTTCTTTTTGCCCGCCCCGGATCAGGTGATTCGCAGCCTCTTCTATTTGATCTTCGAGAAGGACCTGCTGCAGGCCGTCGGCGTCAGCGCGATTCGCATCATGAAGGCATTCGGGCTCTCGTTGGCCGTGGCGTTGCCGCTGGGCATCGCGATGGGCAGCTTCGAGATCGTCAACCGCATCTTCGACCCCATCATCGCGCCGATGCGGTACCTGCCGATCACCGCCTTCATCCCGCTGTTGATCCTCTGGTTCGGCATCGACGAAGCGCAGAAGGTGGCGTTCCTCTTCCTGGGCACGGTGGTGTTCCTGCTGCCCGCGGTGGTCGACGCGATTCGTGCGGTGCCCGAAGAGCTGATTCAGACCGCCTTCACGCTGGGGGCGACCAAGGCCCAGGTGGTTCGCACCGTGCTCATTCCCTCGGCGCTGCCGCAGATCTTCGACGGCTTCCGCGTGATGAACGCGATCGCTTGGACGTACATCATCCTCGCGGAGATCGTGAACGCGCAGAGCGGCATCGGCTACATCCTTCAGCTCGCGGGCCAACACAACAAACCCGAGTGGAGCTTCGCCGGCATCCTGGTGGTGGGGATCATCGGCATCATCACCGACGTGCTCATCCGCCTGGTGAATCGGCTGCTGTTTCCCTGGAGAGAAGCCGATGTCTGAGAAGCCTGTCGCGCCGCCCCCGCAGGGTTTGTTGGCGGCCAGCACCACGCCCAAGCTCGAGCTGAAAGATTTGTACATGTCGTACACCGACCGCGCCGGCCGCACGGTGCAGGCGGTGGAAGACGTCAGCCTCACCGTGGCCAACAAGCCCGGCATCGGCGAGCTCGCGGTCTTCCTGGGCCCTTCCGGCTGCGGGAAGAGCACCATTCTCAAGGCGATCGCCGGCCTCTACAAACCCGACTCAGGTCAGGTGCTGGTCGATGGCAAACCCGTCGATGGCACCGGCCGCGATCGCGGCATGGTGTTCCAGAGCTACACCAGCTTCGCGTGGCGTACGGTGCGCAAGAACGTGGAGTACGGCCTCGAGCTGCAGGGCATTCCCGCAGACGAGCGAAAGAAACAGGCGCTGGCCATCGTCGAGCAGGTCGGCCTGAAGGACTTCGCCGACTCGTTGCCCAAGCAACTGTCGGGCGGCATGAAGCAACGCGTGGCGATCGCGCGCACGGTGGCCAACAAGCCCCGCCTCATCTTGATGGATGAGCCGTTCGGCGCGCTCGACCCGCAGACCCGCTGGGGCATGCAGTCGTTGATCCTCGACGTGCTGCGCACCCAGGACAACACGGTGCTCTTCGTGACGCATGACGTGTCTGAGGCGGTCTACCTGGCCGACGTCATCTTCGTGCTCTCACACCGGCCCGCGCGGGTGCTGCACCGCATCGAGGTGCCCTACTTCGCCAACCGCGAGGCGGCGGTGAAGCAGAGCGCAGAGTTCAAGAGCATCGAGAACCATGTGCTCGAGCTGCTCCACACCTCGAACGTGCACGGCAACATCAGGGTGGGGCTCTAACCGTCATGGCTGAGGGCGGCGGCAGTCCCAACTATCTGAAGGCCGCCTTCCTCAACGTCTACAACCTGGCGTTGTTGGGGGGCGCTGCCACCGCGGCGGCGCTCACCGGTGACTGGCTCATCGGCGTCGGGGCGCTGGGCGTCGAGGCGCTCTGGTTGGTGCTGGGGCCGGATCTGAAGCCGTTCCAGCGGGCGGTGCGCGAGAGCGATCGCCAGCAGCGCGAGAAGGAAGACCGCGCGCGGGTCGACAAGTTGATGGCCGAGCTGTCGGAGCGCGAGTGGCAACGCGCCAAGGCCCTCGATGAGCTGCGTCGCGAGATCGAGCGCGACATGGCGAACAACCCCTCGTTCCAGGCGATCTTGCTGGCGACCGAGCTGGAGAAGCTCTCGCAGTTGCACGCGTCGTTCGTGCGCCTGGCGTCGGCGTGCCGGCGGTCAGAGAGCTACCTGCAGGCCGTCGACGTGAGAGATCTGCAGCGGCAGATTGCGGCACAGAAGAACCTGCAGGAGAAGATGACCGACGAGGCGGTGCGGGATCTCGCCGGGAAGAACGCGCGGGTGCTGGAAAAGCGGCTCGAGACCATCAAGGACATCGAGACGTTCCTCGCGCGGGCGCGCGGCCAGATGAATCTCATCGAGAACTCGGTGCGGCTCTTGAGAGACCAGGCGCTCACCATGACCTCGCCGGATCAACTGACGGAACAGCTCGATGATCTGCTCAACGGCGTCGATGCGGTGCAGGCCAGCGTGAAGGAAGCCGAGGCGTTGATTGGCGGCAGGACGATGGAGCCAATTGCCGACATCGCGGATCCCGCGGCGTCGCAGGCTGCTTCGAAGGATCGCGTTCGCGAGTAGGTCTCCCTCTCCCTGCGCCAGCGGCGAGAGGGTTTGGGGTGAGGGGCCGTTACGAGCCTCACCTCAACCACGAACGCCCTCTCCCCAGAAGGAGAGGCGCTCACTCATTACTGGTCGGCGATGTTGAACTCGGTGCGGCGGTTCTCAGCCTTGCCCGCACTCGTCGAGTTCGACGCGATGGGCTTGGTCTCGCCGAAGCCGACCGCTTCCATGCGCGGGGGGTCGATGCCGCGCTTGATGAGCGCCGACATGACCGAGTTCGCGCGGTTCTGAGACAGCTTCAAGTTCTTCGAATCGTCCCCGACCGAATCGGTGTGACCCTCGACGCGCACCTTCTTGATCTGCACGTTGTCCTTCAGGGCCAGCGCCACCTCATCGAGGATCTTCTCGCTCTCGGCGCCCACGATCTTCGCGCTGCCGGTGGCGAACTTGATCTGCTTCTTGATCTCGATGCGATCCTTGGTCACCGACACCAGCGAGTACTTGCGCGGGCAGCCCTTGTTGTCGACCGGGCCGGGATCCATCGGGCAGTCATCACGATCATCGGGCACGCCGTCGGAGTCGTTGTCGAGATCAGGGCAGCCGTCTTCGTCCTGGAAGCCGTCCTTGTCCTCAGGCTCGTTGGGGCACTTGTCTTTGTCGTCGTTGAGCCCGTCGCCGTCCTTGTCGAGGATGGGGCAGCCCATGTTCTGCATCGGGCCCGCTTCGTTGGGGCACTTGTCGGCGCTGTCGAGGATACCGTCGTTGTCGTTGTCAGGCTCGGGGCAGCCGTCTTCATCCTGGAAGGCATCCATGTCTTCCGGCTGATCGATGCACTTGTCAGACGGGTCGAGAATGCCGTCGCCGTCGCGATCTTTCGGGGCCTCGATGGGGCAGCCCTTGTTCGAGACCGGCCCAGGCAAGGAAGGACACTGGTCGTCCTTGTCGAGCACCGTGTCGCCGTCTTTGTCGGTCTCTTCGATCTTCACCACCAGGGGCGGGGCTTCCTTCACCACCACCTGGCGCGGTGCGCAGTCGCGGCTCAGCGCCACGGCCTTCTTCGCCATCAGCTCGGCTTCGACGATGTGCTCGTAGGCGCGCTGCGAGTTGCCCTCGTCGAGCTCGCCCAGGGCGAAGTCGAGGTTGGCCTCGGCCGAGGCGAGCTCGCGGGGCGCACAACGAAGCGCGTTCGAACGGCGCGCGCGCTCGATATCGGTCTTGATGACGTCGCCCGACGCACGAATCTGCGGGCCGCTGTGGCAACCCATCAAGCTCAAGCTCAAGCCCAGCCCCAGCGAACGGAACGTCATGGCGTCGGCACCACCGGCGGATCAGTCGGAGACGGCTCGTTGCGGCGGCCCACCTTCAAAGCGGTGTCACGCGCGCGGGTGGCGAAGTCGACGGCCTTCTTGCCGTAGTCGACCGCCTGCTCGAAGTCGGAGTACCCGACCTCTTCCTTCGACTTCGCCATGTAGAGGTTGGCCGCTGTCCACTCGTACGGGGCGAGCTTGTCGGCCTGCGCAGTGCGCGCGGCCTCGAGCATCGTCTCGGTATCGATCAGATAGGACGTCGATTGCACCGGCCCACAAGCCGACGCACACAAGGCCGCAAGGGCGAGAACCCACCGCAGCCTCTTGATCGCAGAAGGTCCCGACATCGCTTGCGAAGCTCCCATGGCGCTTTCACTCGGTCAATCTTTTGGGGGGCTTGCTTCAGGCCGGGGGATTGCCCGAGCGGCCGGATCACTCCATATTGTCGGGTCTATGGCTGGCAAACTGCCTTCGGGCTCTTCCCCCTCGTTACCCGGTGCACGCCCGCGTGCGCAGGTGTCGTACGAAGGGGAAGACGAGTTCAGCGCAATGTCACTCGATCCCAATCGCAAGAAGCAGCTGAAGGACAAACAACAGTTGGCGCCCAAGGCCCCCGGTGAACGGGAGATCGTCAAGGTCGACGAGCTCAAAGCCACCAACGACCAGGGCATCGTGGCCCTCTTCCGAAAGATCTTCGCCAAATGAAGAAGACGCTGACGACCTTCGAGGCCTTCTGGCCCTTCTATCTGGGTCAGCACTCGTTGCCGGCCACCCGCTGGATCCACTTCGTGGGCACCACCATCGCCGCGCTCAACCTGGTGATGGCGGTGGTGTACCTCGCGCCGTTCTACGTGCTGAGCGCGCTCTTCTCGGGCTACCTCTTCGCGTGGGTCAGCCACTTCTTCGTCGAGAAGAACCGGCCCGCCACGTTCACGTACCCTGCGTGGTCGTTCGTCGCCGACTGGCGCATGTGGGCTCTGATGGCCACCGGCCGCCTGGGCGCCGAGCTGAACAAGCACCACATCGTGCCGAAGACCGCCGCAGCGCCCGTCGAAGCGCGCTGAAGCCTCTACTTTTAGAAGCGACCGCTGACGCTCATCGCACCGCCGCTCGGGGTCGGGCTGACCGAGACCCGCGTGGGGCTGTTGGGAAAGAGCAGCAACCCCACCCCGCCCGCCAGCGCCGCGCCGATGCCAGCGCCGATCAAGGTGCCCGTCGCCACCTGGTTGGCGTCGATGGCGTTCATGCGCCTGACGATCTCTGGGTAGAGCTCTGGCAGATTCGAGTCGGGGAGCCTGCCCCCGTAGGTCTGGTCGGCCACGCCGTAGAAACGAATGCGATCGTCTTCGCCCGATGAGTACACCAGCACGCCGGTGAGGATCGCCGCGGCGCCGGCGCCCAACAGCACGAACGAGGTCACCCGCCCCGTGCTGACGCCCGAAGAGACATCGAAGGTGGGTTGGCGCGCATCGACCAGGGGCGGAGGTGGCGGCGGCGGCTCGAGCTTCAGCGGCTCAGCCACGGCGACCTTCTCGGGCGTGCCGCTGCGCTCGATGCCCGGCTGATCCTTGCCGGTGATGAGGAAGGTGGCCAGCCTGGCCAGTCGGTCGGGAGTGACCGCGCCCCCGCGCTCCTGCTTGCCGGTGGAGAGATCTAACAGCGCCGCGTTGATGAACGGCGGGTCGACGCGCTTACCGGTGTTGCGCAGGATGATCACGTTCTCCGCGGCCACCAGCGACGCCAGCTTCATCGCCGCGCCGTCGTCCGTTCCGCTCAGGCACAACGGGGCCTGCACGCCCAGGCTGCCCTCGAAGGTGAGGTCGACGTTGAGCTTGGTGTCGCGCGGCAGCTCGACGCGGTGCGGGAAGGACACCATGCCCGGCGCGCCGAGCGAAACCCGGTAGGTGCCCGGCGGCAGCTCGAGCTTGAGCGGCGTCGCGCCCATGGCCAGGCCGTCGACGTAGACGGTGGCAGCGGGGCCGGCATCGACGCGCACCTGGAGCGTCGCCTTGCGGTTGCGGCTGAGCTCTTTCTTCACCGCGTCGAGGGCGGCGATGGCGGAGGGCGGGTGTGCATCGGGGTCGAGCTTGAAAGTGGGATCCAGCCGCACGATGCGGCGAAACGCGTCGTTCATTTCCTTAGGGTGCTCCAGGTTCTTCTGCACCAGCGCGGTCAGCACCAGCGCGGCCTGGGTCACCGGCCAGGGTTTGGCCTCGGGGGAAGCACGCTCGAGCTCGACCAGAGAGCGCTCCACCAGCTCCAACGCGCGCTCGCCGTGGCCGCCGTAGAAGAGGGCTTTGGCCGAATCCACCTGGCGCTCCATGTCTTGCATGCTGCGGGTGGGCCGGGGGCGCACGATGTCGAGCACCCCTTCGGGCTCCATCAGTTGGCCGCCCAGCAGCTTGCTGGCCGTGTCGCGGAAGTCTTTCGCGCCGCTGATCAAGGTCGGATCTGCACAGTCTCCGCCCGCAACGATGACGGTCTTGCGCCCGCTCTGCGCCCCAACGGTCGCCGAGACCATGACCACCCACACCACGCACGCCGATCGCATCGTTTGGACCCCCGGGCTCCCGAGACTAGAGTTTGGCCCGTCTAGCAGCGGAGGCGTCGCAGGGGAATGTTGGCTCCAGGAACAGAAGTTGGCCGCTACGTCATCAAGCGGAAGCTCGCCGAAGGCGGCATGGCCGAGATCTTTCTGGCCAGCGCCACCGGCCCTGAGGGTTTCTCCAAGGACGTCGTCATCAAGGTGGTGCGCAGCTTCCTCGCGCGTGATTCGCAGTTCGTGCAGATGTTCATCGCCGAAGCGCGGCTGGTCTCGCGGCTCAACCACGCGAACGTGGTGCAGATCTTCGACTTCGGGAAACACGGCGAGTCGTACTACCTGGCGATGGAATACGTGCGCGGCGCCTCCCTCTGGGATCTGCGGAAGCGCTGCCGCAATCAAGGGGTGCCCTGCCCCCCCACGTTGGTGGCGGAGATCGGCGCGCAGGTCGCCCGTGGGTTGCAGTACGCGCACGCGCTCACTGAGAACGGCCAGCGCATCGGCGTGGTGCATCGCGACGTCACGCCGCACAACGTGCTGCTCTCGTTCGACGGAGCGGTGAAGCTGACCGACTTCGGCATCGCCAAGGCCACCACCACGCAGACCGCGCCCGGCATGCTCAAGGGCAAGTTCGCGTACATGGCCCCCGAGCAGGCGCGCGGCGAGAAGGTCGATGCGCGCACCGATCTCTTCGCGCTGGGCATCGTGCTCTGGGAGATGTTGACCGGCGGCCGGCTCTTCGCGGGCGACTCGGATCTCGCGGTGCTGCGCGCGGTGCAAGACAGCCTCATCGCGCCCCCGGCCCGGCTCAACCCTGACGTGCCGGTCGAGCTGTCTGACGTGGTGATGAAGGCGCTCGCCCGGGCGCCCGAGGAGCGCTTTCAGACCGGCTTCGAGATGGAGAAGGCGCTGGCCAACTACGTGCTGCGCAACGCGCGCTCGGTGGATGACAGCTCGGTGGCCCTGTTTCTCCAGCAGCTGTTTCGCGAAGAGCACGAAGCGCCCAGCGATGAGCCACCGGTCGATCCACCCGGCGACGATGACTTTGGCGAGGGCAAGACGGCCGCACGCGCGAAGCCCAGGACCATCACGGCGACGCCGGTGCCGGTGCCTGCCGCGCTGAGCCGCAAGACGAGGCCCGGGCGGCGCGGGGTGATGGACGACGACGACGCGCCGGGGGCGAGCACCGAAGAGTTCAAGGCGGCGGCGCCCTCCTCGCGCGGCACGGAAGAGATGCCGGCGCTCAAGCGGCCCAGCCGCAAGTTCGAGCCGCTGACCGTCGAGCCCAGCGTGGTGTTGCGGCCGTCGCTCGCATTTGAGTTGAGCGCCAGCAAGACGGAGCAGGCGACCTCGCCCGGCGAAGAGCGGCCCGAGGCCGAGCCGGTGCTCGAGCCTGTTCCCACGAAGTCGAATGGGCCGTTGATCGGCATGCTGGCGGTGCTGGTGATCGGCTTGGCGAGTCTGGTCGGGTACGTGAGCACGCGGCCAGAGCCGCGGCCGGTGGTGACGCCCGGGGTCGAGGCGCCGGTGGCAGTCGCTGTGAAAGATCCTCCGAAAGTGGATCCCGTGCCCCCGGTGGTTGAAGCTCCAACGCCCAGCCTCGAGGTGGATGCGGGCCCTCCGCCCGCGGTTGTGGTCGACCCGCCGCCGCCAAGGCCGATCATTCCCGTTCGCAAGATGAGCTGGTTGTCGGTGAAGGCGGTGCCGTACGCGACGGTGACGATTCAGGGACGGTCGTATGAAGTGACCGGCGTGCAGAAACTTCCCGCGCCGGTCGGCACGTACGAGATCACCCTCGCCCACCCGAAACGGAAGCTGAAGGAAAAGGTCACCGTGCAGGCGAACCAGACCACTTCGGTTTCGTTTTCTGCGGACTGAGTGGTCGCCTCACCTGGGGCGCTCGACGTTCATCTTCAACGTCTCACCAGCAGAGGTTGCCTGAGGGGTGACGACCTTCCAGTCACGAGCGTCGACGGCGGCCCTTGAAGCAAGCGAGGACGAGGAGAACGTGCGGCAGCGATGCGGCGCTCACCCCGCATCCCCCACCAACGTCAAAGGCCAGAGGTCTGCGTAAGGCGGTGCTCGCTTCATCGGCTGCGCCGACGACCACAAGCCGAGCGGGCGCGCTCAGGAAGTCGATCCAGGTCGTATCGACCGCTGCCGGCCCGAGCTCCCTGGGTACCCAATATTACGGTGCGGACGAGCTTCCCGAAGCGAAGGCGACGCCGCCAATCGGGCTGCCCATGCAGTCGGCCGATCCGTAGAAAGCGCCGCCGGTCGTGTCGGTGAGCGCGGCGACGAATGAGTAGGGCGCGACGGAAGGAGAACCCGTCGCAGCGAGCAGCTCGGCCGTCATCGCTGTGCAGGATCCGACGACGGCCGCACCCGATCGAACGCGGCTCGAGAGCGTGGTCGCCGGTGGACCATCGGTGATTCGGATGTCGTCGAATGAGATTTGGCCGGTCCACGAGTGGTCGCCCCACCCCTGACCTACCAAAACAGAGGTAACCGCGAGCCCCGACCAATCGATGTTGTCCTGGGTCAGCAGAAGCGTTCCATTCAGCCAGAGCTGACGGCGACCATTCGCACTGCCCACCCCAAGTGCGGACACCTCGACCAGGTGCCAGGTGTCGAGCGTGAAGGCGCCCGCCTGGGTATTGCTGAAACGATAGTTGCCTGCGCGATTGTTGCCCCCGAGGCCCGGGGTAGCTCCGAAGTCGAGACGGAACTCGGAGAGCGTCGAACCCATGACGTTGCCATGAATCATGATGGGGTTGAGCTGAGTGGGCGTCACCCCCGTGAGCAGAATCCACGTGCGGAAGTGAATCGAGCCCGAGGCCCCGGGGACGTCACTCCAAGCCAACCAGCTGATCATTCCTGAACCGGGCCCCGACGTCACGTCGGTCAGGTGCATGCCCGCACCACCCCGGTCGGCGGCCGCTGCCGAGATCATGATGGTGTTGGCTGTTTCGGTACTGCCCAACGTGGCCCAAACGCCTGGCGGTGCCCCACTTTTGAGTAGGGACCCCGATTCGAAGTCGTCACCCATGACCAGGGTTTGCGCGCTCGCGCTTTCTGCGAGCAGAACGACCATCGAGGCCAAGAAGAACCGGCGCCGGAGAAAAGCCTGAAACGGAACTCCCATAGAAGCGCATCATGGGGGAGCCGACTGGCGCGCGCTACCTCAAGCCTGCGCTGACTCAGAACCGTCAGAGGCGTTGCCAGTTCGGTTGAAACGGCACGTTCTTCGTCGTCGGGTCGTCGATGGCGATGATGTATTCGGCGCGCCGGTTCTTCGTCTCGGCCGTTTCGTCGTTGGTCGAAACGAGCAGCGCCTCTTCACCGAACCCCTCGTAGCGCACGGGGATGCGCACGCCTTTCTTGCGGAACCACGCGCCAATGCTGCGCGCCCGGTTGAGCGAGAGCGTGCGATTCGAGGCGTTGGGCCCCACCGTGTCGGTATGGCCTGCGATGAAGAGCTTGATCTCAGCGAGCGAACCGAACTTGTCGATCGCCGCGAGGATGAGCTTCACGCTGCTCGCAAGCTTCGCGGCTTCTTCCGGCGCGACGTCCCACTTGCCCGACGCGAAGTTCACTTCTTCATGCGCAATGTCGATGCGCCACGGGGTGAGCTCGACGCCGTTGTAGACGCCTGACTTCGCATACGCGCGCAGGTCGACCTTCAACACCTGGCCTTTTGCTTCAGGCCAGGTCACCTCGAGCTTCGTGCCCGCGGGTTCACCATCGAAGGAGATGTCGTCGTCGACGATGGTCGCGCCAGTGTCCATCAGCACCTTCAGGTGCGCCTTGGCGATCGGCTGGTTGAGCGTGAAGCGCAGCTTGCGCCCGGGAAGGTCGACGTCCTTCTCCTTGTCCATCGTCAGGGTGAGCGGGCCCACCAGCTCGGTCTCGAACTCGAGCGGCATGTTGCCGGTGGTGCCGTTGGGCAGGTTGATGATCAGCTCGCCCGCCCACTTCGTGGTGCCCTCCGACTGGGTGAGCTCGATGGTGCGGGTGACGCCGGGTCGACCGCCGCCCTTCCACTGCTGGGGCTTGCCGCCGTCTTTCGCCAGCACCAACTGGAAGCCGGCGATCGGCTCGAGGATCTCGATGTGCACCGCGGGCGTGCCCTTGCCCTTGAGCGCCTTGTTGGTGAGCGAGACGTTCACCGAGTCTGCGAAGGCGAGCGCGGGCAGCAGCGCCGTGAGGAAGAACACAGGCTTCATGAGGACTCCGTTCAGAAGGTCGATCGCAGGCTCTGCGGCAAGACGATGCGCGTCAACCGGCGATTGAGCTTGTTGGCAAAAGGCAGCTCGGCCTTCGCCAGCAGGTCACCCTCGTTGGCCCACAACAGCTCGGAAGAAAACGGATCGTAGAGCTGCCACGCGCGGTTCTTGCCCGAGGTGTTCAGCTGCATGAGTACGACGAACCGGCGGTGATCACCCGGTGAGGGCCCCACCGCGCACGGCACCGGAATGCCGCGGCTGAGCGCACCTGCGGCTGAAGCGAGCGCGTCGGCCATGGTGAGCCCGCCCGGCACGTCGACGTCTTGCTCCTTCCACGAGATGAACAAACCACGCGTCGCTTCGGCGAGCAGGCTCTCGAGGAAACGCGTGCCGTTGCTCGAGGCAGGGCCCGCATCTTTCTTCGGGGGCGCGGGCCGGTTGCTGGGCAGGTCATTCCAGTCGAGCTTCTTGACGCGCGTGCCGGGTGAATCGGCCTCGAACGAATCAGACGACTTCTTCTTCTTCGAGACGGCAGCGGCGCCGGCATCCAGCGGAGCGACGGCTTCGAGCTCGAGAGTGTCGAGGGCGCGGCGCGGTGGCACGAAGACGCCGTCGGCCCCAGGCCCTTTGGGCTTACCTTCGTTCGGCTCGATGGTGCCGCCCATCAGCTCGAACGCGAAGAGCGGGTCGGCCTCGGCGCGGAGCAACTGCGAGACCGTGTAGTCCTCAGGCGCCGACTCATGAAGCGTGCAGGCTTCGTACGCGTCTTCATCACTCATGCCGCGCAGCTCGTCAGCGAAGGCGTGCACCTCGGCCGGTGAGTGGGCGGCGGCGACCGCGCGTTGAATGAACTCGCGCTGGAGATCGCTGCCAGCGTCATCGAGCAACTCCGCAAACAACGCACGAGCACGTTGCGGCCACTGGGCCAGTTGATCGGTCGCTTCTTCCGAGACGGGGAAAGTCATCAGCGGCCCCCACCCTTCAGCGACTCGGAAGCGCGCCGAACCGACGCCACGATGGCCGCCGTGATCGCCAGCCGCTCGAAGTGCGAGATCAGCAGGGGCACGTCGGCCTCCACTTTCAGCCTGGCTGCCCAGCGCACCAGCAAGGAGGCCAGGGAGGGCGTGGCGGAGAACCGATTTGCCGCGAGCTGTTTGAGTCGCATCGCGGCTTCTGAAACGCGAACCCCCTCAAGATCGCGCAGGCCCACCACCAGATCACTGAGCAGCTTCTGGGGAACCTGGGCGTTGCGCAGATCGCCGAGCTCTTCGAGCAACACTTCGCCGTTGAGCTCGCGGCTGGCGAAGGGAGTCGAGGGCTGCGACTTCACGGGCGCCATGGGCCGCATTCTGCCTAAAGCCGCACTAAAATGGGGGCGGGAGTCGTAACCCCAGACCCCATGGTGTGCTGTTTGCAGCCCTCACCCTTTCGGTACCTCGAACGAAAGGACACACCATGAGTCGCCTCATCAAAGTTGGATCGTGCCTGCTGACGCTGGTCGGGTTGGCTGCATGCGGGCCTATCGAAGTGCGGGTCTCCAAGAAGGAGGGCGTGCGGCCCATCAGCCGTTCGTTCACCGCAAACATCAACAGCAGCGACTTCAATTGCGGAGACACCATCATCGGTGACGATGGCGCCACGGAATACGTGGTCACGTCGTCGCGCGTGAACGGCGGTTGCCAGTTCGTGTTCGATCAAGAAGTCGAAGTGCTCAACGAGCGAGATTACGACTCGATCAAGGAGTTCCGGGGCGCGTTCAAGTACGCGAACCGGGTTGAGATCGAGCTGCAGAAACTCGATTTCTATGACGAAACGGGTGACCGCTTTCAGGTCGAGACGCGCATCCGAGACATCGAACTCTGGGTCAACGGAGCGCAGGTCCTGGACCGTGATCAGATCGGCAATCTGCCCCAGACCATCACCATTCAGGGCGAAGGGTTGAAGGCCATCAAGACCGCCATCAAGAACCGCCAGCGCTGCACGGCTCGCATTCAGGCCAAGGTCACCGTGCTCGACGAGAACCGGCCGACGAGCATTCGCTGCGATGTCGAAGGTCAGCCGACGATCGTGCTGAGCTCTTCCGAAATCTAGGGTGAGCGGGTGACCCAAAAGTGGGGCGCCAGTGTGCCCCACTCTTTCGCTCGCTGCGCCCCACGTCATGCTGAGTGACGTGGGGCGTTGCGGGGCGTTTCAGCCGCCGAAGATCTTACCCGCGTTGTTCCTCGCGCTCTTGCTCTTCCACGCCAGATACCCGGGGTTCTTGAAGACCGCCTTGCGCAAGACCTCGATCTCGAAGCCGACCATCACGCCCTGGCCCATCACGCTGAGCGTCTTGCTCTGATCCTTGTTGAGCGTGTTGAGCACGCCGACGAATTTGTAGGTCATCGCGCTCTGCCAGCCGCGCGCTTCGGTGTGCCGCAGCTCAGGCATGTCGAAGAGGTTCTTGTTGAGCACCGGGAAGCCCTCGAGGAACACCCGGGTCATCACCACGGCGACCACCGCTCCGAAGACGATGCCCAACATCTGGTAACGGAACTGAACTGACCGGTCTGAGCCGAGCCGCCAACCGGTCGAGCGGTCCTGCTGCATGTCGACGCCCACGGTGCAGGACACCAGGAGGATCGACCCACCCAGCAAACCTATCAGCGGATCGCGCAAACCAAGCAGGCCCATCAGGAGCACCGTCACCAGAAGTACGTCACGGTCGAGCCGAGAATTCCGGCGAGCACCTGGCCGCCGACGAAGAAGCCCAGCGCGTAGTTCATGTACGGGCGGTGACTCCTCCGAGGGGACCGAGGATCAGGATGGCGATCGACGCGAGGAACACGTGATAGCCGGGCGTGCCGATCGGCAGGAGCCTCTGCAGCAGCGGCGTCTTCGCTTCAGTCGTCATCGAGAATCCTCAGAAGCCCAGCACGCTGAAGCCCAGCTTCGCGGCGCCCGAGAACAGCAGCGTCGAGTCGAGCAGCACCGTCTTGCCCGCCTCGACCGCCAACACCGTCGCGCCTGCTTCGCGCATCACCTCGAGCGTGACGGGCCCTGCCGCGGGGAGATCGAAGCGGAGATCTTGAGTGGGCTTGCAGCGCTTGACCACCACCCCACCGGGCCCGCCGAACTTGCCCGCGCGGCGGATGCACTCATCGGTGCCTTCCACCGCCTCGACCGCGAGCACGACGCCTTCTTTCACCACCACCGTCTGTCCGACGTCAGCGCGGCCCAGCGTGGCGGCGACCTCTCGGCCGAGCTCGACGTCTTTGCGTTGCTGCTCGGTGAGCGCGGGGCCCGCGAGGTGGCCTTGTTGGGCGAGCACTGACTTCACGTAGTCGGTGGGCGCGACGATCTGCACGCCTTTGCTCTCGAAGTAGCGCGCCACTGCGCGCAGCAGCTCATCGTCGCGAAGACTGCGCAGGCTCGCGGCGATCTTCAGCATGCCGAAGTCGGGGCGCGCCTGGGTGAGCGAGCGGATGCGGCCGATGCCCCCGGCCATCACGGCTTTCGTCACGCCGTGCTTCTTGAGCTCGGTGAGAATCGCGTCGGCCTGGCCGACCTTCACGAAGTGCAGCGAGTGCACGAAGGGCCGCAACGAGTCGTCGGCTTCTCCTTCGAACGCCACGGCGTGTACGGCGAGGCCCTGCGCTTTCGCGGCTTCGGCGAAGAGGAACGGCAGGCGGCCGCTGCCTGCCATCATCCCGATGGAGTTCATCAAAACACCGATCTCCCCGAGCGGAGTCGAGGGGGCACTTGCCGCACGAACGAAGGTACTCCCGCGACTCCGCTCCTGAGAAACAGCCCACACCGATCTCCCCGAGCGAAGTCGAGGGGGCACTTGCCGCACGAAGCAGAGGAGGCATCTCGACTGCGCTCGATGCGAACGGTGGCCTGTTCCTTCGGATGAATTCGTCGGCGACGCCGTTCCCTGCTCGGGAGCAACGGTCGCTTCACCGGGTGATGCCGCGTTTGCTGTTGGTGATGAACTCGAGGAGCACCGCGATCTCAGGGTGCTGACCCATCTCGGCCTGCAGTTGCGAGAGCGCCTCGTTGAGCCCCATCTTCGAACGGAAGAGCACCCGGTACGCATCCTTGATGCGCGTCTGCTGCTCATCGGTGTACCCGTGCCGCTTGAGCCCCACCGCGTTGGGCCCCGCGAGCTCGGCGCGATCACCCTGCGCGATGCAGTAGGGCGGCACGTCCATCACCGCCATCGTGCCGCCCGCGAGGAACGCGTGCTTCCCGATTCGGCTGAACTGATGCACCGCTGACAACCCACCCAGCGTGCAGTGGTCTCCGACCTCGACGTGACCTGCGAGCGTCGCGGCGTTGGCCAGCACGCAGCCGTTGCCCACGATGCAGTCGTGCGCGACGTGCGCGTACGCCATGAAGAGGTTCTTGTTGCCGATGCGCGTGATGCCCCCACCGCCGACGGTGCCGGTGTGCAAGGTGGTGAACTCGCGAATCTGGTTGTCGTCTCCGACCACCAGCCTGGTGTTCTCGCCCGCGTACTTGAGATCCTGCGGGGGCGCGCCGATCGACGCCAGATGAAAGATGCGGTTGCGCTCGCCGATGAGGGTGTCGCCGGCGACGACCGTGTGCGCGCCGATGCTGGTGCCAGCGCCGATGCGCACCTGGGCGCCGATGATCGCGTAGGGGCCGATCTCCGCCGACTCGTGGATGACCGCGCCCGGCGAAATGATGGCCGTGGGGTGGATGCTCACAGGGCGGCCCCTTTCTTCACCGCCGTCGCCAGGAAATCGGCCTCGGCCACCACCGCGCCGTCGACCGTCGCCACACCCCGCTGCTTCCAGATGACGCCCTTGACCCGCACGACTTCGGCCGTGAGCGTGAGCCGGTCGCCGGGCACCACGGGCTTGCGGAACTTCGCGTTGTCGATCGCCATCAAGTAGATGACGAGGTCCTCGGGGTTGAGACCTGAGCTCTTGTACGCGAGCAACGCGCAGGCCTGCGCCAGCGCCTCGAGGATCAACACGCCCGGCATCACCGGGTGGCCCGGGAAGTGGCCCTGGAAGAACTCCTCGTTGATGGTCACGTTCTTGAAGCCGACGAGCTTCTTTCCGAGCTCGATCTCCAGCACGCGATCCACCAGCAGGAACGGGTAGCGGTGCGCGAGCAGCTTCTGAATTTCTTTCACGTCCATCATGGTGAGGTCTTTCCCTTCTCGATTGCGTCGAGACGTTTCCGCAGGTCACGCAGCTCCCGTTGGAGCTCCGGCAATTTCTTGAAGAGCGCGGTCGAGCGCATGAAGTCACGGCTGGGCATCGAGGGCGTGCCCATCACCCGCTCGCCTTCTTCGACGTCTGAGATGACGCCGCTCTGCGCGCCGATCTTCGCCATGTCGCCGATGCGCAAGTGCCCCGCGACGCCCGCCTGGCCCGCGAGCACCACGCCCCTGCCCAACTCGGTCGTACCGGCGAGGCCGACCTGCGCGCAGAGAATCGAGAGCCGACCGACCGTCGAGTTGTGGCCAACCTGCACCAGGTTGTCGAGCTTCGAACCCTGGCCCACCACCGTCTCGCCCGTGGTCGCGCGGTCGACGCAGGAGCAGGCGCCGATCTCCACGTCGTCTTCCACGCGCACGATGCCCGCCTGGGGAATCTTCACGTGCTCAGGCACCGACATGTCGAGCGCGAAGCCGAAGCCGTCGGCGCCTATCACCGCGTTGGGGTGCAGCAGGCAACGCGCGCCGATGGTGCAGCCATCGAGCACGCAGACGTTGGCACAGAGCACCGTGCCTTCACCGATGGTGACGTTCTCGCCCAGGAACACGCCGGGGAAGAGCACCACGCGCGGGCCGACCACGCTCCCCGCGCCGATGGTCACGAAGTCCATCACCGTCGCGGTGGCCTCGACCTTCGCCGTCGGGTCAACGGTGGCCTTCTGCGAGATGCCCGGCGCGTGCTGCTTCGGGGGCGCGAAGGTCTGAGCCACGCGGGCAAAGGCGAGGTGGGGGTTGGGCACCACCACGTACGTCTTGTCTCCCCGCGGCGGCGCGTCGGCTGCGACCAACACCACCGACGCCCGGGTGACCGAGAGCGCCTTCTTGTATTTCTGGTTGCCGAAAAAGGAGAGCTGGCCCGGCTGTGCCTGCTCGAGACCCGCGACGCCCGTGACCTGCAGCGAGCCGTCGCCCTCCACGGTACCGCCCACCAACGCTGCGACTTGAGCTGCGGTCATCACTTCGTGGGCGCGTCCTTGGGCGCGTTGGCAGGGGGGGCAACGGGCTGGGTCTTGAGG
Organism: Archangium sp.; assembly: GCA_043773025.1. Taxonomy (GTDB): domain Bacteria; phylum Myxococcota; class Myxococcia; order Myxococcales; family Myxococcaceae; genus Archangium_A. The sequence goes on from JAYVFP010000187.1 coordinate 22,380, forward strand.
CCCTTGACGGGGAACTTCTCGTTGTAGGTGCGCACCAGCTCATTGGTGACGTCGAGGTTCGACTCGGCGAACACCAGCCCCGAGTCGGTCTTCTCGAACACCATGGCCAGCCCCTCGCGTTTGGCGATGGTGGCGACGATGGGGTCCATCTTGTCGAAGATCTTCTTGAGCTCGGTGCGCTCCTTCTCGACGAACTCGACCTGGAGCTTCTGGCCCTTCTCGGAGATCTGCATCAGTCGGCCCTGGAGCTGCTTCATCTTCTCGATGCGAACCTCTTCGCTCATCGCCGAGGCCTGCCGGTCAAGAACCATGCCGTCTTCCCGCAGCTTCTTCTGCTCGGTCTCGAACTCGGCCTTGCGCTTGTCGATTTCGCTCTTGAGCTTGAACTTGGCGGCCTGCCCTTCCGACACCTCCTGGAGAGCGCGCTGGAGGTCGACATAGCCGACCTTCAGGTCAGCCAAAGCAGGGGTCGAGGCCAACGCGGCGATCAGGGACAACAAAAGAACGGTACGTCGCATCGGAAGACCTCTTGGAAAATCGGGCGCACCCTACTATCAGCGCTCGCGTGGAAAAGCGCCGAATCCTCCTCATCGACGACAGCGAGATCACGCTTCAGATGGAGAAAGCCGTACTCGAAGAACGTGGCTACGACGTCCGCGGAGCGTCCACGTTGATGGAGTTCGAGCGGCTGCTCAGTGAATTTCACCCGCACCTGATCCTCACGGACATCCACATGCCTGAGGCGACGGGCGCGGACATCTGCCGAACCCTGAAGAACGAGTACAACACCCAGGACATTCCCATCGTGCTCTTCAGCTCGCTGGGCGACGAGGAGCTGGAAGAGTTGGCAGGCCAGGTCGGCGCCGACGGTTACCTCTCGAAGTCGCATGGCCTGGAGGCCCTTGGTGAGAAGGTCGACGAGCTGGTCGAGAGCATCATCTGGTGAGCTGCTAGCAGTTCTGCTGGTGCTCGCGGGCTGTACGACCGCAAAACCGGCTCCGAGCAGCAGCGCCGTCCCCCACAAAGTGACGCTGTTCTTCACCGCCGAGCTTCGCGGGTTCCTGGGGCCATGCGGGTGCAGCGAGAACATGCGGGGCGGCATCTCGCGCGCGGCGTACCAGGTGGCCGAGGCGCGAAAGGCGGGCACCGTGGTGCGCCTGATCGACACGGGTGACGGGCTGTTCGGCTCGCTCCAGTTGCCCGACGACGCGGTGCCGCAGCAGGAGCGCAAAGCCCGGGCGCTGGCAGAGTCGTGGAAGGCGATGGGGCTCGACCTGCGCGCGACCGGACCGCTCGATGACGCGCGTGGGGCTGCGTTTCGGCAGGGGTTCAAGTTGCCAGAGCTCGCGAGTGGTTCGTTCAAGGTGCTCGACGGCGTGGGCTTCATCTCTGCGAAGACCATCGCTGCTGCGCAAGGCCTCGCGGACGACGCGCGGAAGGCCGGGGCGCGTTTCGTGGTGGCGATGGTGCCGTTGCCCTTCACAGAGCTGCTGCGCGCAGCGATCGATGCGCCGCAGGTCGATCTCTTCATCGCCTCACGCTCGAAGGATGAGTTCGCCGCCGAAGAGAGCCGGATGGCGGGGGGCACGACGAAGGTGGTGCAGGTGCAGAGCAAGGGCCGCTCGCTGCTGCGCGTCGACGTGTCGTTCCAGGACGGCGGCCGCGTCGAGTGGCTGCGGGGTGATGGGGAGCGCGATCGCGAGCTCTTTGCGCTCGATCAACGCATCGAGTTGCTGCGCGCGCAGGTCAACGAGCCGATGCTCGAAGACGAGCTCAAGGCGCTGCGCAAAGGCAAGCTCGAGGAGATCATCAGCCGCCGCGCCTTGCTGGCCGAGACGCCGGTCGCGGTTCCAGAGGGCAAAGCGGCCGTGACGGCGCGCTTCATTCCGCTCGAGTCGAACTCTGCCAAAGACCCCGCGGTGCAGGCGGTTGAGAAGCAGTACGACGTCGACGTCGGGCAGATAAACCTCGCGTGGGCGAAGACCAACGGCGTCTCGTGCCCGCCTGCGACGCCCGAGCTGCGCGGCATCGTGGGCACTGCCACCTGCGTGACTTGCCATGCGGAGGCCGAAGCGGTGTTCAAGACCACCAAACACCCGCTCGCGTACAAGGCGCTGGTGGAGGTGGGAAAGCAGCACCACCTCGACTGCGTGGGCTGTCACGTCACGGGTTGGAAGCAGCCGCAGGGCGTGTGCCGCATCGACGAGACGGCGGGGCGCGAAGAGGTGGGCTGCGAGTCATGTCACGGGCCGGGTGATGCGCACGTGAAGCAGCCGATGAAGACCAACATCGTGCGCGGGGCCAGCCCGGCGACGTGCGTGAGTTGCCACGATCGCGAGAACTCGCCGCAGTTCGACTCCGAGGCGTACCTCGAGAAAATCGTCGGCCCCGGTCACGGCCGTCAATGAAGCTCTCTTTCCACGCCAGTGCCTCGCCACGCGTTCACACCAATCCTCCCGAGCGAAGTCGGGGGAGCACTTCCGCATCGCGCAGCAGTGGCATCTGCACTGCGCTCGCAGGGTTGATCGAAATAAGGAGCGCCCACCGTTCATCCCGAGAGAAGTCGAGAGATTACCTCGTCTTCGGGCGGTAAGTGCCCCCTCGACTGCGCTCGGCGAGACCGGTGATTGGAGTCATTTCTATTTCGGCCGGTTCCGTTCGAAGCCGAGCTGAGCCGAGGCACTATTTCGACAGTCTCCCGGAAGGAGAGGGAGGCAGGTCAGCGCTTTTGGCCACCACCGCCGCCACGCTCTTTCCAGAGGCGGTCGAGCGTCGCCCGCGCATCGAAGCCACCCTTGGGCTTCGGCTCTTCTTCGCTCGACTCCACCGCGGGCTTTTTCTCCCAGGCCTGAGGGGGGGGCCCTGCTCTGCGCTGCTCCATTCGACCGCCGCTCTTCTCGGCACCGAATTTTCGCGACGGTTCTGCCGACGCACGATCGAATCGACGCGTCGAACCCGAGTCGGCCGTCTCGGCTCCGGGGGTCCTGCTCCCGCCGCGACCCGGGTTGGGATGGGTCGGCCTCGCTGACGCTTCCACCTCACCCTTCCCGAACCGTCCACCGCGATCCTGCGAGCGGTACGGGCGATCACCCCGCGCCGCCGGAGCACCACCGCCGAAGCGGCTCGACGACTTCGCCGAGCCCGGAGACTTCGCCCCGAAACGTGACTTCGGAGCACTGCGCTCTTCACCGCCCGAACGGCTGCTCGGCTTCTGCGCACCGAAACGCGACTTGGGCTTGGGCCCGGCAAAACGATCCGACACCGCCTTCATCGCACCCGCGCGTGACTGCGATGACTTCTGCCCGAACCGGCCGCCGCCACCCTTCGCAGCCCGGCCACCCTTCGCAGCCCGGCCACCACCGCGCTCACCACCACCGCGCGACGACTTGCCCCGCGAAGGCGGCCGCGAGGCGTCGAAATCCTGAACCTCGACCTCCGCGCCTTCCAGCTCGACCACCGAGTAGTCGATCTGCTTGCGCTCCATGTTCACCGAAGCGATCTGCACCTTGCAGGGCAACCCGACCTTCACCACCAGGCCGTTGCCGAAGTTGATCCGATACGTCGACTGATCGAACTCGAAGTCAGGGAACACCGACTCGCCGCGCACGAAACCTTCAACCCACAGCTCGTCGAGCTGCACGAAGAAGCCGTTCTCCGACAAGCCGCACACCACGCCCGGGTGTTCTTCGCCCACGCGATCCTTCAGCAGCAGGCACGAGTAGAGCTGGTTGACCTCACGTTCGACCTGCATCGCCGCGCGCTCACGCTCCGAGCACTGCACGGACAACACCTCGAGCCGCTCGCTCTCTTCTTCAAGCTGCTCCTCGGAGGGGCGCTTCTTTCCGCGGCCCCACAGTTCCTTGAGCAGCCGGTGCACCAGCAGGTCGGGATAGCGGCGAATGGGCGAGGTGAAGTGGAGGTAGTCCTCCGCGCCCAGACCGTAGTGACCGGTGTTCTTCGACGAGTACACCGCCTGCATCATCGAGCGCAGTGCGAGCTGGTTGAGCGCGCGCTGTTCGGGGTGACCCTCGAGCTGTTTGAGCACCTCGTTCATCGACTTCGAGGTGAACTCCCCAGGCGGAGGCGTGATGCCGTACGCGCCGAGCAGCTTGAGGAACATGTCCTGGCGCTCTTCATCAGGGTCACCGTGGTAGCGGTTGACCGTGGGCAGCTCCTTCTCGCGGAAGAAGCGAGCGACCGCTTCGTTCGCCGCCAGCATGCACTCTTCGACCAGGCGGTGGCTTTCCCATCGCTCACGGCGCACGAGCTTGTCGGGCAGACCGTCTTCCTTGAGCTCGACCTTCTGCTCCGGGAGATCGAAGTCGATGGCCCCGCGCGCCAGCCGCATGGCGGTCAACGTGGTGGACAACTTGTAGAGCCGGTCGAACTGGGGCTTGAGCTCCGTGCGGCCCGGCACCTTTTCACCGGCCAGTACGTCGTGCACCTCGGTGTACGTGCACCGAGCGGCGCTGCGCATCACGCCCGGGTACACCTCGGTCTCCAGGGTCACGCCGCTGGGATCGATCACCATGTCGGCCACCATGCACAGGCGATCGACGTCAGGCTTGAGCGAGCAGATGCCGTTCGACAAACGCTCCGGCAACATCGGGAGCACGCGGCTGGGCAAGTACACCGACGTCGCCCGGCGCAGCGCCTCGGCATCGATCGCCGTGTCTTGCTGCACGTAGTGAGAGACGTCGGCGATGGCCACCACCAGGCGGGTTCCGCGGGCGTGGCTCTCGCAATAGACGGCGTCGTCGAAGTCGCGCGCGTCTTCACCGTCGATGGTGATGAGCGGCAGCTTTCGCAGATCGCGCCGGTGTTCAGTTCGGGCTTCCGCTTCGGACACCTCGAGAGGGATCGCGTCGGCCTCGTCCATCACCTCGGGCGGGAACTCGTCGTGGAAGCCCTTGGAGAACGCCACCGAGAGCACCTCGATCGAATGATCGTCTGCCGAGCCCAGCGAGCCGGCCACTTCACCGGTCAGCTCGTTGGATCCCTGGAACAGCGCGGTCCCCACGCCCAGGCGCACCTTCACCACGTCACCGGGGCGAGCGAGCTGCGTCTTGGGAACGCGGATGTTGCCGAGCTCTTTCTCACGCGGCTCGACCCAGGCCTGGCGCGCGTTTTCTTCGTAGGTGCCCACCACCAACTGGCGGGTGCGAGAAGTGACCTCGATCACCCGGCCTGCCGTGCGGCCACCCTGCCCCGGCACGATCTCCACCACCACCTGATCGTTATCGAGCGTCTTCCGCGTCTCATCGGGCGGAATGAAGAGGTCTTCAGAGTCTTGCCCGACGATCGGCTTGACGAACGCAAAACCATCGCGGTGGTGATGAATGATGCCGATGACGGTCTTGCCCCCGCGCGTCGATCGGGTGGGCGGCGGGCCCTTCCTGGCCTTGGCGGGCGGCTCAGCGGGCTCGAACTTGCGCGCTTTGGGCTTCACGCCGTGTTGCGCCCGGACGATGGCGGGCGGCTTGCCACCCCACGCAGGCCCCGACTTCGCCTTCGGCTTCTCATCCGCCGGGACGAAACGTTTGCCGTCACGGATGAGGCGGCCTTCTTTGACGAGATCGCGCAAGACGCGTTTGACGGCGGTCTGCTCGCCGGGGTTGAAGCCGCCGGCACGGAGGAGTTCCTGGATGCCAACGGGGCGTCCGGCGGTGCTCACGAGTTTCAAGATTTGTTCAGAGTCGATTGCCACGTGTAGATGTATCCGTTTCGAAGTGTCTGGCCGCCACGCGAACGTGAGCGGGACACGATTTGGGAAGTTTTAGGGAAAAGAAAAAAGGGCCAGCGCCCCCGCGAGTTGCGAGGTCGTCTGGCCCGCCTGACCGCTTTGACGCGGCCGGTCCTGCATGTCTGACCTGGTTCTTCAGAAGTACCAGGTACCACCGACTCCGGGCTGGAACGTGAAGAGCCCGAGCAGGAAGGTGTTCGACAGCGACATGGGCACGGCCAGCAGCAGGCGCGCGTTCACTGCGAACTCACGGGTGAAGAAGTATTCCGCCCCAAAGCCCACTTGAGCGCCAAGACCGATGTTCGAGCCGTTACCCCCGAGAAGGAACGAAGCGGCCACGTGAATGAAGGGCCGCATCGCCTCTGCCGGGGTGCGGAAAAGGTAGTCGAAGCCCAACGTCGCGTTCATCGCGAACGACGGGTTGCTGCTGAGCACCAGCCCGAAGCCGACGTCGACGAGCAACTTGAAGGCATCACCCGCGAAGTAGGCGATGCCCACGCTGGGCGCGGCCAGAGGTGCTGCCGCGGTCGGAGAGGTGGAAGGCAGGCTCATGCCCCCGCCGAAACCCGCGCGGATGCCGAAGTCGCCACTCGAAGCGGAGACCTTGGTGCCCGTGAAACCCGGCTGCCCGCTGGCCGCCGACGCATTCTCGGCGCCCTTGGGCTTGTAGACGTAACCGCTCTTCTGCTCAGCCGGGGGCGGGTTGTTCTGCGCGGGCTGCTGCTGCACGCCCGACGACGGCGTGCTGGGGGTGATCTCCGTACCGATCTCCTGCGCAAGTGCACTGCCTGAGACGAGCACTGCCAGAGCCAGGAGAAGCTGCCTCACGAGACGGCCTCCGGAGACTTCACGTGCGCTATCACCTTGAAGGTGCGCGCGACCTGCATCGGGTTGTGCACCTTGCCCAGGAAGAACTCGATCTCCTGCATGCCCGGGTTTCTGGGCGTGAAGAAGAACTCGCGCACCGGCGAGCCCGAGTTCGGGTGGTTCACGTTCACTTCGCGCAAGCTGACGCGCTTGGCTGTCTGCGGCTCGATGGCCCAGACGTGGCCCTGCTTCTCGGGCAGCTTCACGGTCAGGCCGTGGTTGAGCTTCACGTTGGCTTCACGTGCCTGGCCCGTACCCGACGCTTCGACCTCGACCACTTCGATCGTCTCACGCGCGACGGGCGGATATTCTGGAGCGCGGGGCTCGCAGATCTCGCACACGATGCGCCCGCCCCAGCCAGTGGACTTCTCCACCACGCCGGTCGCGACCACGACTTCGCCGATGTACTTCCTGAGGCCCTTGCTCGCCTTGCCTTCGAGCGTGAAGGCGACCTGCTGGCGGGTGCCGGGGTTCGACACGACCAGGTAATACTCCTCGGCGTTCATTTCCAGACGGCCGCGGAGCGTGGCGAAGCCCTTCACGCCCACGGACATGCCGGGGTTCGCGATGGTGGCCACTTCACCGGGCGAGAGCAGGCGAAGCTTCACAGCCTCGGGGACCTCGACCAGCGGCACCACTTCGGCTTCCGGCTTCTTGGCGGAGTACTTCCGCACGTCGACCGAGCCGCCGTAGTTGTGGAATCGCTTCACCAGGCCCGACACGGAGACCTTGTGATCCGCGTACGCGGGCAGCACTTCTTGATCCGGTCCCTGAAGCAAGAACCACAGCTCGCGTTTGTCGCGGCCGATGACCTCGAGGTACGGGAAGCCCTGGTAGAGCGCCAGCTTGCCCTTCATGCTGCCTTCGCCAATCACCCCGCGCTCGCCGACCGTGAGGGCCTGCTCCATCTCGCGCTTGGTGAGAAGGTTGGCTTCAGGCGGGAGCTTGGTCGACCGCGGCATCGGCTTGTCAGGCATGGGCCCCAGCCAGCCATCGGCGCGCCGCGGGGGAGCGCTGACGGAAGGCGGGGGCACCTGGCCCTTGAGGCCCTTCGGCGCTTTGCCTGCCAGCTTCACCGGCTCCGGAACAACCTCAGGAGGGGGGAGCTTCGCCGCTTTGGGCGGGGGAGGAGCCTTCACAGGCTTGGTGGCTTTGCCCTTGAGTTTCAGGACCTTAGCGACCTTTTTGACCTTCTTCTGGGGGGCCGGCTTCGCCTTCTTCTGCGCGGCAGCGGGTTTCGCCTTCTTCTTGGCCAACGCTGTCTCCTTGGGCTGGGGTGAGCCCCCGTAGTTGATCTTGAGGGTTCGCGTCAAGCCAAATCCCTGCAATTCCTATTGGTTTTCACGCATGAAATCGGCATGTGGCACAGATGCCGCTGATCCCCGTCGATGAAGCCCGAGCGCGGATACTGAGCCTCGTCAACCCGCTCGACCCTGAAGAAGTGCAGCTCGACGACGCGATCGGGCGCAGCGTGACCGCCCCGATTTTCGCGCAGCGCACGCTGCCACTCTGGGACAACTCAGCGATGGATGGCTATGCGGTGATCGCCGGTGATGCGTCCACGCCGCTCACGATCATCGAGCGGATCTTCGCGGGTGATACGCCCAGGCAGCGCCTCGTGGCCGGCACCTGCGCGCGCATCATGACGGGTGCACCCCTGCCGCCCGGCGCCGACGCCGTGGTGATGCAGGAGAAGACGCGAGCGCTGGAAGGTGATCGTGTGGAGCTGCTCGAGCGGCCCAAAGCAGGCACGAACATCCGGCGCCGGGGTGAAGACGTGGAACAGGGCGCCCTGGTTTTCCCCGCGGGGAAAGAGCTGTCGATAGGTGACGCCGGAGCGCTCTGGGGCCAGGGGCTGGAGCGCGTGAAGGTTCGGCGACGCCCGCGCGTGGCCATCGTCTCCAGCGGCGATGAGCTGTGTGACGTGGGCGCGCTTCAGGAAGGAAAGATCGTCGACACCAACTCACCGGTGATCGCCGCGCTGGTGCGTCGCGCGGGTGGACTGCCGACGAAGCTGGGTCGCGCCGCCGACTCCCTCGACGCGTTGACGGGCTTGTTCGCCCAAGGGCTCGAAGGCGCCGACGTGTTGATCACGCTGGCCGGCGCGTCGGTGGGCGAGAAAGACTTCACCCGCGAGGCGCTGCTGGGGCTGGGCGTCGACATCGACTTCTGGAAGGTGGCCATGAAGCCCGGCAAGCCGCTCGCCTTCGGCCGCAAGGGCGAGACGTTGGTCTTCGGGCTGCCCGGAAACCCGCTGTCCGCCATGGTGACCTTCGAGATCTTCGTGCGGCCTGCGCTTCGGGCGATGCAGGGCCTTCCTGCCGTGACCGCTCGCCTTCCGGCCCGGCTCAGCGCTCCGATCGCCAAACAGCCGGGCTTGAAGCTCTTCGTCAGGGCGACCTGGGAGGTCCGAGGCGACACCCTCTGGGCGATCCCCCTGACCTCGCAATCCTCTGGATCTTTGAGCTCTGCCTCAGGGGCCACCTGCCTGATCGAGCTGGGCGAAGACAGCGGCAACGTCGAGACCGGCAATAATTGCGCGGTCTTGCCTGTGTCCTGGGCACCTGCCTGAGCGTGCAACGTTTGTTCAAGCTCAGCATCTCTATTGGTGTTGGGGCGACAACATGCTGTCTCGACAGATGATTTGGAGTGGTACGCATGTTGCGAACACTCTTCGTAAGGCGACGAGGGCTCGATGACCCACCATACGCAACTCCTTCCTACGCGGAAGCACACTCACCTGTTGGAGCGGTACTCAGAATCAGACCTTCCCACCGAGCGCGGGCTCTTCCGCATCGTGGTCTTCCGCGACAAGCGCGACGGCCGTGAGCACGTGGCGATGGTCAAAGGCGACATTCGGAACCTCGAAGGCGTGCCGGTGCGGTTACACTCTGAGTGTCTGACCAGCGAGGTCTTCGGCAGCCTGCGGTGCGACTGCCGCGCGCAGCTCGACCGGGCGCTCGACTTCATCTCGCAGCAGGGCAAAGGCGTGCTGGTGTACCTGCGCCAGGAAGGCCGTGGCATTGGCCTGGGCAACAAGATCCGCGCGTACGCGCTGCAGCAAGAACAGGGTCTCGACACCGTCGAAGCGAACCTGAAGCTGGGTTTTGCCGATGACCTGCGCCGCTACGACGTGGCCGCCGAGATGCTTCGAAGTCTGGGCGTGTTGAGCGCCGATCTGATCACCAACAACCCGCTGAAGATCGCCGGGCTGGTCGAAGAAGGCATTCCCGTGCGTCGGCGAATTCCGTCTCGGACGCTCTCGAACCCGCTCAACGTCGATTATTTGAAGACGAAGCGGGACAGGTCTGGTCACCTGATTGAGCTCCTGAGCGAGGACGAAGAGTCGGAAGCCAAAGCAGGCTGATGATTAAGCTGTAAATCAGGGTGAGGGTCGAAGAAGCCCAATCGCCTTGGCCAACCCAGCATGAGGAACCTTCGCGATCGCCTCCTCGCGAGTGAACCAGCCGCAAGCCGAGTGCTCGCCCGGATCCACCCGCACCTCGCCAGTCGCGAGCGCCATGAACGCCGTCTCCCGGAACACCGCGGGCGGATGCGCTTCACCCAACGGAAACGCGTGCTCATACCCAAGCGGCACCACCGCGCTCTCCAGCCCCGTCTCCTCGAGCAGCTCCCGCTGAGCTGCCTGCTCCGGTGTCTCACCCGCCTCCACCCTGCCCGTCACCGGCTGCCAGAACCCACCGCGAGCCTCCGTCCGCTCGAGCAACAACACCCGGCCGTCTTCGCACGTCACCACCACCGACACCGTCCGGCGAGGCGCCTCGGCCGCCGTCACCTCGCAGTCGAACACCTCGCGAAAATGGTGAACGATGCGGTCCTCAACCTCGGCCACCGGCACGTCGAGCTCGAGCTCATCACGCATCGACGTGACGCCCGCCTCACGAATGCCGCACGGCACGATCAACTCGAAGTGGCTCAGATCTGGCTGCACGTTGAGCGCGAAGCCATGCTTCGTGTACCAACGCGACAGATGCACGCCGAGCGCGGCGATCTTCCGCGGGCCACCGCGCCGGCTCTGCGCCACCCAGACGCCAGGCCACTGCTCGAAACGCGTCGCCGTGATGCCCCAGTCGGCCACCGTCCGAATCATCAGCTCTTCGAGCGAGCGCACGTACTTCCGAACATCCTGTCGGCCTGGCCCGAGGTGAAGCAGCGGGTAGCCGACGATCTGCCCAGGCCCATGGTACGTGACGTCTCCGCCGCGATCGGTCTCGAACACCTCGACCCCGAGCGCCTCGAGCTGCGGCCTGGGCGTGAGAATGTTGTTCTCTTTCGCGCCCCGGCCGAGCGTCAGCACCGGCGGGTGTTCGAGGAGCAACACCGTGTCGGGCACCTCGTTCGCGCGGCGCGCTTCCTGAAACTGCCGCTGCAGCTCGAGACCGTCGCGATACTCGACGCGGCCCAACCGGTGCCATTGAACGGGAGGATTCACGGGCCGTATTTCCCTGGAGGAATTCGGGCGATCAACGTCGCCAGCTCATGCACGCCCCTCTGTGCCCGCATGGAGAGTGAGACCAACGAAGTCAACGCGCTTTCAGGCAGCCACACCCCCCGTGCTTCGGCGATCGCCTTGGCGAGCGAGACGAGCTCTTCGGGGTGCGGCGGTGAGAACGGGATCACCGCGTCGACGCGCGCGAGCACCCGCGGCGAGAGCTGAGGCACCGACTCGACCAACGAGGCCGTGTCGTGGAGCAGCTCTTCACCGTGTTCGCCCTGCAGCACCAACGAAGGGGGCGGCACCGCGGCCCGCACCACCAGGAACGCGCTCCGGCCCGCGGGCTCGAGCCACCGCAGCAGCTCGTCTTCTTCATCGTGCGTGAGCGGCAAGGTGAGCTCGAGGTGCCGCAGATCCGGCTGAGACCCCAGCGACTGCAGCCACGCCGACTTTCCGGTGCCTTCGGGGCCGATCACGAGCGCAAGCCGCGATCGATTGCGGGTGAAACGCGCGCGCGCCCGGCGTTGGGCTGCGAGCTCGAAGGCCAGTGCTTTGACCTCCCACTGACTGCTGCTCGGCGGGGCCGTGGCCCCCAGCAACGTGGAGGAGATACCCAGACAGCCCGCGCAGAGGTACGCACCAGCGGGACCTGCCACCAACGCGCCGACCTCTGCCTTCGGCTTGCAGCAGAACGAGCACCACGCGTCGAGCAACGGGTCAGCGAGCTGGGGCGCGCGCTGTTCGACCAGCATGCGGCCTTCGCTGGGTTCGGCGACCTCGGGAGCGGGTTCTTCGTCATCCTGCTCGAACCCGAACACCGCCTCGCCCGACTCTTCTTCGTCCGTCACGCCTTCGACCCGCCTGGCCTGCCTCAACATCTGCGCCGCCCGCGTGAGCATCTGGCGATCGCGGTACCACGCAGCAGCGATGCGTAAGAGGCGGATCGCCTCCTCTTTCTTGCCGCGTCGTTCGGCGTCCTGCGCATCCTTGAGTAACCCTCGAATCTCCGACATCTGGTGCCGACAACCTAGCCGTCAGCCGCCTTGTATGCAGCGCGTCAGCGCGTCATGAACCCCGCAACCGTGACCGGGCAGAGTCGTTGGGAGCAGCTGTCAGAAGGGATACCACGCCCTTTCTGGGCCCTGCTGCTTGGCACCTTCATCACCAAGGCCGGCAGCTTCGTCATGCCGCTGCTCTTCGTCTACCTCACTCAGGCCCGCGGCCTTTCGCTGCCGCTGGCGGGTGCCATCACCTCGCTCTACGGCCTCGGCTCGCTGGGTGGTTCGCTCATCGGCGGCGTGATGGCCGATCGCTTCGGCAGGCGCTTGACCATGTTGACCTCGTTGCTGGTCGGAGCGGCCTTTCTTCTGGTGCTCGGGCTGGTGGTCGAGCTCTGGCAGGTGGCGTTCGCGACGTTTCTTCTGGGCCTGACCGCCGACGCGTACCGCCCTGCGAGCCAGGCGCTGGTGGCCGACATCGTGCCGCCCAGGTACCAGATGAAGGCGTTCGGCATGCAGTACTGGGCCATCAACTTAGGGTTCACCTTCGCCAGCGTGATCGGCGGCTTCATGGCGAAGCGGAACTTCGGTGCGCTCTTCATCGGTGACGCGATCACCACGTTGATCCTCGCGTTCATCGTGTGGCGCGCGATCCCCGAGAGCAGGCCTGAACCCAGCAAAACTCCGCAGCATCCGCCCCCGAGCGGGCATGCGCTCACGCCGTTCACTGATCCCCGCTACGCGCCGTTTCTGCTGCTGAACTTCCTGGTGGCGTTGCTGTTCTTTCAGCACCTCTCGTCGCTGCCCGAAGACATGCGGCTCAAGGGGCTGAGCACCGAGGAGTTCGGCTTGAGCATCGCGGCCAATGGGCTGCTCATCGTGATGTTTCAGCCGCTGGCGACGCGCTGGGCTGCGCGCTACTCGCGAGCGCGGGTGCTGGCGGTCGCGGCGGCGCTCACCGGGCTGGGCTTTGGCCTGACCACCTTCGCGACCTCGCTGCCGACCTATATTTTTACCGTGGCGGTCTGGACCTGGGGCGAGATCCTCTTTTCCCCGGTCAACGCGAGCATCGTCGCGACGCTCTCGCCCACGCACCTGCGGGGCCGGTATCAAGGCGCGTTCACCATCACCTGGAGCACCGCGGCGATGCTCTCGCCGTTGATCGGCTCGTCACTCATTCCGATCATCGGCCATCGGGCGCTCTGGTTCGGGTGCTTCGGGGTGGGGCTTGCCGTCGCGGTGGCGCACCTGACCTTCAGCGCGCGAGCGCTGCCGAAAGAGGCCGTGACGGAGTAAGACCCACGACGTGATGAACGTCGCCGCCTACGCCCTTTGCCTCGCGCTCAGCCAGGAGCCCGAGGTGACCCCTGCTGAAACGGCCCCTGCCCGGAGCGCTGAGGGTGAGCCCGCCTCCGCGCCTGCTGCGACCTCCGGCCCCGCTCGGCCCAAGGGGGCTGATGAGGTCAATCGGCTGCTGGCCAGGTTGCCCACCATGAAGCCAGAAGAACGCAACGCGGCGCTGGAGGCGTTGGCGAAGCAGTACGGCCAGGTGGAGTCGAACCCGGTGCTGCCGGGCAGTGACATCGATCTCGACAAGTACCTGGGGCTCAAGCCCGCGGAGCAGGTCGAGGTCGTGGCGCGCGGGTTCTTTCTCGATCTGATCGCCGCGGACACGGGGAAGCTCGTCGCTCGCGCGGGGTACCCGTTCTTCATGGAGGCGCGGCGGATCGATCGGCCTGAGGAGCTGCGGACTCAGTGGGGCAAGAGCTTGCGCTCGCGCCGGGCTGATTTGCTCAAGCTGTACTCGCTCGAGGTGCTGCTCCCGGCCGACATGGAGAAAAAGTACGGCAAGCCCCCCGCGCGGTTGAACAGCTGGAACTGGCGGGCTCCCAATACGTACGTGGCGGTCGGCAATTTGTCAGGGCACGCCACGGTGCTGGTGCTCCACCAGGCAGGTGCGGCGTGGCAGGTCGTTGGGTTTCATGACTAGAAAACCGTGGGGCCCTCTCCCAACAGACTGTTGAAGTACGCCCTCGACTTCGCTCGCAGGGTTGATCGAAATAAGGAGCGCTCACCGTTCATCCCGAGAGAAGTCGAGGGATTACCTCGCCTTCGAGCGGCACGTGCCCCCTCGACTG
>JAYVFP010000188.1:0-3889 GCA_043773025.1 Archangium sp.
CACGGTGTCACCCTGCACGGCCTCGGGCTGCAACTGAATGTTCACGCGCACGGTGCGATCGATGCGGATGTTGATGTCGGTACGCGAGTAGGGCTTGAACGACTCCTTCTCGAGCTTCAAGGTGTAGACGCCCGGGGGCAACTGGCCCAGGCGGTAGAGGCCTGAGCTGTCAGTGACGACCACCTCTTCACCTTGCAGCGCGGGAGAGGTTGCAGTGATCACCACGTCGGGAACCGGCTTGCTCGTGGCAGCGTCAGTCACGATACCCGTGACGACAGCGGAGCCCTGGGCAAGAACCAGAGACGATACGCACGCGCTCGCGACGAGCACGGTGCGGTACAGCCAGTTATTTGAACGCACGCGGTGTGGTCCTCCAGGAAGGAACGAATTGCGCCGACTTCCTTACCCGGGAGCACCTGACTGTCAACGCCCCGTGATTCTTCGGTAACGATTTTGTAAGGAGTACCCCATGTTCGATTCCGTTCTCTCCAAAGGTGATGGCCCGAAGAGCCGTTTTGGCGCCGGGACCGTCATCTCCGTGGGCATTCACGTGGCGCTCTTCGCGCTGGTGGCGTGGTTCAGCACGAGGCCGCCTTCGATCGAAGAAGACCTCTCCGAGGTGAAGTTCTTCGCCGCGGTGCCGCCGCCCCCGCCGCCTCCCCCGCCCCCGCCTGCCGGCAGCACCACGCCGAAGGTCGAGAAGAAGGTGGAGAAGAAGATCAAGAAAGACGTCATCGTTCAGCCCAGAGAAATTCCCCTCGAGAAGCCGCCTGAGGCCGAGCCCCAGCCTGAAGAGCCCTCTGCCGAGCCCGAAGGTGTTCAGGGCGGCGTCGAAGGCGGCGTGGTGGGCGGCGTGGTCGGTGGGGTGGTGGGCGGCGTGGTCGGCGGCGTCATCGGCGGCACGCTGGGCACCGACGTGGTTCCGTTCGGCGAAGGCATGACCCGGCCGACGGTGGACACTCCGGCGCTGGCCAACGATCTCTACAGTCGCGAGGCCCGCGAGGCGCACATCGAAGGCATGATGATCGTGAAGTGCAACGTGCTGGCAGACGGCACCATCAGGAATTGCCGGGTGCTCAAGCCGTTGCCCCATCTCTCTGAGACAGTGCTCAACCGGCTGCACGGCATGAAGGCCACTCCGGGCACCTTCCAGGGGAAGCCCATCGCCATCGACTACGTCTTCAACTTCAAATTCCAGATGCCGCGCTGAAGCTGAAGTCCGCATTTGGTAACGGCGGATCAAACACGTTGGCTCGCGTTGGAGCCCCTACTAGGAAGCTGGGCCCATGGACTTCTCCTTCAGTCATCTTTGGTCATCGATGGGCATCTTCGCGAAGCTCATCGTGCTCACGATGGGTCTCATGTCGACCGCCAGCCTGCTCGTGATGTTCGAGCGCATCGTGGTCTACATGCGCTCTGGTTCTGAATCGGTGCAGTTTGCCCAGAAGATGGCCAAGGTGCTCTCGGAGGGCGACGTGGCCGCCGCGGCCGCCTCGGGCCTGACCAAGAACGTGGGCCACCTGGGCCGCACCATCAACGCGGGCTTGACCGCCTTCCGCACGGCGTCTTCGAACAAAGACGTGGCGATCGAATCGGTCGCCCGCGCGATGGAGCGTCAGGCTGCGCGCGAGGTGCAGAACCTCAAGCGGGGCCTGGGCATCCTGGCCACCGTGGCCTCCACGGCGCCCTTCATCGGCCTGCTGGGCACCACGATGGGCATCGTGAATTCCTTCCAGCAGATGGCGGCCACCGGCTCAGGCGGCCTGGGCACCATCTCGGGCGGTATCTCGGAAGCGCTCATCACCACGGCCTTCGGCCTGCTGGTGGCGATCCCCGCGGTGATGGCGTTCAACTTCCTTCAGGGTTGGGTCGATGCGCGCTCGGTGGATCTCGCCGAGTCGAGCAATGAGTTCCTCGACGTCGTCACCCGCCACTTCGCCAAGTAAGCCCACGGCTGAGCTGAGGAGCAATCACCATGGGAATGGGTGTCGGCGGCAAGAAGGGCATCAAAGCCGAGATCAACGTGACCCCCATGGTCGACGTGGTGCTCGTGCTGTTGATCATCTTCATGGTGATCACCCCCATGCTTCAGCGCGGCAAAGACGTGCAGTTGCCCAAGGCCGTGAAGGTCGATGACGAGAAGAAGGGCGGCGCCGACCCCATCGTGGTCTCGGTCACGCCCGACAAGCTCATCTACATCGAGAGCGACTCGTACGATGACGAGGGTTTTCAGGTCGAGCTGCAGAAGAAGCTCATCAGCAACCCCAACCAGCGCATCCTCCTCAAGGGCGACCAGTCGTTGGTGTTCGACGACGTGCGCCGGGTGATGAACCTCGCGCGCAAGTCGGGCGCCAAGTCGATCGCGCTGGGCGTCGAAGAGGTGAAGAAGTGAGCGGCAAGAAGCGCCGCAAGATTTCAGTGCAGCCGCAAGGCGGCCTGAACTCCGACATCAACATCACGCCGATGGTCGACGTGGTGCTGGTGCTGTTGATCATCTTCATGGTGGTCACGCCGCTGCTCGAGAAGGACATCGAGGTGAAGGTGCCCGACAGCGAGAAGGTCGAGCAGCTCGATGAGGTGCCGCAGGATCAACTGGTGGTGACGGTCGCGCAGTCGGGTGAGCTGAAGATCAACCTCGACGTGATGCCCACCCAGCAGGAGTACGTCGCCAAGCTCAGCCGCATGCTGGCCGCGAAGAAGAAGGGCGACCGGCTGGTGTTCTTCACCGCTGACGATCAGACCAACTACGCGAAGCTGGTGGCTGCGCTCGATGGGGCGCGGCAGGCGGGCGCAGAGACGCTGGGCATGGCGACCGACAAGATAGAAGCGGCCACCCCGCCAGCGCTCGAGAGCCCTCCGACGCCTGGCGAGTTCGAGCCGGCCCCCGCGCCCTGAAGCCTCGGGGTCAGTGCGCGTGCTGCTCGAGGAGCGCGATGCGACGATCGTGTTCATCGACGCGCTGGCGCAAAACCCGGTCGGCCATCAGCATGTCTTTGAGCTGATTGACGGCGTTAGCGACCCCGATGAGCTCAGTGGCGAGCCGCGTTTCGGTCTCCGACTGGCGGCGTTCGACGCGATCCAACCGCGAGTTGGTCTCATCGAGCCGCGAGTTGGTCGTATCGAGCCGCGAGTTGGTCGCATCGAGCCGCGAAGAGAGCGCCTCGCGGGTGTGCTTGAGCTCGTCGCGAATCTGAATCAGGACTTCGGTCGCGAGATCGCTGCTGGCCATCATCGAACTATAGCGAGCGACCTCGAAGCTCCGCCAGCGCCCCCCTCAACCCAGGCAGCTCACCGGGCGGGAGCTTCTTGAGCACGTACTGCACGGTCTCATGCAGCGTCTCGTAGGGGTCGCGCGCCACGAAACCCAGCTGCGCTTCGGCCTTGCTCGAGTCACACCAGAACCAGTGCTCACCCACTTCGACCTCTTGCGGATCGATGCTGGGCTTCTCGCCGCGCCACTTCGCGACCTGGTCGAGGGCATACGCACCCAGAATGTTGAGCTGCTTGTTCAACTTCACCCGCGGCGCCGCCACGCCGGTCAGGCGCTCGAGGCGCGAGAAGAACTCACTCATCGAGAAGTTGAGGCCCATCAGGTGCCGGCCGTACAGCTCGCCGCGGGTCAGCGCGTTGGCCGCCGCCTGCGCCGCGTCACGGGCGTCGACGAAGCTGATGCCGCCACCGGGCATCGCGGGGATGTCGCGCTGGAGAAACTTCACCACCGTCCACGTGGAGGAGAGCCGGTCGTCGCCAGGCCCCATCAGCAGCGAGGGGTTGAGCACGACGAGGGGAATGCCCTCTTTCTTGCAGAACTCCAGGGCGAGCTTCTCTTCGTAGATCTTCGAGAGGTAGTACGGCCAGCGGCCGACGGTCTCGATGGGGTAGTCGTCGG
>JAYVFP010000189.1:0-3875 GCA_043773025.1 Archangium sp.
CTGGGCGGCTCTGATGACCGAGCCGAATTTCTGACCGCATCACCTCCGCGATCGTCACTCCTCCGACGTCACCTCTGCCGCGAAGCGGCTTCGTTCAACGGCCTTTTCTACCGCCGCGTCTCGAGGCGGTCATGGTTGGTCTCGACTATCGGGAAGTACCCACTCTTCAAAGCGCTGTGACCTGCGCCTCCGTTTGAAAAAATTTTCGGTCGTATTGTGCAGCGCTGGCTAGCTGGTGGTTTCGTCAGGCTGATGACGTACGGCGCGCCAATTTTTGCTACGCCACTCGCGCGCGCCGATGTCACCGCGCGTCACGATGCGGACACGGCAGAAGTCAGGTCTACAACTAGGAGATTCGCCTCCCCAAGATGAGGTATCACGTGGCTCATGCGCGTACCAAAGCTCACAACCGTCTATCGCTTTTGGGGTCCCGGCATCACCAGCAGCGAGCATTCCACATGAGCTTGCTCGCTCTTGCGAAACAGACAGCGGCAGATATCTTGGAGATCGCAGGCGGATCTTCTCGGCGAACCTCGTACAGCCAGTTTGGAGAGGATGTAGTTCTCCAGTCTTTGTTGGGCGACAAGATTAGGAGCCGCACCCCGGGATTCTTCATAGATATTGGGGCTTTCGCGCCTAAGACTTTCTCAAACACCTACGCGCTCTACCGGTTGGGATGGCGCGGTATCAATGTAGATGCGACCCCTGGGTCCATGCGCGCGTTTAAGGTGCTGCGCCCACACGATGTGAACCTCGAGGCGGCGATCTCCAGCACGGAGGGGACGCTGCCTTTCTACCGCCTCGGCATCCGTTCAGTGATGAACACCATGTCGCGAGAGGTCGCGGATCGGTACGCCAAAGAGCACGGACTCCAGATTCAAACCATAGACGTCCCGACCTATCGCCTCGAGACGATTCTCGACCGTCACCTTTCCCAAGGTTCGCGACTGGATTTGCTTTCGGTTGACGTCGAGGGGCTTGACCTGCAGGTTCTCACGACAAACAACTGGTCTAAGTATCGGCCGACCATCGTAGCCGTTGAGGACCATGGGTTCGACCTGAGCGCGTCTTCGCTGTCATCGACGTACGACTACATGCGTGCCCAAGGCTACGCGCTTCGCGCGTGGGTAAACCCAACTCAAATTTGGTACTGCGAAAAAACGAGCACTTAAACGAACTGCTCGACCGCATCAGAATGAAACAGGCGAGACACGACCCACCAACGAGGGACCACCGAGCCAGTCGCCGTGGCCGGGGCCGGCCGACCGGAGTTTGCGTCCGTCCGTCGAGGAAGCTACGCAGATCGAGAACCTCGACGACGCAGCGCGTTCGCTTGACCTTAATTGTGAACCTGCGGGACCGTTCCGGAAACTCGCCGTAGCTTTAGAGCATGGTGCGGAAATACTCGATGGTTCGCGGCAAGCCGACCTCGAGGGTGACCTTCGGCTCCCACCCCAGAATCGCGCGCGCCCGCGAGATATCGGGTTTGCGCTGCTTCGGATCGCCCGGCGGCAATGGCTCGAAGACGAGCTTTCCGTCCCCACCCGCGGCCTTCTTCACGGCTTCGGCGAATTCACGAATGGTCTGCTCGCGCGGGTTGCCGATGTTGACGGGATCCTGCTCATTCGAAAGGGCGAGCCGCAGAATGCCTTCGAGCAGATCGTCGACGAAGCAGAAGCTGCGGGTCTGCGAGCCGTCGCCGAAGACCGTGAAATCTTCACCGCGCAGCGCCTGGGCCACGAACTGCGGCACGACGCGCCCATCGTTGAGGCGCATGCGCGGGCCGTAGGTGTTGAAGATGCGAACGATGCGCGTGGCCACGTTGCGCTTGCGGCGGAAGGCCTGGACGATCGCCTCTCCGTAGCGCTTCGCCTCGTCGTAAACGGCGCGCGGGCCGGTGGAGTCGACGTTGCCGAAGTAGGTCTCGACCTGTGGATGCACGAGCGGATCGCCGTAAATCTCCGAGGTGGAGGCCTGCAGCATCACGGCATTCTTGCTCTCGGCCAGCTCGAGCGCGTGCTGCGTTCCGAGGCTGCCGACGCGCAGGGTCTCGAGCCAGAGCACCTCGTAGTCCTTCGGAGATGCAGGCGAGGCGAGGTTGAAGATGAAGTCGACCGGCCCGGTGACCGCCACGGGCTTGCAGACGTCTTGCTGCATCAGATCGAACCGGGCATCACGCTTCACGCCGTCGAGGTTCTTCAAATTCCCAGTCACCAGATTGTCGACGGCGATCACGCGCTCGGTGCCATCACCCAGGAGGCGCTCGCACAGATGAGAGCCGAGAAAGCCCGCTCCGCCGAAGACGACCGCACGTTTTCCACGAATAGAGTTCACGCTCGCGTCCGTAGCACGGCTCTCAGCGAACGGCGTCGAGGAGCAATTGCGCGAGCGGCTCCTGCCACCGCTGCGCGGAGTATCGCTGCACCACGGTCTCCCGCCCGGCCGCGCCCACCCGTTTTCGCAGCGTGGCGTCGTCGATCAACTTGGAGAGCGCCTCGACCCATTCGTCATCGGTGCGAGCGAGCAGGCCATTCTCTCCGTGCTTCACGATCTCGGTGTTCACACCGACGGGGCTCATCACGGTCGCAGCGCCCATCGACATCGAGACCAGACCCTTGAGGCCACACTTGCCGCGAGTCCACTCGTCGTCGGGCAGGGGCATCAGGCCGATGTCCATCTGCCGCAGCAGCTCCAGCTCAGCAGCGGCGCTCCACGCTTCGCCCTTCAGCCCGAGCGGCGCGTGGGTGAACGAAGGGTCGCCCATCACGCGCAGTCGAACCCGATCCTGGTAGCGGGCCTTCACGCGCTCCAAGGCGGGGAGCAGCGGGCGCAGGTGGGCCACCGTAGAGGGGCTGCCGCTCCAGCCGATGGTGACGGTGGTGGCGTCACGGTTCGAGACGGGCGCGAATCGATCGGTATCGACGCACGTGGGAATGACCTGCACGTTGCGCGAGTGCTGGCGCGCCCAGCCGGCGAGGTACTCGTTGCCGGCGATGACGGTGTGAGAGAGCCCGACAATCCGGGGAATCTTCTCGACGTTCTTCAAGAACGCGAAGCGGCGGTTCGCTTCGGAGACCGCGTGAATCCAGATCGCGTCGTCGAAATCGAAGACCACCGGCGCGCGCAGGTGGGCGAGCCATTCGCTCCAGTGATTGAGCAGGAAGAAGGCTTCGCGTTGCACGAAGACCACGTCGACTCGGTGCAGCAGGCTGGCCGCGCGACGAACGAGCGCCCGCGCCGCGATGCGGCCTTTCCGAAGCGGTGACACCGCGCCGTAGAAGTCGCGCGCTTCGTCCGTCGTCAGCGCGCCCGCGTACGTCACCTCGATGCCGCGTGCCTTCAGGTGGGGCTCGAAGGCCTCGAAGCGATAGCGCTGGCTCGGAGACCGATCGCGCGCGTGAACACCCAGAAAGAGAAGGCGCATGTCAGCGTCGGTGCATGCCTTCGATGAGCGTCACCACGCGCTCGCGCTCTTCAGCGGTGAGGCTCGAGCCTGAGGGCAGGCACAGCCCATTCTCGAACGCTGCCTCGGAGACGGCGCCGCCATACATCCGGCAGTCCTTGAACACGGGCTGCAGGTGCATCGGCTTCCACACCGGCCGCGACTCGATGTTCTCCTTCTCGAGCGCGAGGCGAATGTCTTCGCGGGTCGCCCCGAACTTCTGGGGATCGATGGTGATGACGCTCAGCCATCCGTTCCACGAGCCTTCGGAGGAGAGCGGCATGAACCCCACGCCCTCGAGTTCGCCGATGGTCTTTTCGTAGAAGATGCGGTGCGCGCGGCGGGCCTGCACGCGCGCCTCCAACACCCGGAGCTGTCCTCGGCCGACCGCGGCCAGCAGGTTCGAGAGCCGGTAGTTAAAGCCGATGTGGCT
>JAYVFP010000190.1:0-3868 GCA_043773025.1 Archangium sp.
CGGCCTGACGTCTGCGCCGACAGCGCGATGCCCGAGCCGATGAGCAGGTACCAGGTGAAGCGCGAATCGGCGGCGGTGAACTTGCCTGACTCGAGCAGCGCGGCGGCGATCACATCGCCCAGGAAAAGGAAGGCCACGGCGGAAGGCACGACGAAGAACGACATGCGCTCGAGGCCCGCGCCGAGGCGCTCGCGGATGGCCCTGGTTCGCTCTTCGACCGACTTCGTCGCGTCGGCGCTCATCTCGGGCAGCTCGGCTGCGGAGATCGCCATGCCGAACAGGCTCACGGGGAGCAGCGCGATGGTCTGCGAATACGAGAGCGCGGCGACCGCTCGCTCCGAGATGAGTGACGCGTACGCCATGTCGACCCAACTGCTCACCTGCACCACCCCGCGCGCCATCACCGCGGGCAGGAAATTCTTCACGATCTGCTGCACTGCCGGCTGAGAAAGGGAGGGTTTGGGCGAGAAGCCTCCGAGCAGCGTGAGCACGTTGGGGAGCTGCACCACGAACTGCGCGATGCTGCCCAGCACCGTTCCCCACGCGGCCCAGGTGACGATCACGTCGAGCGTCTCGCCTCTGGCGAGCAGCAGCGCCGCGATGATGCAGCCGTTCCAGACGACCGGCGCGGCGTAGGAGAGGAAGAAACGTTTGTGACTGTTGAGGATGCCTAAGCACCAGGCGCTCAGCACGAGCACGCCCGTGCCGGGGAAGATCAGGCGAACGAGTTTGATCGTCAGCTCGCGTGACGCGCCTTCGTAGCCGGGGGCGATCACGTCCACGAGGAACGGGGCTGCGAGCACGCCCAGGCCCACCATCAGTCCCACGAGCAGGCAGAGCAGGCCGAAGATGGCTCCGGCGACCTTGCGGGCTTCTTCGTCGTCCTTCTTCGCTCGGAGACCTGCGTAAACAGGGATGAACGAGGCGGAGAGCACGCCTTCTCCGAGCAGGTTCTGGAGAACGTTGGGGATGCGCGTCGCTGCGGCGAAGGCGGCTGATTCGAGCCCGTTGCCCAGGAAGTGCGCGAAGAGCTTCTGGCGAATGAGGCCCACCAGCCGCGAGAGCAGGATCCCCGCGGCGACCAGCGCGGCGCTTCGACCACTCTTTTGCGGCGGGGGGGCAACGGGGCTCACGGCTGGCGCACCTTATGCGAGCGTTGTGCCTCGTCGACTTCACCTGTCGGAAGTGCGCCCTTCACCCCGACCCTCTCCCCGCTTTCGCAGGGAGAGGGGGACATGTCTTGACCCCCGTGCCTGCTCACGCCAAACCGAGTGCATGAGCCGCATCCTGGTCGTCGACGACGAAGCGAACCTCCGCAAGGTGCTCGCCGCGATTTTGCGGAAGGACGGCTACGAGGTGACCGTCGCCGAAGATGGCGAACAGGCCATGGCCGAGTTCGAGAAGAACGGCGCTGACGTGATCATCTCAGACCTCGTCATGCCCAAGCTCGGTGGCATGGACATTCTTCACAAGGTCCGCGCGTCGCGCTCGGTGGTGCCGGTCATCATCATCACCGCGCACGGCACCGTCGACTCGGCCGTCGAGGCGATCAAGCTGGGCGCCTTTGACTACATCACCAAGCCCTTCGAGCACGCGGAGATCAGGGCTGTGGTCGCGAAGGCGGCGCGTACGCAGGAAGCGAATCAGGGCCACGTCGCGCCCGATGGCAGCGCTCGCAAGTCGATCATCGGCGGCGGCGGCCACATGGAGGACCTGTTCAAGATCATCGACAAGGTCGCGGACACCCCGTCGACCGTGTTGATCACCGGCGAGTCGGGCACCGGCAAGGAGCTCGTCGCCACTGCGCTCCACCAGGGCAGCTCGCGGCGTGACAAGCCGCTCATCAAGATCAACTG
Source organism: Archangium sp. (assembly GCA_043773025.1). Lineage (GTDB taxonomy): Bacteria > Myxococcota > Myxococcia > Myxococcales > Myxococcaceae > Archangium_A. The sequence goes on from JAYVFP010000190.1 coordinate 1,857, forward strand.
CGCTGCGATCCCCAAAGACCTGATGGAATCGGAGCTCTTCGGCTACGAGCGTGGTGCGTTCACCGGCGCCGTGTCGAGCAAGCCGGGACGGTTCGAGTTGGCTGACGGCGGCACGCTGTTTCTCGACGAGATCGGTGAAGTGCCGATCGAGATGCAGGTCAAGCTGCTTCGGGTGCTGCAAGAGAGCGAGTTCGAGCGCGTCGGTGGCATCAAGACCACGCGCGTCGATGTTCGGTTGATCGCGGCGACGAACCGGGATCTCGCCAAGGAGACCGAGGCCGGCCGCTTCAGGAAAGATTTGTTCTACCGGCTCAACGTCGTGCCCGTCGTGCTGCCTCCGCTGAGGGACCGCGCGGATGACATTCCGCAGCTCGTCGTGCACTTCATCGAGAAGTACAACAAGCGGCTCAACAAGAAGATCGAGACGATCTCTGATGAGGCCCTGGTGCTGCTGCAGGCGTGGCCGTGGCCCGGGAACATTCGCGAGCTCGAGAACCTGATGGAGCGCGTGTTGCTGTTTGCTGATGGCCCTCGCATCGAGGTGAAGGATCTGCCCGAGGGTGTGCGGGGCGGCATGCAGGCGGCGCCTTCGTATTTTTTGGGCGCGACTCCGGCACCGGGTGAGACTCCGCTCAAGGATTTCTTGAAGCAGAAGCAGGCGGAGATCGAGAAGAGCTTCATCGTGCAGGCGCTCGCGAAGACTGAAGGCAATGTCACTCGCGCGGCGAAGTTGCTGCAGATCAGCAGGAAGTCGCTGCAGACCAAGATGAAGGAGTTCGGGCTTCGTGATGAGGAGCCGGTGGTCGAAGAGTAGTGCGGCCCCTCACCCCGACCCTTTCCCCGCTTCGCAGGGAGAGGGAGTTTCTTGGTTCCACTGCGGATGATTCTGCCGAGTCCGTTGCGTTGAGGACTCTGACTCTTCAGATGCTCTCCCGCCTGGTCCCTCTTGGATTCGTGCAGCGGGGATTGGATGAGCTTCTCAGCGCGTCTCTGAGCGCTTGTTCACGCGTCGGCTACTAGGCGAAGTGGCGTTGTGTCTGCGTTTCCTGGGCCGAGAGGCAGGGCCGTTGCGCAACCTGCTCGAACGCGCGGGGATTGGGGTCGATGCCCATCAACAAGCAACCGCGCTCCTTGCCCTTTCAGCGGAGTGAACCCGCTACAGCTCTGTGGCAGAAAACTCGCAAGGATCACTCACGTCGGTAGGGTGACTTTCGCCTTCCTTAAGACCCAGGAGACTTCAATGCCCGAGATGCCCACACTGGGTGCTGCACCCAGGAAGAGCCCCGTCGCCCCCATCGCCATCACCGCTGTCGTCGTCGGCCTGCTCACGGGAGGAATCTTCTGGGTGCGCAGCAGCCCTTCAGACACGGGCCCCGCGCTCCCCACGCCGCTGACCGGTCAGGCCGCCGTTCCGCAGGCGATCGAGCCTGCCGCTGCACCCGCGCCGACCGCGGCCGCCGGGCCTTCCGCAGCACCGCCCGTGGTGGCTGAGAAGAGTGGCCTGCGCGCCTTTCAGGTGACCATCAACGGCCCGCTCGAGTCGGCCATCGTGGGCTCCGAAGGAAAAGAGGTCGGCACCCCGCTCACCCAAGTGGTGAACCGCTCGCTCGTGTGGTGGGTGCGCGTGCCGCAGGATCTGGTCAAGGGCGACACCCTCTCGGTGGTCTACGAGACGCGCGAAGGCCAGGAGCCGCTCGTGCACGCCGTGCGTTTCGACAGCCGCAAGCAGGGCCGCACGTTCGAGACCTACCGCTTCAAGCCCAGCGGTGACAGCCCGCCCCGCTACTACCAGGCCGACGCCAGTGAGCTGGAGGAGCGCCTGGTCGACAGCCCGCTCGAGGCGTACGAGCAGATCACCTCGTTGCTGCGCGATGGCCGCAAGCACAAGGGCGTCGACTTCAAGACCCCGTCGGGCACCCCGGTGCTGGCCACCTTCGACGGCGTGGTGGTGCGCAAGAACTGGAACTTCCGGGGCAACGGCAACTCCATCGAGCTGCAGGAGACCGGCGGCC
>JAYVFP010000191.1:0-3858 GCA_043773025.1 Archangium sp.
TGGTGGGCACCACGGTCGTCACCGTCTCGACCGGGCCCAGAAGAATCAGCCCTGCGCCCAGCACCGCCAGGCCCGCACCCGCCGCGAGCAACGCGACGCCCACGGCCTGCGAGCGCTGAATGCCAGCGACCTTGTCGGCATCTTCGTTGAATACGCGCTTCACACCCTGGCTGGTGTCGATGCGCGCCTCGCCCGCGGTCGCAAAGAAGCCGAGGCCGACGCCGACGCTCGCCGCACCTGTGACGATGCCGGCCACGCCGACACCGCTCCAGGGCCTGCGCGTGGAGGACACCGTCAGGGGCGCGGCCCGCACTTCAGCGACGGGCTCCAGAGGCCTGACCGGGGAAAGCCCGGCGACATCGAGCTCCGTGAGCAGTTGTTTGAGCGCGACCTGGGCCGTGACCTTGAACCGAGCACCGCGGCAACTGCGGGAAAATGGTGGCGAACGTCGCCGTCATCACCGAGCTGGAGCGACTCGAAGCCCGGGCGAAGGTCGAGAAGGACGAGCATCGGCAGCTCGTCAAGGCGCAACCTCGCCTCGAAAAAGAACTCGAGCAGCTACGCAGGCTGAGCCAGCGCACAGGGAAGGCCCTCGTGACGCGTCGCGGCCGCCTCGACGCCTTCGTGGCCGAGGGGCGACAGGAAGGGAAACAGTTCAGCCGGGCCGCCATCGACCACCACGAGGCAATGCTGCGCACCGAGGCTGCCGAACGAACATTCGATGCAGCGCAGGGCGCGTTGAAGAAGAACAACGCCCGCGCACTCGAGTTGGACGGCCACCTGACGAAGCTGGCGGCGCGCCGCGCCAAGCTCGAGCAGCAGCGGACCATCCGCCAACTCGACGTGGCCCTCGACAGCGTGCTCACCGCGGCGAAGCTGACCTGCGCCCTACTCATCACCTTCGCGCTGCGTGAGTACCTGGGTGCAATACCGATGACCCCTCACACCTTCTCTTCCCGGGTGTTCGGCATTCGCGGCCGTCGCGAGCTTCGCCCCAATGAAGAACTCGTGTTCTTCTACGAGAACCCCAGAGACCCGGAGGTAAACGCCGCGCTCACTGCCGCCTGCGTGCGGCTCAACAAGCGCCGACTCACGAGGGCTGACCGTCAGCTTCGGTACCAGATGGCTGCGTCCGATGGTCGGCCGCTCGACTGATCCTGGCCTGTCTGCATTTGCGGGCCGAATTCCCTGTCAGAGAGCGCGGCACGTAGCAACGGGTTGGACAGGAACCTGGGAGGCCCTGTTGCTTCCACCTCAAAGCCGGTTGGGGAAGCCGGAGAACAACCCTGGCCTCGTCGAGATGCGTCCGACTCTGCGGGGAGCGAAAGACGGACGAGGGTGGTACCGGGCCGCGAGCGAAGAGCGAAGCGGCAGCGGGACGAGCAACAGGGATTCGGAGCGCCTCGTAGTACCGACGAAGTTGGCGAACTCACCCCATGAGGAGCCAGTGGAGGGAAGGGGGCGCCGGAACATGGAACTGCTGGAGGGACAGATGGAAGGAACGCCGAGTCCACAACCGTCTCAACGAAACAACAGCGGATAGCGAAAAAGTCAGGGTGCCTGATGCTGCGCGCAGCGAATCCATGAACCGAAGAGCCGGATGCGGGAAATCCGCACGTCCGGATCCGTGGGGGCCCCGGGGCAGGACGCCTCGCTCGCAGGCGAGATACCTGCACGCGACGAGCAGCGCACCCGTCACCCGGACCACCACGCGTTTCAAGGCCGCCGGTCAATGCGCATTTTCGCCGGCCGACCGGCGCTGAAGCGAGCCTCGCGTGCTCTTGCCGCGATCAGCACGCGCTTGCTCGAGCCATCGGTGACCACCGAGTCCCCCGGCGCCCACACCCCTCGCCGTCTCGGTGATGCTCTTGCCCTCTTCGAGCACCAGGGGGCACGACTCGTCCGTGTACTGCTTGCGCGGCTTGCCCTGCTTCTTCTCCGTCTCCATGGACCACCCCTACTTCCTGCAAGGGTGTCCACCCAAACCGGATCAAGCCCAAGCTCTTGACGAAGCAAGCCCGCCACCGTTCACTGGTTCGATGCGGTCCGTGTGCAGCTTGGCCATGATCCCCGTGCTCGTTGGACTGATTTCATCTTGCTGTCGGCAGAAGGAACACCCGAGGCCTGCCCCATCGTCGCTCGCAGCACAGGGGACTGCCGCGCCGAAGCCGAACATCGCAGCGCCAGAACCCGAGTCGGATTGGTCGGCCGGGCGTTTCGGCGACGAGGAGAGCCGCCGTTTAGTCGAAGATCGAGTCGTCCACCTCCGCGGTGAAATCACCGATGATCTCGCCACCGAAGTCATCGCCAAGCTTCTTTTTCTCGAAGCAGAGGACCCCCTGAAACCAGTCGCGTTGGAGATCGACTCTTCCGGCGGTTCTGTGACAGCGGGGCTCGCAGTCTACGACACAATGCAGGGCCTCAGATGCCGCGTCGGCACCCGCTGCGCGAATCAGGCGGCATCGATAGCGGCCGTTCTTCTCGCCTCCGGCACGGATGGCGAACGCACGGCCCTGCCTGCGTGTCGGGTGTTGATACACGAGCTCGTTGCCGACGACGCTTCCTCCGTCGCTACGAAAGTCTCGGCGACGGAGCAGCGCGAGCTCCAGGTGAAATTGAGAGCAAAGGTGGAGGCGCTTCTCGCACGGCATACGGGCCAGTCTCTTGGCCGCGTGCGGAAACAATCTCGTGCAGCGTTGTGGATGGACGCCGCCGAAGCAAAGGCATTTGGTGTCATCGACGAGGTCAAGTCACTCCCGCCGTGATGGAGATTCAGGCACCGGTCTGACCGTGCATGGCCAAGCTCAGTGACTGCGTCGAAGGTGACGGCAGCATCACGTCCGCCCGCAGGCTGGCGTTGGGTTGCCCACGCGATCATCGTGCCTCGCATGTCACGTGCGCCCGCTGCGATGGACTGCACCGCGTCACCGCCTTCGCGCCGAAGTCTGTCCCCCGCTGTGGCAGCCCCCGGCAACCGCCTTCCCTCCCGAGCAGGCGCTCACCGACGAGACGATGCGCGAAGTGATTCGGCTGATGGCTCAGGCACTGGAACATTCCCAAGTATCAGGCCGGCGGTCACTTCACAGCCGACCAGAAGAGTCTCAGGAAACTCGCCGTGCTCGCAGAGGAAGCAGGCGCCGATGTACTTCTTTGGGCGCGCGATTCTGACCGCAGCTCAGAGCGAGTGAGGACGCTGACAGCGACGCACGACGAGTTGAAGCGTGAGAACGCGGATTCACTGGAGATCATCGGCGGCGTTGTGGAGCCCTGTCTCGAGGCCTGGATCGTCGGACTCAAGGGGCTTCACAAGTCACCAGAGGCACTCAGCGTTCCGAAACTCTGGGAGCTTGCAAAGGACAACAACCTCGCCAGCGAGGAGGCGATGGTCGAACTCGTTCGAAGCTGCGACCTTGAGACAGAGAACCTCCCGAGCCTCACGCGTTGGCTCACGCAGCTGTAATCAGCGAATCGCTCTCCTCGCGCATCTTGGGAACGACGCCGTCCGTGATGAAACGGTTGCCCCCTGTGTCTGGGTGCTGATGCTGAAGGCGGCGTATTCAACATCAACGCGGATCTCGTGGGCAATCAGCTCGCGGCGGCGTTGAAGGCAGAGCGGCTGTTTCTGGTGACGTCCACCCCGGGTGTGCTGAAGGACATCAATGATCCGAACTCGCGCATTCAGCGGCTGAGCTGCGCGGAAGCACGGGCGGCGATCAAAGATGGCACCGTCACCGGCGGCATGATCCCCAAGTGGGAAGAAGCGATGGCCGTGATCGAACAAGGCGTGGGCGCGATCCACATCCTGGGCAAGCTCGGCAAGGGCGACCTCGTGCGCGCTGTGAAGGAGCCCGGTTCGGT
>JAYVFP010000192.1:0-11481 GCA_043773025.1 Archangium sp.
GCGGAGTCGAGGGATTACCTCGCCTTCGGGCGGTCAGTGCCCCCTCGACTGCGCTCGGGGAGACCGGTGATTGGAGTCATTTCTATTTCGGCCAACCCTCTCGATGCGAACGGTGTGGGCCGTTCCGTCTTCACGAAGGGCAGCTCAACGCAGCCAAGGCACCGCAGTTCATGAAGTCGCTCGCCTCCCTCACTTACTTCAAGTCCAACGTCAGCTCGACCATCGTGGGCCGGTACCCGAGCTGCCTGAACAACGCCTGACCCTCGACGTTCGACGCGGCCGAATACAGCACCACCTGCTTGGCCCCCAGCCGGGCAAACCGCACCTTCGCCTCGGCCATCAGCGCCTGAGCCACGCCCTGCTTGCGCTGGTCGGCATCCACGAAAATATCGTGCACGGCTCCGTGGGCATCGAGCAGCTTGGCCCAGTCGCGCGACTCGAGAGTGCCGAACAAGTACCCCGCCACCGCCCCGTCGACCTCCGCGGTCAGCAGCAGCACGCCCTTCTCCTGCAGCTGTGAGCCGAAGTACCGGTGGTAGCCGCGCGCGATGTCGGGCGTAGTGAAGAACCGCGTTCTGTCCCACGCGTGGTGGAGCAGCACGAGCTGTTCGGCGAGCCGCGAAACCGCATCGAGATCGCCTGCCGTCATGTCTCGGATGACCGTCATGGCTGGCGTGGTAGGAGCCTCGCAGGAGCAATGCAACGCATGTCGCCTCGGTGCACGCAGGGAGACGCCACCAACCCCCAGATCTGGGAGCGCGCGCTCGAGGGTCGCAAGGCCGACGTGCTGCTGAGCGACCCGCCCTATTGCCTGCTGACGCGGCGCCGCAAAGACGGCGACCTGCGCGATGCCAAGCACAAGAAGATCGACCGGGGGCCCGTGCGGCGCTTCGAGAACGTTCGCGAGTTTCGCGACTTCACGAAGAAGTGGCTCGAGGTGGCGGTCACGCACCTCACGCATGAGGCGCCGCTGGTGTTGTGGATGAACCTGCTCGGCCGCGAGCCGATGACCGCCGCGTGTCGTGAGCTCGGCTACGGCCACGTGCGCGGTGAGTTCGTCTGGGGCAAGCGCACGCGCGAGGGAAACAGCGGCGAGGAGATCTTGCGGGTGGTGGAGACGGCGCTCGTGTTCACCCGCAGTCCCTCCGAGGCGCAGTCGGCTGCTTGCCCTGCCCTGCCCTGGGCCGCGGTCGCCGGGTACGACGATGACGGTGAAGCCGCGGCGTGGGGCAGCCATCCGAATCACAAGCCGTTCGGGGTGCTCGAGCCGCTGGTGCGCACGTGGAGCAGGCCGGGGCAGTTGATCGTCGATCCGTTCGCGGGATCCGGCTCGATACCCGCGGCGGCGCTCAAACTCGGTCGAGAAGTGGCCTGCATCGAGCTCGAGGCCGAGTGGGCCGAGCGAGTCACGAAGCGCCTCGGACAGTAGAAAAATCTGAACTCCCTCTCCCCGAGAGGGACTGGTGAAATAGGTGCCTCGACTCCGCTCGGCACGAACGGAACCGGCCGAAATCCGTTCAGCCCGAGCGAAGTCGAGGGCGTACTTCAACAGGCTCCCAAAGGGAGAGGGAGAGAAGATGGCGTGCTCGCCGTACTTTCAGTAGCTGTTCGCCCGTGCGCCCGACCGTTCTGCTGTTCGACATCGATGGAACCCTGGTGAGCACCGGCGGGGCTGGCCGGCAATCGATCGACCGTGCCTTCGAGCTGCTGCACGGCCGCCCCGACGCGTGCAGTCACTTCGCCTTCGACGGCATGACCGACCGGGGCATCGCGCGCCTGGGCCTGCAGACCATCGGCGTGCCCCCCGATGACGCCTCGATCGACGCGCTGCTCGCGAGCTACGTGACCTGCCTGGCCGATGCGGTGCGCTCGGTGCCCGACGATCGCTACATCGTGCACCACGGAATGCGCGAGGCGGTCGCTGCGGGAATCGCGGCGGGCATGGCAGTCGGCCTCGGCACGGGCAACGTACGCGAAGGCGCGCGGGTGAAATTGGCGCGCGTCGGGCTCTTCGAGAAGTTCTCGTTTGGAGGCTTTGGTGATGATCACGAGCTGCGGCCCGAGCTCATCCGTCGGGGCGCAGAGCGGGGTGCAGCACAGCTCGGTATTCCGCTTTGTGAAGCGCGCGTGGTGGTAATCGGAGACACGCCCAAAGACGTCTCGGCCGCTCGAGCCATCGGCGCGGAAAGCATCGGCGTCGCGACGGGCGGGTTCACCGCGGACCAGCTGCGCGCCAGTGGAGCCACGGCCGTCTTCGAGACGCTGGCTGAAGCGGGTGCGCTCGAGGCGCTGCTCTTCTCGGTTGGGTGAGGTCAAAGCCCTCTCCACCGCGGGCGAGAGGGAGCACTACGAGAACGGGAGAAAGAAGGCTTCGAGAAAGACCTCGGGCAAGAAGTCGAGATCGCCTTCGGGCCTTCGCAGGTACCCGCGGGCCTCGTAGACCGAGCGAACTCCGAGCGCCCCGCGCCGCACGTGCAGGCACACGCCAGAGTACTGCTGTTCTCGCGCCCAGCGCTCAGCGAGTTCCATGAGGCGCGCCGAAACCCCGAGCCCCCGCTGCGAACTCGCGACCGCCAACTGCCGCAGATCCGCCGCGTTCTCGACCCACGCCTCCGACTTCGGCGCACCCGGCGGCCAGACGGTCACCGTGCCCACCACCACCCCTTCACGCTCGGCGACCCAGAGCTTCGCGAGGCCGCGTTTGCCCGCCACGTCACGCAGCTCGGCCTTGCGCGGCTCGGTCACCGTCACTTCGGGCAGCTTCCGCGCGTAGCTGTTCATGAACGCCTCGACGAGCAGCTCGCCGATCGCCCCGTCGTCCTGCGCAACGGCCTCACGAAACACCACGCCAGACATGCCAACGCGAAATAGCACCGGCACGGCCCCCCGCTTGGGTAAATGGATCCCATGGCCGTCCGCCGCCTGACCGTCCCCTCCGGTGCAGGGCCTCGCCTCGACGCGTTTCTCGTCAAAGCCGTGCCCGGTTTTTCCAAAGTGCAGGTGCAGCGGCTGCTCGCCGACGGCAAGGTGAAGGTCAACGGCAAGAAGGCCAAGCCCATGCGCCGCATCATGGGCGGCGAAGAGATCGAGCTCGAGCTCCCCGAGGTGCAGAAAGCCCCGAAGTCGCCCGACGGCCCCAAGCTGCCCGCGCTCTACGAAGACGAGCAGTGGCTGGTGATCGACAAGCCCTCGGGCCTGGTGGTCGAGCCCGAAGCCAACCAGGCTTCCGTGGTGGGTCTGGCCGCTTCGCAGTACGGCGGCTTCAACGTGGGCGGCGTGGCGCAGCCCGGCATCGCGCACCGCCTCGACAAAGACACCACCGGCTGCCTCATTCTTTCGAAGACCGACGACGCGTTGGCCGCGCTCAAGCTGGCCTTCGAAGAGAAACGCATCGGCAAGACGTATTGGGCGCTGGTCTGGGGCGTGCCGCCCGAGTCGGGCTCACTCGATCAACCCTACGGCCGTCACCCCGAAGATCCCCGCCGCTACACCACGCGGTTTCCTTCGGCCCGGCGCGCACGCCTCTCGTGGAAGCGTCTCGAGCAGCTCGGTGAAGAAGCCGCGCTCGTCGAGATCAACCTCGACACCGGCCGCACCCATCAGATTCGCGCGCAGTTCGCAGACCTGGGTCACCCCGTGCTCGGCGATTGGCTCTACGGCACTGCCGCTGCGAAGGCCGCCGGTTTCGGCCGCTTCGCCCTGCACGCCGCCCGGCTCACGCTCGAGGGCCTCACCAAGCGCCCGCTCTCGTTGGAGTCCCCGCTCCCGGATGACTTCAAGAGCGCCCTCGAGGGCCTGCGTGCTAAGGCGAGCCGCTCATGACGATGCCCTCCCTGCTCGACGCGTTCGACACGGTTGCTCACTCGGAGCAGCTCCTCAAGCGCCTCGAGTCAGCCACCGCCGAGCTCTCGAAGAAGCAGGGCCTCAAAGACGAGAAGGCGTGGCTCGAGCAGGCCACCCAACGCGTCGCCGTGGCCCGCACCGGGGTCGGTGATCTCCTCAACCGCGTGCTGCGCCTGCCTGAGCTCGAGCCTGTGCGCGAAGGCCACGCGCGTACGCTGCAGTGGGCGGCCGTCGATGCGGTCGAGCGGCTGCAGGCCGGCATCACCTTCGCCGCGGGGGCCCGCGCGCCGCTGCTCGAAGCCCTCTACGGCAAGTTGAAGCTCCCCGTGCTGCGCCGCTGCGATCGGGAAGACTTCGAGAAGTTCACCTTCGACTTCGAGAAGCGGCTCAACACCACCTACGCCCGGCGCATGTTCGCCGACGAGTCGTTCCAGCTCGTGGTGCCCGCGCTGGCGCAGCTTCAGGTCGCCTTCACCACCTGGCGCAGCATCTTCTCGACCGAGCCACTGACCGACGCGCAGGCGCTGCGTGATGAACTCGACGCGGTCGCCCGCCGCCTCGAGCTGCCCTGCCGTCAGGCCCGGTTGCTGGCCGAAGCAGCGCTGACGCCGCTCAAGGAATTGTTCGAGAACTCGGGCCTCGGTCACAAGCCCAAGAAGCGCGTGAAGTCCGAGCTCGATGACGACTCATCGATGCTCGATGAAGAGCCGGTCGATCCCCACGCGCCGAATGAAGCCGAGCTCGCAGAGCTGGGTGCGCCACCGGAGATCGCCCCTCGCAAGGCGGCGCTGGTCGAGCCCGAGCCGGTGCAGGTCGAAGCAGCACCCGCCGAACCAGAGCCCGTTGAAGCAGCGGCGCCTCGAGAAGCCCCCGTGGCGGTGGTCGAAGAGAAGCCGCGCAAGTCGCGCAGGCACAAGGGCGCAGAGGCCTGAGACGCAGGCGCTGCGCGCATCAACTGCAGTAGAAGCCGCCGAAGACCGGGATGCATTTGTTCATCGGAGGCGCGAGCGGCCCACCCGTGAACGGGTTCGTCGGAAGCCCGGCATCGGGGTTGTAGGGCCGTGAGGGGCCGCCATCGGTCGCCACCGAAGCGCAGGTTCCAGGCGCAACGCAGGCCGTGCCCCGCCCGCATGGTCTGCACGCGCGGCCGTCATACCCACACGCGAGCAGCTCCTCGCCGCTCAGGCACACGTTGTCGCTGCAGCAACCGGCGCACGTCAGCGGAGAGCAACGGTACGGGCCCGCATCCACCGAGGGATCCTCGTTCTGCATCGGCGGGAGTTCCCCGCACGCGCTCAGCCAGACTGCCATGAGAGCCACCCATCCCCGCATGTGACGAACCCCCTGAAGGGGAACATCACGAGCCCGAAATCGCCGCGCAACTCGACTCGCGCGTCGCCAGCGGGTAACGGAATCAACCGTGACGCCGCTGCCCATCGATGGCCTGCTCCCCGACATCGTGAGCGCTTTGCGCGAACGGAATGCGCTCGTGTTGGAGGCCCCTCCCGGCGCCGGCAAGACCACGCGCGTGCCTCCGGCGCTGCTCAAAGCGGGTCTTTCGAACGACAAAGAAATCGTCGTGCTTCAACCGCGCCGACTGGCCACCCGCCTCGCTGCGGTTCGTGTCGCCGAAGAAATGGGCGAGCGCATCGGTGAGACCATCGGATACCAGGTGCGCTTCGAGGACGTCTCGAGCAAACGCACGCGCGTTCGTTTCGTCACCGAAGGCATCCTCACCAGGAGGCTGGTGGGCGATCCGTTGCTGCGTGACGTCGGCGTGGTGGTGCTCGACGAGTTTCACGAGCGGCACCTGGCGGGCGATCTCGCGCTGGCGATGTTGCGCCGGCTACAGCAGGGGCCGCGCAAAGACCTCAAGCTGATGGTGATGTCCGCCACGCTCGACGCAGCACCGATCGCGCAGTGGCTCGATGACGCGCCCAGCCTGCGCAGTGAAGGCCGGCGTTTCGAGGTCGCGCTGGAACACCTCGAGCGTGATGACGATCGGCATCTCGATCAGCAGGTGCTCGCTGCGTTGAAGCGGCTGGTGCAGAACGGCCTCGATGGGCACGTGCTCGTGTTCCTCCCCGGCGCAGGTGAGATTCGCCGCGCGATGGAGACCTGCCAGGACTTCACGCAGCGTCAAGGGCTCGAGCTGCACGTGCTGCATGGAGACCTCGCCCCCGCCGAGCAGGATCGTGCGCTCAAGCCGTCGGCCAGGCGCAAGGTGATTCTGTCGACCAACGTGGCGGAGACCTCGGTCACCATCGACGGCATCGCCGCGGTGATCGACTCCGGGCTCGCGCGCGTCGCTTCGCATTCGGCGTGGTCGGGCATGCCGATGCTCAAGCTGGCGAAGATCTCCAAGGCGTCGGCCACGCAGCGCGCGGGTCGTGCAGGCCGCACCCGGGCCGGCACCTGCGTGCGCCTCTACACGAAGGGTGATTTCGAAGGCCGCCCCGCCACCGATGCTCCCGAGATCCGCCGCATGGACTTCACCGAGTCGGCGCTCGCGTTGCGGGCGATGGGCGTCTCAAAGCTCGACGACTTTCGCTTCTTCGAATCACCCGCGGCCTCTTCGCTGGGAGCGGCCGACGCGTTGCTCAGATCTCTGGGCGCAATCGACAAAGACTCGGCGCTGACGAAGATCGGCCGGCGGCTGTTGCAGTTCCCGCTGCATCCCCGGCTGGCTCGGCTGGTGGTCGAGTCGGAGAACCTGGGTGTGGGCCGCGATGGCGCCACGCTCGCGGCGCTCTTAGGTGAACGTGACATTCGCCTCGAGACGCGCACCCGCTTTGGTCCCGGTGGTTCGTCACAACACGCGCAGAGCGGCCCGTCGGATCTGCTCGAGCTGCTCGAACGGTATGAGCAGGGTCAACGGGGTGGTGCGCGGCAAGCAGGCCTCGATGCGGGCGCGATGAGCTCGGTCGATCGCGTGACCAAGCAGCTCTCGCGCGTGCTCGACACCCACAGCGCCAACGCACCTCGTACGAACGCGGAGCGTGAATCAGCGCTGCTCCGCTCGGTGCTGGCCGGCTATCCCGATCGGGTCGCGAAACGGCGGCGGCCCCGTGCCCCCGAGCTGGTCTTCGCCGCGGGTGGATCCGCCACGCTCGACCCCGCGTCCGTGGTGCACGACGACGAGCTGATGGTGGCTGTCGACGCCGAAGAGAAGAAGGGCGGCGTGGTCGTGCGCCTCGCCAGCCGCGTCGAGCCGGAGTGGTTGCTCGAGGTCGCGCCCGATTCATTGGGAGAGGTCGATCGCCTCGAGTGGAATGAGTCGTCGAAGCGCGTCGAGCGCGTCACCCGGCTCACCTACGGCAACATCAGCCTCGAAGAGACGAAGGCACCCGCGCCCGCTTCTCCTGAGACGAGCGCGGTGCTGGCCGAACACGCGGTCGCCGTGGGACCTCAGGCCTTCGCCGACGCCGAGCGGCTGACCAACTGGCAGTGCCGCATTCAGGCGCTGCGCACCGGCTATCCCGAAGCGAACTTCCCCACGGCTGACACCGCGTTCATGAAAGATGCGCTGCGGGCGTTGTGTGACGGCCTGCGCTCCTTCAAGGAGCTGGAAGAGGCGAGCCTGCTCGACCTGCTCCAGTCGCGGCTGACGCCTCAGCAGGCGCAGCTGCTCGCGAAAGAAGCGCCCGACAAGATCACCCTGCCCGGTGGCCGCGCGCTGAAGATCACCTGGGAGCCCGGCAAACCGCCGTGGGTCGAGTCACGCCTGCAGGACTTCTTCGGCATGGTGAAGGGCCCCATGGTGGGCAGAACGCCGCTGGTGCTCCACCTGCTCGCGCCCAATCACAACGCCGTGCAGGTGACGACCGACCTCGCCGGTTTCTGGGACCGTCACTATCCCGCCGTGCGCAAGGAGCTGATGCGGCAGTATCCGCGGCACCACTGGCCTGACGACCCTCGCACCGCCCTGCCCCTGCCTCCCCGACGCCGATGAATCCACAATCCCTGCGCGTCGCGGTGTTCTTGCTGCTGGTGCTGATGGTGATGGCGTCTGCCGTCTGGGGCGGGCTGATGCTGCTCGCCGCGCGCGTGTCGGGCCGGCCGCAGAAGCCCTCGCGGTTGGCCAAACTTTCCTTCACGTTGCTGGGCCTGGGCGCGTGCTGCTTCGGCTACGCGCTGTTCATCGAGGCCGATTGGCTCGAGCTGACCCGGGTGACCCTGGAGACGGCCAAGTGGCCCGCGGGGAAGAAGCTGCGGCTGGCGCACATCAGCGATCTCCACGTCGATGGTCAGACGCGTTCATTGAGCCGGCTCGCGCAGCTGGTGCGTGACGAGAAGGTCGACCTGGTCGTCTTCACCGGCGACTCACTCAACAAGGCGGAAGGCGCGCCGCTGCTCCGCTCGACGCTCGGTGGACTTCCGGCCCGGCTCGGCCGCGTCGCCGTGCGCGGAAATCATGACGTCGTGCACTGGGCGAAGATCGACCTCTTCGGCGGCGGCATCGCCACCGAGCTGCTCAGCGACGCGCCGCTGCTGCTCGACGACGGCACGCTGGCGATCTGTGGCGCTCCGTTCTGGGCCACCGAAGGCGTCGAGGGCTGCCTGTCGAGCGCGCCGAAAGAGGCGTTCGTGCTCTTCGCGTATCACACGCCGGATCTCATCGAGGCGCTCGAGACCCGGCCCGATCTGTATCTGGCGGGCCACACGCACGGCGGCCAGGTCGCGATGCCGATCTACGGAGCGCTCATCACCATGTCGCAGTTCGACAAGAAGTACGAAGCAGGCCGCTACGAGGTGAAGGGCACCACGCTGTACGTGAACCGCGGCATCGGGTTCGAGCCGCACATGCCCCGGGTGCGCTTCTTCGCGCGGCCTGAGCTGACGATCATCGACGTGGTCGGCACCCGAAAGAACTGAAACCGGGGACGAGTTCTCTTCAGTTTCTGCTGTCTGGTCGAGAGCCCACACCGATTCGGGGGCCGTAGAAGCGCGTAGATGTTTGCGGCCAGCGCCTCGCACGACGCCGAGCGGTACTCCTCCGCCCATGCGTTTCCTGCCGCTCCTGTTCGCGTGTCTCGTCGTCTCGTGTTCGAAGACGCCCTCACCGGCGCCCGCCCCGCCGCCCCCTCCCACGCTCTCGGTCTTCGAACGGCTCGCGAAAGAGGGCGAAGAGAAGGACAAGGCCGACCCGCCCACCTCGAAGGTGATCGCTGCGCTTTCCGCTGCAGGGGTGACGCTCGCCGATCAACGGCAGCAGTCGGCCGCGAGCATGGGTGCCCGCTACTGCGTGATGATCAGCAGCGCGGAGCACGTGACGCTGAGCATCTGTGAGTTTTCCGATCCACCGAGCGCGCAGGTGGGCGCCACGACCTCGCGCAAAGCGCTGCAGCAGATTTCAGGACGCACCGTCGACGTGAAGCGCTCGACGGTGCTCGCGGTGATCGACAGCCAGGCCGATGCGGCCAGCGGCGTGGTCACCCAGAAGGCGCGCGCTGCCTTCGAAGCTCTGTAGTTGTTCCACGCAGTACCCACACCACTGAGGCGAAATACATGCGTTTTGTCACCCGTCTGACGACCTGTGCGCTGATCGCGCTGGCCGGAAATGCGATGGCGTCGAGCCATCGTGAGGCACCGTTTCTCACCAAGAATCCGAAAGTCGATTCGACCGACGTCTATTTTTTCAAGAGCTACGAGACGGGGCGCAGCGCCTACGTCACGTTCATCGCCAACTACCTCCCCCTGCAGGAGCCGGGTGGCGGGCCCAACTTCTTCAACCTCGATCCCGAGGCGCTGTACGAGATGCACCTCGACAACAACGGCGACGGCCAGGAGGACCTGACCTTCCAGTTCCGCTTCAACAACACGCTCAACAACGCCGGTGAAGGCATCGCCTTGCCGATCGGCCCCAGCGATGGCGGCATGAAGACCAACGTGGCGGTCGCCTTCGCCAACGTGGGCGACCCGAGGGATCGCACCAAGCTGTCGGTGCTCGAGACGTTCTCGGTCAACGTCGTGCGCGGAAACCGTCGCACCGGCATGGTGCAGCCCATTCTCGCGGCTGACGGCGGCACCAGCTTCGTCAAGCCGTTCGACTACGCGGGTCGGAAGTCGTTCGGAAATACAGATGGCGGCGACGGCAACTACAACACCTACGCCGACAGCTTCATTCAGACCATCGACATTCCTGGCTGCGCCACGCCTGCGCGCATGTTCGTGGGCCAACGCGCTGAAGGGTTCGCCGTCAACATCGGGCCGATCTTCGACCTCGTCAACGCTCCCGCCTTGGTGATCACCGACCCCACTGCACGCGGCGCACTGACCAACCCGCTCTACACGAAGAACGTCACCAGCCTCGCGCTCGAGCTTCCGATCACCTGCCTCACCGCAGGCACGCAGACGACGCTCGGCGCGTGGACCACGGCGAGCGTTCGGCAGGCTCGCGTCATCAACCCGGTTCCGACCTACAACCGGCCCTCGCGTGAAGGCGGCGCGTGGACCCAGGTCTCGCGACTGGGCATGCCCCTGGTCAACGAGGTGGTGATCGGGATCAAGGACAAGGATCGTTTCAGCGCCTCCGAGCCGAAGGACGACGCCCAGTTCCTCACCTACGTCGCGCGGCCCACGCTCCCGGCGATCCTCGAGCTGCTCTTCGGCACGCCCGCACCGACGCTGTTCCCTCGCAGTGACTTGATCGCGACGTTCTTGACGGGTGTGACGGGCGTCAACGCCAACGGCTCGACCTGCGAGTATCAGCGCCTCAACACTGCGCTCCCTGCGACCGCGATGGCCAGCCAGAACAACCTCGGCGCGGCGGCCTGCTTCGTCAATGGAGTGCTCACCCTGAATAATGCGGGTTGCGACCCGGCCGGCTTCCCCAACGGACGCCGACCAGGAGACGACACGGTCGACATCGCGCTGCGTGTGTCGATGGGCTACCTGCTCGGGAACAACGTCGACGCTCCGTCACGGAACGTGCCGTTTCATGACGCCGTGCTGCAGACCGCCTCGCAGTTCGACAGCACCTTCCCGTACCTGAAGACGCCGCTCCCGGGCGCCAAGGGCGATGGGACCTGATCATGAGGAAGCTCCTTCTCAGCGTCTTGGTGGTCACCGCGGCATTCACCCTCGGGTGTCCTTCCGGGGGGGGTGGCACCGGTGGCGGCGGCGGCAGTAGCACCGGCGGCGGCTCTGGCGGTGGTGGTGGCGCGGCCGGCGGCGGTGGTGGCGCGGCCGGCGGTGGTGGTGGCGCGACTGGCGGCGGTGGTGGCGCGACTGGCGGTGGTGGTGGTGGCGCGATGGATGCGGGCACCGAGATCACCGTGTTCGCGCGCGACCTCATCCTCGGGATGACCGCCAACAACAACCTGCCCACCACGACGGAGGACAAGGGGTTGATCGACGTCAACCCCATCACGTTCGACGCTGGCTTCTTCCCCTGAATCGACGTGGCGCTCAGGCTGAGCTGATCAGCCTGAGCGCCGCAGAGACGGGGTCGCTCTTCCCGCGCGGTGTCGAGGGATTGCCTCTTCTTCGCACTGCGAGTGCCCCCTCGACTGGGCGCGCAGGGTTGATCGAAATAAGAAGCGCCCACCGTTCATCCCGAGCGGCTCATGATTGGTCACAACTCTGCGCGGCGAATTGCCGCAAGCGCGCGCTGCGCGGCGAGGAATTCAAAAAAGC
>JAYVFP010000193.1:0-11466 GCA_043773025.1 Archangium sp.
AAACCGCCCGTCGTCTCGGGGCCGGCCGAGGCGACGGGCGTCGAAGATTCCCCAATGGAATCCCCTTACCGAGGGACTGACAAAGCAACCCGGGTGCCACGCCAGTGACGGCAGTCAGATTCTGTCGTTCCAACGGTTTATCGAGGGCTGTGACCCCGGAGAGCCGTTCGAGGCAAGGCTGAACCCTGACGTCAATGTCAGGTTCAGGGGTGCTTTCGTCATTCGCCCAACACCGAGCGGATGGTCTCTTTCATGGAGTGGAGCGGCTTCCAGCCTGTCTCGGCCTGCCAGCGGGTGCCGTCGACCATACAGAGGAACTGAATGTGGTCGAGCTCCTCCGGGGGGTAGCTGGCGAGGCGGTACTTGAAGAGCGTGCTGAGCAGCGGCTTGGCCAGCAGGTGCGGAATGGGCAGCGGCTTGTGGCCCAGCTCGCGGAAGACCGACGAGAGCGGCACTTCGCCTGGGCCGGTGACGTTGTAGACGCCCTTTCGGCCCGGCCGGATCGCCTCGATCATCGCGCGGCCGACGTCTTCGGTGTGAATGAGCTGCACCATCGGGTCGAAGCCGGCCATCACCCACGGCCGCTTGAGGCGCAGGTAGTTGCTGGGCGCGTTCTTGATGGCCGCGCCCACGATGTGCACGGGGCGCAGCACCACGGTCTCGATTTCCGGGTGCCGCCAGAAGAAGCCGTGGGCCAGCATGTCGACCTCGATGAGATCGCGCACGGTGGGGAACCGGCTGGCCGCCATCAGCGGCGTCTCTTCGGTCAGGAAGTTCGAGTTCTGCGGCGAGGGCCCGTAGACGTTGGCGGAAGAGAGCATCACCACCTTCTTCACGCCGTACTTCGCCGCGCACTCGAGCACGCGCATGGTGCCCAGCACGTTGAAAGAGTGGTGGTCCTCCTGGCTCATGCGGGGGTCGTGCATGATGCCCATGTGGATGACCGCGTCGACCTTGTTGCGGCGAAAGACCTCGTCGGTCTTCTTCTTGCGCAAGTCGACCTGCACGTGCTCCACGTCTTTGGGGCGACCCACGAAAGGCCGGCGATCGATGCCGATCACGTCGGCCTCGCGGTGCAGCAGCTTGGCCACCACCCGGCCCAGATTCCCCGAGATGCCAGTCACCACGACCTTCGGCCGCGTGGTGCTCACCAGAAGACCGCCTTCCGGTCTTTGAGCCCCTGCTCGATCATCGTCTGAATCGCGGCCTTCACCACCTTCACCTTCTTTTCCAGCTCGCTGTCGTCATCGTCGGGTCGCCCGGTGAAAAAAAGCGGATCGCCGAAGTGCAACCGGTACTTCACCGGGAGCGGGAACGGCGGGCCGTACGGCGTCAGCGGCATCACTGGAAAACCCAGCAGCTTCGCGAGCGGCTTCAGGTTCACCACCGCGGGCGCCTGCTCTTCACCGCCGATGACGGCGATGGGCACGATGGGGGTGTTGGTCTCGAGCGCGAGGCGCATGAAGCCCAGCCCAAACTCCTGCAGTTGGTACCGCTGCGGGTAGAGCTTCGAGATGCCCTTGAGCCCCTCGGGGAAGACGAGGACCGCTTCGTCTTTCTCGAGCAACGCGCGGCAGTTCTCGGGCGTGCCCACCACCTGGCCGATGCGCGCGAAGAAGGTGGAGATGAACGGGAGCGTGGGCACCCACTTTTCCACCATGCTGCGAATGGGCCGCGGGTGTTTGGCTTCGGTGAGTATGGCCACGCCGATCATCGCGCCGTCGACCGGCAGCTGACCTGAGTGGTTGGCGATCAGCAGCACGCGCCCGGGAGGCACCTTCTCGAGCCCGAAGGTGTCGACGCGAAAGTAGTTCTTGTAGAGCCACAGAAACGGCCCTACCGCCGAGAGCGCGTAGTCGAGGCTGTAGCCCCAGGGGTCGACGCCGTATTCGTTCTGGGGGCGGCTGCCCTCGAGGCGTTGGTCGAGATCGGTGCCCGCCATCGACAGCGTCCACTTGCGCAGGCCCTGCTTGAGCATGTCGGAGATTCGTCCGTTCACGGGCGCGGGATTCTATACCCACTTGAGCTTCGAGGCGGGAAACGGAACTGGCCGACGCGCGCTGGGTAGTGAGAGAGTGGCACCTGTGATTCGGCTGTGCAGCGCCGTCACCCTCGCGCTGTTCGGGGGGTGCGCGATCGAGCTCGACGACGTTCCCGGGAGAGCGTGTGACGAGTCACACCCTTGCCGTGCCCCGCGCGCCTGCGTGAGCGCCCGGTGTGTCGAACCTCTCGCACCCGACGCGGGGCGTGATGCGGGCGCAGCGCTCGACGCCGGGCTGCCCCCAGCCGATGCAGGCACCGACGCGGGTGTGCCCCGCTGGCAACAACGGCTGCACGGCTTCACCAGCACGACGATCGACCCCAGCTGCACCCTCGACATCGACCCTTCGCGCGGCAACCGCGTGCTGGCCACCGTGCTCGGCTCTCAAGACACGCAAGACACCGCGGTCGCCGAGATGATCGACCTCAACCGGCTACCCCGCTCGCTCGAGGGCCGACTGCGCGGGCGCATCACCCTGGTCGCGCCGGTCTTCGTCAGTGGCTTCGTGCCGCTGGCGTATCTGGGCACCCAGTCGGGCCAGGCGTTCGCGCGCATCGGCTTCGATGCTTCAGGTCAGCTGGTGGTCGAAAGCGACGCGCAGACCGTCGGCTCCACCGCGTTGGTCGAGCGGTTCTCGGTCGACGGGGGCTTCACCGCAGGAGACTGGATCGTCGAGGTCGCCTATCGGGTGGGCACCACGCGCGAGGTGCGCATCAACGACGTGCTGCAGCGGGCCACCACCGTCTCGGGTGGCGCCACCCTGCCCCCTTCAGAGCTGTCGCTGGGCATCGCGCGCTACGACGGCACGGGCGGCGGGGCGTTCTCCGTCACGCTCTCGAGCTGGCAGCTCTCTGACGATCTCCTCGTCACGCTGGGAGATCAGCCGTGACGCTGCTGCTCGCGCTCGTGCTCACCGCGGGGCCCAACCCCTTTCTGGCCGAGGCCCTCGAACACGAAGGCAACCTCGACTTCGAGCGCTGCGTCGAGCGGCTCAAGCAGGCCAGCACGCAGTGGAAGAGCACGCCCGACGAGCTTCGGGAGATCGAGCTCCACGCGGGCCTGTGCAAGTTCAACCTCGGGCAGAAGAAGCCCGCGGCCGAACACTTTCGCACCGCGCTGCGCATCGACGAAGGCGCCGAGCTGCCGCCGTACACCAGCCCCAAGGCGGTGGAGTTCTTCTTCGAGGTGAAGCGGGCCTTGACCGCCCCGCCACCGCCGATGCCGCAGAGCGATCTCCCCGACGCCGATTTTCCAGGCGACGCCCCGAAGAAGCCGAAGCTCGAGCCTGCCCCCCGCGATCAGTCCCCGCTGGGCCCCCTGTTGGTCAAGCGCGCGTTGCCCATTTCGTTGGGTGTCGTGACCCTCGCCTCGTTCGTCACGGGCCTCGCCCTGGGCCTGCGCGCCCAGAGCCTCGCGGCTGAAGCGAACGCAGCGGTCTTCGAAGCAGACTTCTTTCGCCAAGGTGATGCAGCACGAAGTCTTGCCATCGGCTCGACCATCGCGTGGATCGTCAGTGGACTGGCGGCGATCGGTACCGGGGTTGGGTGGTGGGCCACGTCTGAACCGGTGGAAGCTCCGTGACCGAACCGACGATCGACCTCCTGCAAGTGATCTTCGGGCTCTCGTCCGACCTCTTCGTGGTGGCGACGCCTGAGCACCGGGTGCTGGAGGTCAACGACGCGGTGAAGGCGACCCTCGGCTGGTCGAGCGACCGGTACTTCGGCATGGGCCTGCTCGAGCTGGTGCACCCCGATGACGTCGAGCTCACCCTCAAACACGCCGTCGAGAACCGCTCCCACCGCGAATACACCACGCGCCTGCGGGCCTCCGATGGCACGTACCGGAGCATCAACTGGCACGTGGCCCGCGGCTCGACACCCCAGCGCGGCGATGCGCTCTTCATGCGGGGCACCGACATCACCCAGCGCCTGGCCGAGCAGCGGCAGTTCGTGCGCTCCCACCAACTGCTCGACGAAGCCTTCGAGCTGGCCGAGCTGGCCGTGATCGAACGCGATCTGGTCGACGGCACCGCGCACCTCACCTCCCGCCTTCGAGAGCTGCTGCAGCTCGATGGCGAGACCGGGCTGACCGCCACCACGCTCGATCAGTTCATCGTCGCCGACGATCTGCCGCGGTATCGCGAGTACCTCAAGACGCTGATCCCGAACGCGCCGCCCCCCGCGCTCCAGCTGCGGCTGCGCACGGCGAAGGCCGAGCTGCGTGACGTCAGGTTGTGGGCGCGGCGCAGCCAGAGCGCAGACGGCCGAACCTCGCGCGAGCTGGTCGTCATTCAAGACGTCACCCAACAGAGCCTCGTGCAGGCCAAGCTTCGCCTCGCCGAGCGGCTCACCAGCCTCGGCACCATGGCCGCCGGCGTGGCGCACGAGATCAACAACCCGCTCGCGTTCGTGCTGGCGAACTTGAACGTGGTGAAAGGCGAGCTGCAACGGATGCCCGCCGTTCCCGGCGTCGACATGGTCGACCTGCGCGACGCGGTGAACGAGGCGATCGAAGGGGGCGAGCGGGTACGTCAGATCGTCTTGAGCCTCAAGCCCTTCGCCCGGGTCGACGAACACCAGCGCGGCCTCTGCGATCTCAACCGCATCGTCGAGGCCTCGCTCAACATGGCGCGAAACGAGCTGCGCCATCGCGCCCGGCTGGTGAAAGAGCTCGCGCCCATCGGCCCCGTGTTCGCCAACGAAGCGCGCCTGGGTCAGGTCTTCTTGAACCTGATGCTCAACGCCGCGCAGGCCATGCCCGATGGGCGCGCCGGAGAGAACACGGTGACCGTCACCACCCGGCAGGAAGGAAATCAGGTGGTGGCCTCGGTGAGCGACACCGGCAGCGGCATCGCGCCCGAGGTGTTGCCTCGCATCTTCGACCCCTTCTTCTCGACCAAGCGCATCGGCGAGGGCACGGGCCTGGGGCTCTTCATCAGCCAGGGCATCGTGAAAGACGCGGGCGGGGTCATCTCGGTCAAGAGCAAGCTCGGCGTGGGCACCACCTCGAGGTGTGCCTGCCCCTGGCGCACGGCGCGTACACCGGCACCCCGCCTTCACCCGTGCCTGCACGCCAGCGCGCCCGCGTGCTCGTCATCGACGATGAGCCCTCGATTCTGCGCTCGCTCCAGCGCCTGCTGGGCAAGGCCCACGACCTCACCGTGGCCCACAGTGGCAAAGAAGCGCTCGCGCTGCTGGCCGCGGGCATGGAATACGACCTGGTGCTCTGCGACCTGATGATGCCAGAGGTCTCGGGCATCGACGTGTGGGACCAGCTCGACCCTGCCCTGCGGCCCAGCGTCGTCTTCATGACCGGCGGCACGTTCACCGACCGCGCAGAACAGTTCCTCAACGACGTCAATCCGCCCGTGCTCGAAAAGCCGTTCACCGCCTCCACCCTGGAAGGGCTGCTCAAGCGAGCGCAATCGCGTTGACCGTTCGGTTGGTCCGCCTTACTTGCGACACCCATGCTGTCTGAAGGTCGGCTTCCCCTCGTGACTGGTTCCGCACCCGTGAGCGGAGGTCAGGCCATGGCCGCCCTCCGTGACGGGTTGGCCGTGGGAAAGACGGTGCGCACGGTGGGCCTCACGGGCGCCGCGCGAGCCTGGGTGTTGGCGAGGCTCTCGCGCAAGCTCGACGCGCCCCTCATCTGCGTCACGGCCGATGACGACGCGGCCGAGGCGCTGGCCAGCGATCTGGCGTTCTTCCTGGGCGGGGAAGGCACCAAGCTCGCGCCGACGGTGGTGCGGCTGCCCAGCGACGAAGTGCTCCCGTGGGACGAGCTGGTGCCCGACGCCGGTGTGGTGGCTGATCGGCTCGGCGCGCTCTTTCATCTGGCCCACGGGGTGAAATTTCCCGCGCTGGTGCTCTCGGTGCGTTCGTTGTGCCGCAAGGTCATCCCCCTCGAGGTGATGCGAAAGTTGTCAGAGGTGGTGAAGGTCGAGCAGGAGCACGGCCGCGACGTTCTCGGTCACAAGCTGGCCGCGATGGGCTACCGCAACTCGCCGCTGGTGGAAGATCCCGGCACGTTCTCGCTGCGCGGCGACATTCTCGACGTCTTCCCCGCGCTGCACGAAGCGCCGGTGCGGCTCGAGTTCTTCGGCGACACCGTCGAGTCGATGCGCAGCTTCGACCCCGGCACTCAGCGCACCATCGAGTCGATCAAAGAGCTCACCTTGTTGCCCGCGCGCGAGCTGTTCTTTTCTGACGAGACGCGGCGCCAGGCCGAGGCCTCGATTCGTGAAGCAGCCGAGCATCAGCACGTGCCCTCCTCCCGGGTGCGCGAACGGCTCGAGCAGATCCGCGAAGGCATCGGCGCAGGTGGTCTCGAGGGGTTGCTCCCCGGTTTCTTCGAAGGAGGGATGACGCCCATCTTCAGCTACCTCAAGCAGTGGCACCCATCGCCTCTCTTCTGGCTCGACGAACCCAACGCGCAGGAACGCGCGATGAGCGAATTGGCCACCGACATCGAGCGCAGCTACGCCGATGCGGTGCAGCGGCAGGAGCTCACCCTCGCTCCGCCTGCACACTTTCTTTTCGAAGAAGAGCTGCAGGCCGAGCTGAAGAATTTTCGCGTCGCTTCGGGCGGCGGGTTGTCGCTCGACGCAGGTGACGCGCCGGTGAACTTCTCTTTCACCGGCACAGGTGAGCTCCGGGAGGCCATTCGCGCGCATCACGGTGAAGAAGGGGCGCTGGAGCCGCTGATCGCGCGCCTCGAGAGCTGGCGCGAAGAGGGTCATCAGGTGGTGGTCGCGTGCGGCACCATGGGCCAGGCCGACCGCCTCAAGCGGCTGCTGGTCGAGCGCGGCATCAAGCCGAAAGTGCATGCCGAGCCGCTGCCCGAAAAGGTGCCCGCGAAGGGCCCGCACCTCTTTCCCGGTGAAGTGAGCCAGGGCTTCATCGACAGCGCGGCGGGGCTGGTGGTGTTGTCAGACGAAGACATCTTCGGTCAGCGCGCGCGAAGGGCAGGCCGTCGCCGCCGTTCGGCCGCCGAAGGCTTCGCGGCCAGCTTCAAGGATCTCAAAGAGGGCGAGCTGTGCGTGCACGCCGACTTCGGGGTGTGCCGTTACGGCGGGCTTCTGACCATGCAGGTCAACCAGATCGCCGCCGACTTCCTGGTGTTGATCTTCGCGGGGAAAGACAAGGTCTACCTGCCGGTCAGCCGCATGCGGCTGGTCAGCAAGTTCACCGGCGGCGATCCCGAGAAGGTGGCGCTCGACAAGCTGGGCAGCAGCGCCTTCGAGCGGCGCAAGGCCCAGGTCAAGGAGCAGCTCCTCAAGATGGCGGCCGAGCTGCTGCAGCTCTACGCCGAGCGCAAGGCGCACCCGGGCTTCGCCTTTCACCCGCCTGATCGCTACTTCCGCCAGTTCGAGGCTGACTTCGAGTTCGAAGAGACGATCGATCAGCAAAAGGCGATCGACGACGTGCTCGCCGACATGCAGAAGCGCGAGCCGATGGATCGCCTCGTCTGCGGCGACGTCGGGTACGGCAAGACCGAAGTGGCGATGCGCGCGGTGTTCAAGGCGGTGCTCGATCGCAAGCAGGTCGCGCTGCTGGTGCCCACCACCCTGCTCGCCCATCAGCACTACTCAAGCTTCAAGCGCCGCTTCGAGGGCTACCCCGTCACGGTCGATGTGATCTCTTCGATGCGCCGGCAAGGCGAGGTGCGCGAGACGTTGCAGAAGGCGCGTGAGGGCCGCGTCGACGTGCTCATCGGCACGCACAAGCTGCTCAACAGCGAGGTGGGCTTCAAGGATCTCGGCCTGCTCGTCATCGACGAGGAGCAGAAGTTCGGCGTCAAGCAGAAGGAGAACCTCAAGCGGCTCAAGACGACGGTCGACACGCTCACGCTGACGGCCACTCCGATTCCGCGCACGCTCAACATGGCGCTGTCGGGCATGAGAGATCTCTCGCTCATCACCACGCCGCCGGCCGATCGCCGCGCCATTCGCACCTTCGTCAACAAGTTCGACCCGGAGCAGATCAAAGAGGCCATCACCCGCGAGGTGCAGCGCGGCGGGCAGGTCTACTTCATTCACAACCGCGTTCAGTCCATCCGCTCGATGGAGAAGCTGGTGCGCGAGCTGGTGCCCCACGTCACGCTGGTCGTCGCGCATGGCCAGATGGGGGAAGGTGAGCTCGAGAAGGCGATGCTGGAGTTCGTCGAGAAGCGCGCGCAGGTGCTGCTGGCCACCAGCATCGTGGAGAGCGGCATCGACATCTCGTCGGCCAACACGATGATCGTCAACCGCGCCGATCAGTTCGGCCTCTCGCAACTGTATCAATTGAGAGGGCGCGTCGGCCGCAGCAAGGAGCGCGCGTACGCCTATCTGCTGGTGCCGCACGGGCGCACCATCACGAAGGACGCGGAGAAACGGCTCGAGGTGTTGCAGGCATTCACCGAGCTGGGCGCGGGCTTCAACATCGCAAGTCACGACCTCGAGATCCGCGGCGCCGGCAGCCTGCTGGGCAAGGAGCAGTCGGGCAGCATCGAGGCCGTCGGCTTCGAGCTGTACGCGCAGTTGCTGGAAGAGGCGATCGCCGAGGTGAGGGGCGAGCCCATGAAGGCGCAGATCGAGCCCGACGTGAACCTGCCGCTCGCCGCGTTCCTGCCAGAGTCGTACGTGCCCGACGTTCACCAGCGCCTCGTGCTCTACAAACGCTACAGCCAGGCGCAGTCGGCCGATGAGCTCGAGGATCTGCGCGTCGAGTGCGTGGATCGGTTCGGTGACGCGCCCGAAGAGCTCGACGCGCTGCATGAGGTGATGATGCTCAAGATCGATCTGCGCAAGCTCGCGCTGCGTCAGATGGATGGTGGGCCGGGGCGCCTGGTGGTGACGCTGGGTGGTGACGCGCGGCTCGACGGCGGCAAGCTGGCGAAGTTGGTGCAGAAGTCGAAGGGCCTCTATCGGCTCACGCCTGATCTCAAGCTGGTGGTGAAGCTCGACAGCTCGGTGACGAGCCATGACTTCATTCCCGCGGCGAGGAAGGTGCTGCGGGATCTGCAGGGCTGCGCGCTC
Organism: Archangium sp.; assembly: GCA_043773025.1. Taxonomy (GTDB): domain Bacteria; phylum Myxococcota; class Myxococcia; order Myxococcales; family Myxococcaceae; genus Archangium_A. Next base: position 9,060 of record JAYVFP010000193.1, read on the forward strand.
TTTTGACGCGGCCGGCTCGGGGTGGAATCCCTGACGCGTCATGCACTTGCCAATGAGTCGAGCCGCATCCACCTGCAGCCCGGCACCCTTGGCCGGGTCGCCTCAAGTGCCCGTCATCAGCCGAAAACCCCTGCGGCCGAGCCGTTGCACTGTGGAGGGGCATGCTGAACGCCGCTCTCACCGCGTTGATCCTCACCGCTGCACCGCCTCTGGTGACGGCCGAGGGCGTGACGCTCGACGAGGCGGGTCGCAAGCCGTGGTCGGCTCCGTTCATCGGCGTGCAGCTCGACGTGGGTGTGCCTGACGGCATCGGCGCTTCGTTGGTGGTGACCCCGGGCCGCTTCTTGCGCATCTCGGTCGGAGGCCTCAGCAACGGCGTGGGCGCGGGCGTGCGGTTGGGTCTGACCCTCGTCGCGTTTCCTTCTTCGATCTTCCGCCCGATCCTCGGCGTCGACGGTGGCTACGTCTTTGGTGGCCAGGCCGCGTGGTTACCCCAGCTCATCGAAGACGAAGCGGTGCGCGCGGCGATCTCCTTCGTGAACCTGGGCTTCGTGAACGGCCAACTGGGCTTCGAGCTGGGTTCGAAGAACGTCGCCTTCACCCTGCGCGGTGGGCTCTCGTACATCGACGCGGGGTTCGCGCCGCAGCGCTTCTCGACGGGTGGCTCGAGCACGATCACCTCGAGCGGCGTCGGTCTCAGAGGCTTCATTCCATCGGCCCGTCTGGGCTTCATCTTCTTGTTCGGCTGAGCCGTCCCCCCCGCCTCCCGGCGCGTCCTTCCGCACCTCCCCCTCCCCCCCCGGTTCCCGGAGGGACGCGCCCGGGCAGGCATTTTTTTCAAAGAGGTCTTGATGTCTCGATTCTCATTGCTCGTCGCTGCGCTGGTGTTCGCTGGGTGCGCTGAAGACCCGTTCTTCCTCGAGGCGAAGTCGGTGGCGGTCTGTCAGCACCTGCCGGCGCAGCGCTTCCAGGTGCCCAGTGAAGTGCGCGAGCAATACGCGCGGCTGCCGCCTGCGATGCAGCAGGGCCTGCAGCTCGAGCGCACCTTCGACTTCGACGTCTCGGCGGATCTGCCTGCCGAGACCGCGGCGATGATCGAGTCGAGGTTCGCGCTGACCTCGATCCGCCTGAGCGTGGTGAACGAAGCGGATCACCTCGGCTTCATCGACGAGGCGCACCTTGCGCTGGAGCCGGGCGCCGCGAGCGGCCTGGAAGAACGGGTGTTCGACTACGTGCGCACCGAGGCCGAGCCGCGCGCCATCGCGTGGAATGGGAGCGCCTTCGACGTGGCCGCGTATCTCGAGTCGGGGAGCCTCAAGTACACGGTGTCGTTGGTCGGCTCGTTGCCGCCCGGCGACGTGCTGGTCGATATCGACGCGTGCGCCGAGGTGAAGGTGAAGCTCGACTATTTGTGACCTGAACTGGCCAGCGCGGCGCGCAACCGAGCGGTGAGGCGCGCGTGTTCATCGGCTGGGGAAAAGCGCCACCCGACGATGCGCGGCTCGAGGTGCCCGTCTTCGGTGGACAGCAGCAGCAGCGCAGAGCGCTGGTCGCAGACGAGCTCGGCGACGTGAAGGCTGTGCGCGCGCTTCTTCCACGCCACGAAGGTCCGCGAGAGATCGGCGTGCTCCCACGACGTGAAGCGCAGCCACCGAAGATCGTACGAGACGATGAGCCCGATGGGGCGACAACCGCTCAGCGTCTCGGTGCCCAGCGAGCCGACCAGGCGTCTGGCGCTCTGCGCGCGCGTCTCCTTGAGCTGTGAGGCGAAGGCCGAGAGCACGTCGGTCTTGCCGTCGAGCAAGCGGTCGCCCGTGATCCCGAAGTCCTTCTCGAGCTGAGCGTTGATGGCCTGGCTTGCGCGCGTGATGGAGTCGTCGATCGATGCGTTCGCCTTCACACCGTCCCACGCGCCGAGCACCTCGAACATGATCGCCAGCACCACGGCCGCGTTGACCTGGTCAACGGCCCCTTTGATGCGTTCGCGCTTCTCGTAAGCGAGGCTGGCTCCAAAGACGAGGAGCGCCTTGCGGCCGTCGATATCGAGGCGCGCGGCGATCTCTTCGAGTTCCTGGCGCTCTGCGTTCTGCGCGAAGCGTTCGGCGGCGCTGGTGAGCGCGGCCAGCTCATCGCCTGCAGGTCGATACTGCAGGTCTTGGTGTGTACAGCCCGTGAGCAGCCCGAGCACGAGGAGTGTGCGGAACACCGGCCGACCGTAGCCCGGCCGACCCGCTTCGCTGACTTAGGCGGCTGTGCGAATTTACGTTTCCACCTCGCAGGGTTGATCGAAATAGCGAACGGGCACCGCTCATCCCGAGCGGAGTCGAGGGATTACCTCGCCTTCGGGCGGTAAGTGCCCCCTCGACTGCGCTCGGGGAGACCGGTGATTGGAGTCATTTCTATTTCG
>JAYVFP010000194.1:0-36030 GCA_043773025.1 Archangium sp.
GTCGAGGGGGCACTTACCGCCCGAAGGCGAGGTAATCCCTCGACTCCGCTCGGGATGAACGGTGGGCGCTCCTTATTTCGATCAACCCTGTCGGGATGAACGGTGAGCGCTCCCTATTTCGATCAACCCTGCGAGCGAAGTCGAGATGCCGCTCCAAAGGAACAGCGCCACCGTTTGCCCCGAGAGCAGTCGAGCGGCCACTTGCTGCGCGAGGCAGAGGTACTCCCTCGACTGCTCTCGGGAGGACCTTGGTGCGGTGTTGCTCCGGGTGCATCAGACCTCGCGCAGCGTTACACCGAGCGCCCCATGGAACATCGACTGCTCGGCGCGTCTGGTCTGAAGGTCCCCGTGCTCTCGCTCGGCACCGGCACCTTTGGTGGCTCGAACGACTTCTTCAAGGGCTTCGGCAGCGCCGACGTGAAGGAGGCGACCCGCATGGTCGACCTCTGCCTCGAGGCCGGCGTCACGATGTTCGACTCGGCCGACATCTACTCAGGCGGGCTCGCTGAAGAGCTGCTGGGCAAGGCGTTGGCGGGCCGAAGGCAGCAGGCGCTCATCTCGACCAAGGCGACCTTCCGTTCGGGCAAGGGTCCCAACGACACCGGCAGCTCGCGGCACCACCTGCTCGAGAGCGTCGACCAGGCGTTGAAGCGCCTGGGCACCGACTACATCGATCTCTTTCAGCTCCACGGCTTCGATGCGCTCACGCCGGTCGAAGAGGTGCTCTCCACGCTCGACGGGCTCGTGCGCTCGGGGAAGATTCGGTACCTCGGCTGCTCGAACTTCTCGGGCTGGCACTTGATGAAGTCGCTCGCGGTGTCAGAGGCGCGTGGGTACGAGCGCTACGTCGCGCACCAGGCGTATTACTCGCTGGTCGGCCGCGAGTTCGAGTGGGAGCTCATGCCGCTCGGGCTCGATCAACGCGTCGGCACCGTGGTGTGGAGCCCGCTGGGGTGGGGAAGGCTCGGTGGGAAGTTGCGCCGTGGTCAGCCGATGCCCGAGGTCACGCGCCTGCAGAACAAGGCGACGGCGAGCGGTGGGCCCCAGGTGCCTGAGGAGCTGCTCTTTCGCGTGGTCGATGCGCTCGATGAAGTGGCGATGGAGACCGGCAAGACCGTCGCGCAGCTCGCGCTCAACTGGGTCGCCAGCCGGCCGGGTGTGTCGACGGTCATCATGGGGGCTCGCAATGAAGAGCAGCTGCGCGCAAACCTGGGGGCCGTGGGCTGGTCGTTGACGGCCGATCAGGTCGCGAAGCTCGATGCCGCGAGCGCGGTGCCGATGACGTATCCGTATTGGCACCAGGCGCAGTTCACTGAGCGGAATCCGTTTCCGGTGACGTAGGCGCGAGCACCAGGGTTGGCGGAAATAGGAATCGGGTTCCATCACCGGTCTCGCCGAGAAGGTTGGCGGAAATAGGAAATGACTCCAATCACCGGTCTCCCCGAGCGCAGTCGAGGGGCACTTGCCGCTCGAAGCCGAGGTAATCCCTCGACTCCGCTCGGGATGAACGGTGAGCGCTCCTTATTTCGATCAACCCTGCGAGCGCAGTCGAGGGGGCGAGCGGGGTCATCGGCCCTTGAACACCGGTTCGCGCTTCTCCATGAACGCGCCGATGGCCTCTTGTAGATCTTCACTCGGGAAGAACGCCGCGTTCCACAGCGCCACCGCATCGAGGCTCAACGCCGCTTCACGTTCGCTGGTGAAGTTGAGCACCTGCTTGATGCCCTGCACGGTCAACGGCGGGTTCTTCGCGATGCGCGCAGCGAGCGCCCGCGCGCCTGCCAGCAAACTCGCTGGCGTGTCGAACACCTCGCTCACCAGCCCCAGGTCGAACGCGCGCTTTGCGCTGAAGTCATCGCCGCTGAACGAGAGCTCGCGCGTCGCGCCTTGCCCGATGAGCGCCGGCAGCCGGGCGAGCGTGCCCACGTCGGCCACGATGGCCAGCTTCACCTCGCGCACCGAGAACTTCGCGTCTTGCGAGGCGAGGCGAATGTCGCAGGCGGTGATCAAGTCGACCCCGCCGCCGATGCACCACCCCTGCACTGCGGCGATGACGGGCTTACGGCACGCGGCCACCGCGTTGTGCGTGCGCTGCATCTTCTTCACCAGCGAAAGAAATCGGGCGCGCAACACCGCGCGTGCATCGGGGGCGGTGAACTCGGCGAGCTCCGCGCCCATCGCGGCGAGATCGAGCCCGAAGCTGAAGTGCTCGGCGGCCGTGCGCAGCAACACCACCCGCACCGCCTCATCGGCGTCGAGTTGCTCGAGCAGCGTGGGGAACTGCGCCCAATAGTCCGGGCCCATGCGCTGGCCCTTGCCGGTCGCGGTCAACGTGACCTCGGCGACACCCTCGTTCACGGCGACCGCTGCGCAGGAGAATTCGTATCCGCTCATGGCCCGTTCTTACACCCAGTCCTCGCATCAAAGACCTGCGACGCGTCCGAACTCCGCGGTGTTGTTGGTCACGAGAATCGCGCCGAGGGCCAGGGCGTGCGCCGCGATGAAGTCGAGAAGGACGCCAGCCTTGAGGTAGGCGACGCCAGGGGCGACCGTGACGACTTCGCGAGCTCGCACGAGCGGGAGGTAGTCCTCGTTGGTCACGCGGGTGGAGACAGGCTCAGAGCGTCGGTTCCGCGAAAGATGGGGAAGAAACTTCAAGCGAGCGCTTCGCCCCCGTTCCGAGTCAGCGACCTCGCCAGCGTTGAAGACCCTCGACGTGATCAAAGTGCGCGTCGAAGGTGATGAGCGAGGCCGCCGCGTCGAGCGCGTGGGCCGCGATCCACATATCGTTGATCGGGAGCGGCTTCCCTCGCCGCTTCAACGAGTCCTTCACTCCCGCAAAAATCTCCGCAGTGGCGTCGGTCGCGAAGAGCAGCTTGACCGACGGTCCCTCCATGAATGACTTCAGCTGAACTGAACCAGCCTTGAGAAGAGGGCGATCACTCGGTTGGGCTGCGCACGGCCTCCCTGAACGGCGCCGGTAACAACTGCCAGACCAGCGAGCGCGCGGCCTCAGGCTGGTGACCCTGCAACAGGGGCCGTTCACCGTCGCGGCTGAAGGCGAGCGCGCGCTCGAGCAGCTGCGTCTCGGCCTCGTTCGGGTCGGGCGCGAACAGCGTGTCGAGGAGCACGTGCGCCTGCTCCCACTGCTGCTCCTTGATGAGGCAGCTCACCTCGACCTGCATCACCAGCCGCGTCTGCGGCACGTTCGTCAGAATCGTTCTGGCCCCGGCGCAGTCATTCTGCGCGGCAGCCATCACGGCCTTCAGCTCACGGCCATTGGGGTCATTCTCGGACAACGTTCCGCACGGCTCTTTGGCCGCCTCGAACTGACCGTCACTCACCTCGACGTAGCAGCGCAGCAGCGCTCCCATCGAAGGGTCGAGCGAGACCGAGCGAAGCAGCTCGCGCGCGGCGTCGTATTCACCACGCATCGCCAACAGCTCCACGCGCTGCGCATCGAACTCGCCGGGCTCGCGCGCGGTCGCGTCGGCCAACAACTGATCCGCTTGATCGAACTCGTATGACGCCGCCAGCGTGCGCGCGCGTTCGGCCATCGCGGCAGCTGAAGTGGGCGTGGCCTGCAGCATCTGACGAGCGACCTGATCAGCCTCGCTGGTGCGGCCCTGCGCGAGCAGGATGCGCAGCTTCATCTTGAGGAGCTCGAAGTTGTCCGGCGATTCCTTCAGGCTGGTCTCGAGCGCCTGGAGCGCGGCGTCGTACTTCGCCAGCGCGTACTTCACCCTCGCGCGGATCGCCGCCACCGCCACTGGCTGCCCATTCAACTTCACCAACAGCGGCTCGGCTTCCGCCACCCGGCCCGTGGCGATCAACGCTTCGATGCGAAACCACACCAGCTCGGGGCGCGGGTTCGCGTCCATCAACTCGGTCGCCGCGATGACCGCCTTCCAGTCGTTCTGCTCGAAGGCAGCCCGCGCTTTCTCCTGGCCTATCCACTCGTCGTGAAACCCGGGTATCGGGCGCAACGAGACCCAGATGAGCAGAGCAATCGCCGCGATGGCCGCGCCCAGGTTGCCCCGGTGGAGCGGCGCCATCGTCCACGTGAGCGCGGCACCAGCCAGCATACCGGCCCCGTGCGCGAAGCTGTCGAAGCCCATCACCGGGCCGATGGCCAACCACACGGCGATCATCGCCAGGTTGCGGCGCTGCTCTGGCCTCGCCCAGAGGGCTGCCCAGCCGCCGAGCACACGATGGTGCACCACGATGCTGCCGCCGATGATGCCGAACAGCGCACCCGACGCACCAGCCAACACCGCGTCGTGCCCGATGACGCTCGCCGCCGAGCCCGCAAGCCCGCTCATCAGGTAGATGAACGCGAAGCGGTACGGCCCCACCAACCGCTCGAAGGGCGCGGTCCAGGTGAAGCCCATGGCGAGGTTCCACACCAGGTGCAGCGCGCCGATGTGCAGGAACATCGAGGTGAACAGCCGCCAGTACTCGCCCTTCCACACCATGCCGCGCCAGGCCGCGCCGAAGCGCACCAGGGTGGTGGTGTTCTGGGTCGAGCCGTTCGCCTCGGCCACGGCGAAGAGCACGAGGCACGCGGCGAAGAACACCACCGAGACGGGTGCGGCCTTCAGTCGCTGGAACAGCGTCGGTGCAGGCGGTTCAGGAGGGGTCGGTGCTTCGGGGTTCAGAGCGTGTAGTCCTTGCCGAAGATGACGGCGCCCGCGCCATCGTGGAACTCGATGCGGGCGATCTTCGTCATCGGGTCGAGCGCGATGGTGACGTAGTTGTTGGTGCCGGTGGCGTAGTCCCAACGGGGGGGCCGCAACAGGTTGAAGATGGGGTTGGCGCCCTGCGCGCCCGGGCCCGCCAGCACCTCGAGCGCTTGCCGGCCTGCGCCGAAGCCGGAGACCTGGCCCACGCTGCCGAAGTGGTGGTCGCCCGAGACCCACAACACGCCTTCGATGTTTTCGTCTTCCACCCAGCGGAGCAGCTCGGTGCGCTGCTGCGTGTACGAGAGCCAGCCGTCACCGGTGAGCGCGGAGAAGCCGAAGTCGGTGATGGGGACCGAGTTCATCACGACCTTGAAGACCGCCGTGCTCGCCTTGAGGCCCGCCTTGAGCCAGTCGAACTGCGCGGGCGAGAGGTACTGGTGCGGCTGGCCGTTGAAGCGCGTCGAGGGCTTTCGTTCACCTCGCCCATCGACCACGAAGATCTCCGCGGTGTCGCCCCACTGCATCGACTTCCAGAGGCGATTGGGCTCGGTCACGTGACGGCGCAGGGGCAGCGCTTCGAAGTAGCAGGCGCGTGCGATGGCGAGCTTCGCGGGGTCGATGGTCTCGGGGTTGAAGTCGTTCGTCACCTCGTGGTCGTCCCACGTGGCGAGCACGCTCGTGGAGGCGCGCAGCGAGCGGTACTCCGGGCTGCCCAGGTTCGCCGCCCAGCGAGTGCGGTACTCGGGCGTGGTGTCGGCGCCGTCGTTGTACGAGGTGTCGCCCAGCAGCAGGAAGACGTCGAGGTCGTCGCGTTCACCTGCGCGCCGAAGAGGGGTGGGGGTGTTGCCCTGCTGCGTGCAACTGCAGGCCCCGATGACGAGCTTCTCTTTCTGGCCGGGCGCGAGCGCTGCGCGGAAGCGGCCGATGGCGCTGCGGGCGGTCAGCTCGGCTGCCGCGTTCTCTTCGAAGAAGGCGTAGCGGTAGCGCAGGCCCGGTACGAGACCTTCGAGTTCGAGGTGCACGAAGCCGCCGTCACCCGGCGTGACCACCACGTCGGCCACGCGCTCGGCGTAGACGTCGGCTTCCATGCGCCAGACCCGAAGCCGCAAGGTGGCCATGCCGGCGTAGCGGGTCCACAACACGCCGCGGGTCGGCTCGAGATCTCCGCTGGCGAGGCCCAGGGGAAAGTTGAACGCTTCGGCGAGCTGCTCAGGCTCGTCGGGCGAGAGCGGCTGACCCGCATCGACGCCTGCGTCTTCGACGACCTCTTCAGACGACATGCCGCCGTCTTCACCGACACCGATGAGGCCGGGCACCCGTTCACAACCCAGAACGAGCCCGGCACCACTGAGCGCGGTGATGCGAAGAAAGTGCCGGCGGGTCTGGTTGGCCATTCGGCCGCTTCTACCACTTCAGGTGACGTCAGGAACGAGGGCGGCTGACTTTGAAGGCGGTCAGCGGGTGCTTGGTGCCGGCCTTCGCCCCGCCGCCACGATGCGCTTTGACACGAACAGGCCGTACAGGGTCTATTGCAACTGCATGTTGCAATGGTTGGCTCGGCCGCGCGGCATCACCCCTTCCAGCGCGAGGTCGACCAGCTTCGAGATCCACCGGCGGCTCAACGGTGCGTGTTCCAGCAGCGCGCGGTGCATGACGGCGCCCACCAGCATGAAGACGACCTGCCGCGGGTCTGCGCCGGCTTTCCACTCGCCGCGGGCTTTCGCGCGGGCCATCACGGCGCGCAGCCGCTTCGAGGTGTTCTCGAGCTGGTGCGCGGCGAGCTCGCTCACGGTGGAAGCCGAGCTGTGGGTGACCGCCGCACGCAACACCGCCTTGCCGAGGTCGGAGCCGATCAGCTCGCAGACGGGCGCGAGCAGGCCCAGCAGATCGCCGCGCAGCGTGCCCGTGTCGGGAATCTGCGCGGACACCTCGCCCAACATGCGCTCGAGCGCCGCGGAGACCAGCGCCTCGCGCGTCGGCCAGCGGCGGTACACGCTGGTCTTGTTGACCTCGGCCTTCTGCGCGATGCGCTCGACGCTCAGCCCCGCGAGGCCGGCGCTCGCGAGCTCCTCGAGCGTGTGGAGCAGCACGGCATCGACGATGGGCTCGCCCCGGGCACGGCCCGTGTCACGGCGCTTCTTGGGTTTCATGGGTGGTGCTTCTGCCACGAGGAGAGACGAATGCTGCTGAACACGAAGTGGGAATCGGGACAGGCGGAGTACCTGCTGGCCTTGTTGGAGCGCTGGGGAGGTGACGCGCCCGCGCAACGTGCGTTTCTCGAGCTGGTGCGTGCCCGGCTGGGTGTTCAACCCGCAGCGGGCGCAACCATCGACTCGCTGGGGCCGGCGCGCAGACGTGAGGTGATGGAGTTCTTGTTGGTGATGACCTGCCTCGGCGCCGAGGTCACCGACGTGCAGCTCTTCGCGCTGGACGCATTGAATCGCCAGCTCACGCCTCGCTTGCCATGGCCGGGCATCCTGCGGCACGCGACGTCGGGCCGGGGTAAACGCGCCACGATGGCCATGGCGGGGCTGAGCCCAGATGGAAAGGCGCTGCTGCGGGTGGTCTGGAAGACCGAGGGCGTGCTCGGCGTGGTGCGAGCGCTCTTGAGCTCGCTGGGGCGTGGGCCACCAAACCCCGCCCTCGCCGCGCGCTACGAACACCTCGGTACGTTGCCGGCCGAGACGCTCGGCCATGCCTTCTTCACTCACATGCGAACGCGCAAGCTGCCGATGCCGGGCGAGAAGGGCAGCCTTCCCGAGGTGGCCATGCATCACGACCTGATGCACGTGCTGACCGGCTTCGAGACCGATGCCAGAGGCGAAGGTCGGCTGGCCGCCTTCTATGCAGGCGCGGCCTCGAGGCATCCCATCGACGGCGCCGATGAGTTCACGTTCGTGATGGTCGGGTTGATGACCTTTCACCTCGGCTACGACATCGGGCCCACGTTCGTTGGTGCGAAGCGGGGCGCAGTCGACCCGCACGAGCTGGTTCGCTTCATCGAGCTGGGGAACGGCGTGCCGTTCAACCTGCTCACCGACTGGTCGTTCGCGGAAGATCTTCCTCGGCCGCTGCGGGAAGTTCGGGCGCGCTTCGGCATTCACCCCGAAGGTGCGCTGGCGGTGAGCTGATCAGCGCGCGCAGCTCTTCGCAAGACGCGACTCGTTCAGGAACTGGTCGAGCACCTGCTTCCAGGAGGTCCACTTGTGGCCCCCGGGCACGGTGTACTTGCGACGCTCTGGCAGGGCTTCGCCGAGCAGCTCGCACGACTCTGCCAGCCAGGGATCTTCCTGGCCCCAGCCGAGGTAGAGCTCGGGGCCCTTCTCTGTGCCGGCTGTCAGCGCCTGCAGCCAGCGCCAGAGTTCGCGTTGGTAGACGCCGTCGTCCATCACGTCGAGTTTCTCGGGCTTCTCCGGGGCCTGCCACGAGGCGAGCCCCCCGGCGGCGCGGATCTTCTTGGTGATGCTTCGTTTGCCTAAGTACGGCGCGAGCGCGAGCACGCCGGTCACCTCGTCGGGATGCGCGTGCGAATAGAGCAGCGCGCCCATGCCGCCCATCGAGACGCCGATGAGCCACGTCTGCCCGTACCCTTTGGCCTGGGCGGGGGCGATGACGTCGCTGCCCAGCCGCTCCACCAGCACGCCCTGTGTGTAGTAGGGCATCGTCGCCTGCGCAGAGATCACGTCGACGGAGAGCTTCTTGTCACGCAGCGCTGCGACGAAGCCCTTCTCGTCGAAGTCCTCCGCATCGTCGCGAACGCCGGGCAGGAAGATCACCAGGCACTTCGCTTTGCCTTCCTTCAATTCGTCCCGCACCGAGGTCATCACCGGGTCGGGCGGCAGGAGCAGCAGACAGCCGCTGGAGCAGCACAGGCAGAGCAGCACGAGAACGCGCACCCTTCGGTGTAGCGGCGCGGGCTCGCCGCTCGTCAGGCGAAAATGGTGAAGGCGGTTCTCGAATTCCGGGGAGCGGCGCGACGGTGACGCCGATACGGTGCGCGCCATGCCTCTTGCTCTGGTGTTGTCCCTTTCGCTCGGTGCGGCCCCGTTCGAGCTCAGCGCCTGGAATGCGCAGCGACTTCAGACGCAGGGCATCGGTCTGGGCGTGTTGGGTGCGTGGGCCGTGGGGAACATCGCGGTCGGGGCGATCGGGGCTGCGCGCTCGAATGACGAGCGGGTGGCGTGGCTGCACCTGGGCAATGCGTTGTGGAACACCGTGAATCTGGGGCTGTCTGTCGGCGGGTTGGCGGGGCAGTGGAACGCGGATCCGAACAGCTTTGATGCGAAGCAGTCACTTCGCGAGTCGAGCTCGGCTTCGACCCTCTTCGGGGTCAATGCCGGCCTTGATGTCGGCTACCTCGCGACCGCCGCGTTTCTTTGGCAGCGCGGGTTGGCTCATCACGATGCCCGCATGGTCGGCGTGGGGCAGGCCCTCGTGATTCAGGGCGCGTTTCTGTTTGTCTTTGATGTCGTGATGGGTGTTTTACAGGGCCTGTTGACGGGGCGGCTGCTTGACCAGGTGACGATTAGTTCGCCGTAGCGGGCCCCTCACCCCGACCCTCTTCGCGCTTCGCAGGGTGAGGGAGACAAGAGGTCCTCATCGTCTCCACCAGGGTCGAAGCGACGGGGATCAATCGAGGAGTGACCTGAGCGCGATCAGTTCTCGTGCGGAGGAATACCGCGTCTTCGTAGCTTCCCACTCGGATGCCCTGCTTGTTCAGCACGTAGAGTTCGTCGACCCCGTTGATGCCGAGCAGGAAAGAAGAGGCCTCGCCCCCTGGCTGAAACCACGGACTGGTCACCTGTCCACCCAGCGTGTGCCAGCGCGCCTCAGCCGGGAGCGCTCGCAGCCCGGGGTGAAACTTCAGCAAGGCGAGCAACAGGGAAGGCACGTCGTTCTGCGAGAGCGGCGTGGCCTCGAGCGACTGCCTCGCTTCGGCCAGGGCCGCGTCGAGCTTCGGCCGATCCTTCACCCGAGCCAGGAACGCTTCCGGAATCACGATGAGAAAAGGCACCTGCGCCTTCGCCGCATCCGTCTCGTGGTCGATCGAATCCGGGCCCCACACGTAGTCTTCACCCGTCGAGTGATCCGCCATCAACACCACGATCGATCGCTCCGCGATGCCCAACGTGTCGAGCTGCGCGAAGAAGCGCTCCAACGCGGCATCGGTGTACGAGTGCGTGAGCAACCGTCGGCGATCGTCGACCGAAGCGCGGTTGGGTGACGCCTTCACCGCCGCTTCCATTCGCGCGAGCACCGAGCTCGGAAGATCTTCCGGCGGCGTGTACGGCGAGTGATTCGACAGCGACATCACCAACGCGTACTGCGCCGAACTCTCGAGCCCCTTGCCCACGCGCTTCGCCGCTTCATCGAACACCACGAAGTCCGTCAGCCCCGACCACGCGCCCTTCGGCAAGCCTTCCGGCAGCTCGTCTTGCGAGACCACCTCACGAACACCATGCGCTGCGAAGAAGCGCGACATCTGGTCGTAGTGCGGGTCAGACCCATAGAAAAAGGTGCCGTGAAAACCCGACTCAGCGAGCAGATCCGTCGCGCACCGGAGCGGGAACGCGTCGAGGTCGCGGATGATGCTCAGGTTGTAGGGCAGGGTGCCCACCCCGCAGGTCATCGCCGCCACGCCTTGTGCGCTGCGAACGCCGGCCTGGAACATCTTGCGGCTCGCCAGCACGGGCTTCTCGTAGAGGCCGTTCACGAATGGGTCGAGCCCCCGCGCCGCCGCGGGATTGAGCGCGTGTAAATCGTCCGCCCGGAAGCTCTCGAGCGAAAACTGGAAGACGGCGACCTTGTCGTCAGACGGATCGAACAGGGCCTCCGACACCCGCTCGAAGGCGGTGAGCAGCGCCGCACCAGCAGGGGCCGGTTCGCCTTGCCGATCCAGCGGCCTCGCGTGCAGGTGTCGCTCACACGGCGCCGCAGCCGCAGGAGGCCAGCCCATGCGCGCGGCCCCCACTGCGGCGCTCGCGGGCGAGGTCTTAAGTTGCAGCAACAGCTCGCGGGGCTCGAGCGGCACACGTTCCTGCAGCAGATCCATCGTGGTCTCGATGGTGCTGTGGAGTGGATCACCCAGCCCCGCCCGGCTCAGGCGCGTGGAAAGCGCCGACTGTGCTGCGACCGCGCCAGGCACCAGCACCCCGCTCGCCGCGAGCACGCCTAGAAAACCGGCCGCCCACCCACGCCACGGCAAGTCTGCTTCTCGACGTGCCGCGCGGAGACGAACGAGCAGCAGGCCGAGCGCCAGCACTCCGCACACCACCGCGGGAATCCAGATGCGCTCGTAGCGAAAGAAGCCCAGCGTGCCCTCGACGAACGAGGTCTGCACGGCACCCGCGGCGATCTCCTGCATGGTGGAGAAGGCGCCCCGTTCGGCCTTGACCTCCTGCTGCAGCACCGTGAGCACGTAGAGCACGAAGCACCACGGCAACATGAACAGCGGCGCACCCAGGTGTTGCCACCACGTCTTGCGGCGCGGCACGAGCGCGGTGAAGAGCACCACGCAGACCAGCGCCCCCAGAATCGGCCACAACACCGCCCAGAGATCGAGCGTGGTGCCGGCGATCGCCCGGGTGACGCGCTCGAAGAAGCTGCCACCCCGCACCCGCATCGCCACCGCCAACCGCGACGGCAACAGCGCGAGCGCGATGAGAATCAACGTGGTGAGCGCGGAGCCGATGCCCCGGCGCGTGGCCTGAGAAATCAACGCAGCTGACGACGCAGGTGAGTGAGCAGATTCATACGGGTGACGAGCCTGGGGAACGGAGCGCCCTCCACCCCGCGAGGCACCAGCCCCCGGTCGAACAGCGGGATCCCCGCGCGCGGCTCCGTCTTCAGGTCCACCGTCTCGAACCGGGTGGGCATCAGGCCAGCGCGTAGAAGACGTGCTGCACGTCGTCGTCTTGCTCGAGCTCGTCGACCATCTTGAGCACCTCGTTCGCCTTGTCTTCAGGCAGCTCGACGGGCGTCTGGGCCACGTACTCCGATGCGGAAGAGACCACGTTCAACTTGCGCGTTTCGATGGCCGACTGGAGCTTGCCGAAGTCGTGGAACTCGCAGCGGATGATGACCTGCTTCTCGCCCTTCTCGCCGGTGCCTTCACCGAGCTCCTGCAGGCCGTGATCGATGAGGTCCAACTCGAGCGAGTCGGGGTCGATGCCCGTGGGGTCGAGGCGGAAGACGCCCATGCGCTTGAACATGAAGCCGACGCTGCCGGTCGCGCCCATGTTGCCGCCCCAGTTCTTGAAGGCGACGCGCACGTTGGCCACGGTGCGCACCACGTTGTCGGTCGCGGTCTCTACGATCACCGGCACGCCGTGCGGCGCGTAGCCTTCGTAGACGTGAATCTCGTAGTCGTTTTGATCTTCACCGGCCGCCCGCTTGATGGCGATGTCGACCTTATCCTTGGGCATGTTCACCGCGCGTGAGTTCTGAATCGCGCGGCGCAGGGCCGGGTTGCTGCTCGGGTCTGGGCCGCCCGACTTCACGGCGATGGTGATGTCTTTGGACATGCGCGTGAAGGCTTTCGCCATCTTGTTCCAGCGCGCGAACATCGTGTGCTTGCGGGTCTCGAAGATGCGTCCCATGGAGCGCTCCTTAGCGAAGTCGCCGACCGCATGCATCGCGGACAGTGGGCCCAGCGGCCCTGGGGTGGGTGGTGCGTCGGGGGTTGACGGGGTGCTCGACGCGGGCGGGCAAGGACGCGAAATGGGCACGCGTGGTTTGTGCGCACGTGGGGACGTGCGGTCAGACCACAGGTCGCCCGCTCCACTTGTCACCCCCGCATGCGAGACCGTCGACGGGGGTGGGCGATGGGCGGGATGAATGGATTGGAGAAAGAATCGAAGCAGCAGTTCGGCATCGTGTCGCGGGCGCAGGTGACGGAGGCCCTCGGGTCCCGCTCGGCGATCGCGTGGCGGGTGGCGACCGGCGAACTCGAACGCCTGCACGAGTTGGCGTTCCGGCTCAGGGGAGCGCCTGAGTCCTGGGAGGGCACCGCGATGACGGGGGTCTTCATCGGGGGCGAGGGCAGCGCGCTCTCACATCACAGCGCGGCATGGCTTCACAATCTCGATGGGTTCCGCGAGCCGAAGGTCATCGACGTCTGCACCCGCTGGAACGGTCCGCGCCAGTTCGCCGGCATTCACTTTCACCGCTCGAGGCATGGGCCCGGTGAAAAGGTGCTCTGCCGCACCCTACCGGTCACCACCATTCAAAGAACGATCGTCGATCTCGCAGGCCAGCTCGAGTCAGAGCCGCTCGAACTCGCGCTCGACTCAGCGCAGCGGCAGCACAAACATTTTGGCGCGTGGCTGACCAGCTCCATCCGTGAACTCAACCCGCGCTTCACGCCCGGGCTCGCAGCACTCAAGCTGCTGCTCGAGCTTCGGCGTGGAACGGGCACTGACTCCGCGCTCGAGGTGAAGGTCATGCGCGCGCTGCGCGAGGCCGGACTCTTTCATTCCGATGAGCCGATCCAAGTCTACGACGAAGGCGGCTACGTGATGCGTCTCGACTTCGCCTGGCCGGAGCTCAAGGTCGCGCTGCACGTCGACAGCTACCGATGGCACAGCCAACGGCAGCGCTTCGATCGCGACGCGAGACAACGCGCCCGTCTCCAGCAGGCCGGTTGGACCTTCCTCACCATCACCGCGACCACCTTCGCGGAGGGGCAGTGGCTCGAACAGCTTCGCGCGCTGCTGTCTGCTCAATCAGCGCTGAGCCTGGGCTGAAGCTCGAGCAGCTCCTTCGCCGCCGCAATGGCGTCGTGGGTTCCGGCCAGCGCGAGCGTGTCACCCGCGCGCAGCACCTCCTTCGCGGTCGGCACCAGCAGGCCTTCGTTGCCGCGCGCGATGGCCAGCACCGAGGCGCCCGTGATGCCGCGCAGGTTGAGCTCAGCGAGTGAATGGCCCACCGCACCGCTGGTCTCGTGCAGATAGACTGGCGTCGGCTCGCCCAGGCCGGGCAACATCTTCCGCACCTGGGCCAGCACCTCAGGTGGCGGCTCGAGAGGCCGGTGCGTCACGCCGCCCTTCCTCGCCTGAGAGATCAACGCCTCCACGATGGTCTGCGCTCCGGCTTGCACGTGACCCTGCAGGTTCGAAGCGCTCCGCCAGAAGCCAATACCCAACGCGAGCACCTGGGCCGCGAACGCGATGGGCGCGTACACCCCGCCGAGAAGAGGCTGCGTCACAGCCAGCAGCGGCAAGCCGGTGATCAACACCATGCCCAGCTGCAGCGTCACCACCAACACACGCCGGGGCGCGGCGGCGAGATCGAGCGCGCCCGGCTTGACGCTCGGCAGCGCAGCTTCGGCGATGGAAAGCCCCAGCCTGCGCGAGACCCGCACCACGCCGGTGCCCAGCGGTATCGCCAGCGCGGCCGCGGCCCCCAGCACCACCACGCGCGCCACGCCCTCGTCGAGGCCCACCCGCTGATGAATGAAGGCGCTCAACGGGGCGAGCCCCAGCGATGCGCCCAGCACCACCAAAAGCAGCAGCACCGCGTCGAGCACGAGCAACCAGATGAGCCGGCGAATGATCGTTCCATGCGTCTTGTCTTGCGGCTTGCTGCGAATCTGCTCGAGCCAGCTGCCGTAGAGCGCGACGAAGGTCTGGAGCGGGCGGGGCATCTTGCGGTCGACGAAGTTCGCCAGCGGGCCGGACGCCTTGATCAACCACGGGGTCATCAACGTGGTGAGCGCCGAGACCGCGACCGCCACGGGATACAGGAAGTCTCCCGTCGCCTTCAGCGAGAGCCCGAGGCCCGCGATGATGAAGGAGAACTCGCCGATCTGCGCCATGCTCATGCCGGCTTCCACCGAGGTGCGCACGCTGTTGCCGGTGAGGAACGCGCCCAGCGAAACACCGATCACCTTGCCCACGACCACCACCGCGGTGAGCACCACGATGGCCACCCAGTGCCGGGCAATCAACGCAGGGTCGAGCAGCACGCCGACCGACACGAAGAAAATGGCCGCGAAGATGTCGCGCACAGGCCTGACCAGCCGCTCGATCTCGTGGTGCTCGCCGGACTCCGCGATGAGGGAGCCCGCGATGAACGCACCCAGCGCCACGGAGTAGCCGAGCTCATGTGCGAGCAGCGACACGGCGAAGCAGAAGCCGACGCTGGCCACCAGCGTGGTCTCGGGGCGGCCCAGCCGGTTGATCGCACGCACCGCGCGCGGAACGAGAAGCAGCCCCACCGCCACCAGCCCCACGAGGAAGGCGGCGAGCTTGCCGGTGGTCACCACCATCGTCGCCGCGGAGAGCCCCGTGCCGCTGGCGATCGCGGTGAGGGTGGCCATCAACAGAATCGCGACCAGGTCTTCCACGATGAGCACGCTCACCACCAACTCGCGCAGCGGCTTGCGCACGTTCTGTTCGTCGAACGCCTTGGCGATGATGGTGGTGCTCGAGATCGCGATGATCGATCCCGCGAACAAGCTTTCCAGCGTGGTCCACCCGAAGGCCTGCCCGGTGACGAACCCCAGCCACAACATCAGGCTCGACTGCAGCACCGCGGTCAGCCCGGCGGTGGTGGCCAGCTTGAACAACTTGCCGAGGCTGAACTCGAGGCCCAGCGAGAACATGAGCAGGATGACGCCGAGCTCAGAGAGGGTCTCGACGACCTGCCGATCAGCGAAGAGTGGAAAGGGGAAGTTCGGGCCGATGAGGAAGCCCGCCAGGATGTAGCCGAGCACCACCGGCTGCTTGAGCCGCTGGAAGAGCACCGTGGTGACCGCCGCCACGCCGAGCACGGTGGTGAGCGCGACGAGGAAGGCGTGCGCATTCATGCCTCGCAAACTAACAAGAGACCTGCGCGCTGGCTGGTGCACGATTTGCGATGTTCACCCGCCGCTCGGGGTGACCGCTCGAATAGGGTCGGCCGCGCCATGCAGCTCGTCGTCGCGCCCTTTCACCGCTTCAGCACGCTCTTCGTCTCGAACGTCTTTCTGCTCGACGGCGGCAAGGGCGATCGCTGGCTCATCGACTGCGGTCACTGGACCGAGCGGTGGCAACTGGGCGCTGAGCTGCGGCGTACGGGCCTTCGCCCCTCTGAGTTGACGGGGGTGTTGCTGACGCATCGCCATTCGGATCACGCGGGCAACGCGGCGTGGTTGCAGCGTGAGTTCGGGGTGAAGATCTACGCGCACCGCGCCGATGCCGAGGTGCTCTCGGGCGCGACCGAACGGTTTGCTCTGGGCAAGAAGGGCAACCTGCTGCAGCGCACCCTGGGCGCGGTGGAGAACCGCTGGCCCGCGCAGGTGAAGGTCGATCGCGCGCTCGAAGAAGGTGAAACGATCGCCGGCCTCGAGGTGCACCACGTTCCCGGCCACACCGAGGGCTCGGTCTTCTACCGGCACGAACGGACCGGCTGCCTGCTCACCGGGGACACGCTGCTCACCGCGCGTCCACCGCTGGCCCTGGTGCGCGACTTCGTGCCTCCGTACGACGCGTACTCCATCGATCTCTCTGAGGCGCATGGCTCGCTCGATGCGTTTCATGCCGCGGGCTTTCCGTACGAGCACGTGCTCGCAGGTCACGGGCAGCCGCTGGTGGGTGATGCGCGGCGCCGCGTGCTGCGTGCGCTGGAGACCTTGCCCCGCGCGTTACCCGGTGCAGTTCGGCCTCACTCGCGCTGACCCCACCTGCCCGAGAAGACCCAGAGGCGGCCTGGACCCGTCGCGTAATTGCAGCGGCAAGGCTAAATCTCGAGACGTGTCCTCGGTCTGGAGCCACATCGAACGCCTGTTGATCCCGCCTGCGCTCGCAGCAGATTGGCGCACCCGCTTCTTCATTCGCACGTGGGCGTATGGCCTCTTCTTCGCGACGGGCTTTGGGCTGTTCGCGTTGCGGCAACAGCTGTGGTGGCTGGTCGCCGCGCAGCTCTACATGATGTCGAGCGGGGTGCTGTGCCTGGTGGTGCTGCGTTTCGCGCCGCTGAGGGTGGTCGCCCATCTTTCGCTCTCGCTCGTCTCGCCGCTCCTCGCTTCCGCAGGGTTGTTGCAGAACCCGCCCAACCCGATGACGCCCGTGTTCCTGGTGCTCGTGCCCCTGCTCGCGAGCTTCATGCTCTCGGGGTGGGAGCGCCGCCTGTGGCTGGTCATCGCCATCGCGCTCGGCGGAACCGCAGAGTGGATGATGGCCTCCGGCCATCACCTTCAGGGGCCGCTCCGGCCGCATCACGGGGTGGTGGTGGCGCTCAACCTGGGCGCGCTGATGCTGCTGGTGGTCTCGTTCGTGAGCTGGTTCGACGGCGTTCGCCTGGAGACGCTGATGCGCCTGGAGGCCGCCAGCCGCGCGCGCACCATCTTCCTCGCCAACGTCAGTCACGAGATCCGCACGCCGATGAATGGGGTCTTGGGTCTGACCGAGCTGGTGCTGGGCGGCCCGCTCGAGCCTGAACAGCGAAAGCGCATCGAGCTGGTGCAGCGCAGCGGGCAGACGTTGATCACGTTGATCGATGATTTGCTCCTGGTCACGCGCGCTGAGAGTGGCCGGCTGGTGCTCTCGCCTCGCCCGGTAGAGCTGGAGAAGCTCGTCGCCGACATCGCCGAGCTCTTCATGCCCGTCGCGAAGGAAAAGGGGCTCACGCTCAGGTCGACCGTCGCTCCGTCGGTGCCGCCGTGGGTGCTGCTCGATGGCGTGCGCTGGCGGCAGGTGCTCAGCAACCTGCTGAGCAACGCGGTGAAGTTCACCGAACGGGGCGAGGTGGTGGTGCACCTCGCGGCCAACGTGGGCCGGCTCGTGCTCACCGTGAAAGATGAAGGCCTGGGCATCACGCCCGAGGTGCTGGCGCGGTTGTTCCGTCCTTTCGAACAAGGCGACGACTCGACCACGCGGCGTTTCGGCGGCTCGGGCCTGGGTCTGGCGCTCTCGCGGCAGTTGATCGAAGCGATGGGCGGTACGTTGACGGTGAGCTCGCACGTGGGCAACGGGAGCCTCTTCACGGTCGACTTGCCGTTGGTGTTGGCCGAGGTGGAGGCGGTGCCTGCGCTGCCTGTCTCTTTGGGTGCGGCGTCTTCGCGGCGCGTGCTCGTGGTCGACGACAATCCGGTCAACCTGCTGGTGGCCCGCGGGCTGGTAGAGAAGGCGGGCTATTCAGTCGCGGTGGCACGCAATGGCCGTGAAGCGGTCGATGCGGTCGAGCGCGAAGACTTCGCGTTGGTGTTGATGGACTGTCAGATGCCCGAGATGGATGGGCTCGAGGCGACGCGGCGCATTCGTGCTTCGGCAAACCGGTCGTCGACGCCGATCGTCGCGTTGACCGCGTCGGGGTTGCCGGAGGAGCTCGCCGCCTGCCTCGCCGCGGGCATGGATGATTGTCTCGTCAAGCCGGTGTCGGCGAGCATGCTTCGAAGAGCGTTGAGCCGGGCCCGCTGACTTCGTTTCGAGCGCGTCGTCGCGTCACTGAGCTGAGGAGGCGGCACGGCCCCTCACCCCAAACCCTCTCCCCGCTGCGCAGGGAGAGGGAGCCTGGGTCAGCGCAGTGCCCACGGACGAGCCGCGTAGCTGACGATGACATCTGCCCCCGCACGCCGGATCGCCACGAGCGACTCTTCGAGCGCACGATCGAAGTCCATCAGCCCCGCGTCACCCGACGCGCGCAGCATCGCGTACTCACCCGACACCTGGTACGCGAACAGGGGCAAGTCGGTCGCCTCGCGCGCATCGCGAATGAGATCGAGGTTGGTCATCGCGGGCTTCACCATCACCGCGTCCGCGCCTTCGGCCACGTCGAGCAGCAGCTCACGCCGCGCCTCACGCCGATTGCCCGCGGGCATCTGGTAGCTCTTGCGATCTCCGAAGCCCGGAGCCGAGTGCGCCGCTTCACGGAACGGCCCGTAGAACGCGCTCGCCATCTTGATCGCGTAGCTGAGGATGGAGGTCTGCGTGAGGCCCGCTTCATCCAGCCCACGCCGCATCGCTGCGATGCGCCCGTCCATCATGTCGCTGGGGCACACGAAGTCGACGCCCCACTTGCCGAGCAGCACCGCCATCTCGGTGAGCACCACCACGCTCTCGTCGTTCAAGATGGTGTTGCCCTTCACCAGGCCGCAATGCCCATGCGTGGTGTACGCGCAGAGACAGACGTCTGCGAACAACGGCAGCTCGGGCGCGGCTGACTTCGATTCGATGATCGCCTGACGAAGCGGCTCGAGCTGCACGGCGAGGCCCTTGCCGTCATCGCGCTTCTGCTCGGGAACGCCGAAGAGCATCACCCCGCCCACACCTGCTTTGGCGAGCAGGCCGATCTCTTCACGCAGCACGTCAGGCGAGACCTGCCACAGCCCGTACCCAGGGCGGGTCTCCTGCTTCACGCCTTTGCCGGGCACCACGAAGTACGGCTGCACCAGCTGGCGCAAGCCGACCTGCGTCTCTGAGAACATCGCGCGAATGGAAGGCGTCGAGCGCAGCCGGCGCAGGCGAACGGGAAGATTCGAGTTCATGACGCGACCTTTTCGGTGAGAGGTGAGGCTTCAGGCCAGGCTTTCGGGCGGCCATCATTCCACGCGCGCTGGGTCGATGCGCCCAGGCAGGCGACTTGTTTCGGTGCTGAGGCGATGACCGCGCGGGCTGCGAAGAAGTGATGCACCGCAGAGGGGCTCGCGAAGGAAATGGCCCAGTCGCCTTTCGCCGCGCGCCCGAGCGATTCGCGCAGGCCCGCGGGGGCGGTCACTTCGTAGGCGACTCTGCGGTCGACCTTGCCGATGCCAGAGAGCAGGTCGATCGCCTCAGCCTGCTCAGGTGAGTCGAGGCCTGCGTTGCTGGTGGGGTAGCGGAAGTGAATGGGGAAGTTGCACCAGGCGCGGATGGCGTGGGCGAGCGCGACCACTCCGCCTTCGACGGTCAGGTCGGGCGTGACCCCCTGTCTTTCGAGGGCGGACGAGGTTGACGGACTGAGGGCTGCGACCTTCTCGAGGCTCGGTTTGGAAAGAGCCCAGGCGGCGACTGCTCTTGGGCTCGTGAAGAGCGTCAGTTCGCACCCCCTCACCCCCTCAGGGGAAAGGGGAAATGGCCAGGGGAGCAGCTTGGTTTCGACACACGGAACCACGATCGCGTCTTCGCGCGGCTCGTCGGTTTCTCTGGTGAGCAGCCACGTGGTCGCCACGCGAGAGGTCTCGCAGGCTTTCTGCCCACGCGCCCGGCCACATGACGGAGTTGTGACACGGCCCCCCACCTGCCATTGCATTCATTCCCTCCCTTCATGGACTCCCGCGAACGATTCCTCGCAGCGCTGTCTGGTTCCCCCGTCGACCGGCCGCCGGTGTGGCTCATGCGTCAGGCCGGGCGCTATCTGCCCGACTACCGCTCCGTCCGGAAGACGGCCGGCTTCTGGGAGCTGTGCCACTCGCCCGAGCTGACCACCCGCGTCGCGCTCGAGCCGCTCGCCCGGTTCAAGCTCGACGCGGCCATCGTGTTCTCCGACATCCTGGTGGTGCCTGAAGCCCTCGGCCTCGGCGTCACCTTCGGCGCAGGTGAAGGCCCCCAGCTCGCGCGCACGCTCTCCACCTCGGCTGACCTCGCGGCGTGGAAAGTCGAAGGCGCCGCCGCGCGCATGGGCTTCGTGGCCAACGCGGTCAAGCACCTCAAGGCCGCGCTCGCCAACCGATATGGGCTCTTCGGCTTCGCGGGTGCTCCCTTCACGTTGTTCGCGTACTGCACTGAAGGCGGCGGCAGCGACGACTTCCTCAAGGCGCGCGTGATGTTGCACCAGCAGCCCGCGCTCGCCCAGAAGGCGCTCGCCACGCTCGCCGACGTCACCGCGGAATATCTCGACGCGCAGTGCGAGGCGGGCGCAGACACCGTGCAGCTCTTCGATACCTGGGGCGGCCTGCTCGATCGTGAAGACTACGTGCGCTTCTGCCTGCCGGCGATCCGCCGCATCACTGAGCCGCTGCGCGCGAAGGGCCGCAACGTGATGCTGTTCGTTCGCGGCGGTCAGCACCTGTTGCCGGTGCTCGGTGAGGCCAACGTCGATGGCTTCTCGCTCGACTGGCGCACGGATTGGCGTGAAGCGCGCGCCCGGTATCCGCGGCACGTGCTGCAGGGAAACCTCGACCCCGCGCTGTTGCTGGCGGGCGCAGAGCCCACCGTGGCCGCCACGAAGTCACTGCTGGGCGTGATGCGCGAGACCGACGACGCGAAGCGCTGCATCGTCAACCTCGGCCACGGCATTCACAAAGACACCAACCCGGACACCGTCGCGGCGCTCTGCGACGAGGTCGCGCGAAATGGCTGAGAGACTCGACGTGCTGGTGGTGGGCGGCGGCCTCGCGGGCATCACCGCGGCGCTCGAGCTGCACCGCCTCGGCCGCCGGGTGCTGTTGGTCGAACGGGCCGCGCAGCTCGGCGGCAAGGCGGGCTCCACTGACACGTCGCTGGGTTCGTTCCCCACCGGGCCCACCAGCTTCAACGGGCGCTACCCCGCGTTCTGGCGGCTGCTCTTGCTGCTCGGGCTCAGTGAAGAAGCTACCCGGCTGCGCCCGGCGTCGGAGAGCCGCTTCATCGTGCGCGATGGAAAGCTGCATGGGCTTCGGCCCAGTCTCTTCAGCGTGCTGCGCACCGGCGCGCTGACGCTGGGTGACAAGTGGTCGCTCGCGAAGGAGTTCATCTGGCCTGTCCCCGCGCGCGCCGACGTGAGTGATGAGTCGCTCGAGGCGTTGCTGGTGCGGCGCTTCGGTCAGAAGACGGTCGATCATTTTCTGGCCGCGGTGATGACGGGCATCTTCGCGGGTGATCTCCGCGCGCTCTCGGCGCAGGCCTGCATGCCCGCGCTCGTCACGGCCGAGAAGGAATACGGCAGCGTGCTCAAGGGTGCGCTGAAGGCGATGAGGACCTCTGAGCCGGGCTCGCGAACAGGCCTGTACACGTTCGCCAGGGGCTTCGGCGTGGTGGGCGAACGCGCGGCGCAGCGGCTGTCGTGTTCGCTCGAGACCGAGCTCGATTCGTTGAGCCTCGATGCGCAGGGCGTGACGTTGAAGGGCCGCCGGCGGAAAGAGCCTGTGGAGTTCCGCGCGTCGTCCGTGGTGATCGCCACCGAGGCCGACGTCGCCGCTGGCCTGCTGGGCAGCTCGTTGCCCGCTGCGGCCCAGGTGTTGTCGGAGTTCACCTACGCCCCCATGACGTTGCTGCAGTGGGCCGAGCAGGTGCCCGGTGACTCGCGGCTGCCGCTCGGCTTTGGCTATCTGGCGGCCCCGGTCGAAGAGCTCTTTGCGCTGGGCACCCTGTTCGTCGGAGATTTGCTGGAAGAGTCGCCTCGCCGGTTTTCCACCTTCATCGGCGGCGCACTCAATCCCTCGCGGGCGGCGCTCAGTGATGGTGAATTGCTCGCTGGCTTTCGAGCCGACCTCAAACGACTGACGGGAGGGACCGTGGGCCAGGTGATGCAAGTCGTGCGGTGGCCTCGCGCGGTGTTTCAGCCGGCGGTCGGTCATGCGGGGCAGATGGCTCGTCTTCGTACCTCGCTCGATGCACGGGTTGCTCTGGCTGGGAGTTACTTTGGGGGTGCGGCGATGAAGGACGCCATCAGCAGTGGTTTTGAGGCTGCGGAATCAGTGTCAGCCCTCTCCCCCACGGGTGAGAGGGAGCACAGGGTGAGCGCATGAGTCCTCCCCTGGCGGTCGTTGGCGTGTCGTGGCGGGCGGCGAACACCGTGGTGCGTTCTCAGTTCGCGGCGTTGGCGGCCGAGCTCGAGCCGATCGCCTCGTTGCGCCAGGCGGGCTACGTCTCGGGGGCTGCGTGCGTGACGACGTGTTCGCGCACCGAGTGGATCATCACGGCTGATCAACCCGAGTGGGCCGGCAGTCTGCTTCGGGGCGCGCTCGCTTCGCGCCTCCCCGACGTCGCTCCCGAGTTGATCCAGGTGCGCGCGGGTGCTTCGGCCGTGCACTACCTGCTGCGCGTGGTGGTGGGGCTCGACTCGGTCGCCGAAGGTGAGAGCGCCGTCGGCCGCCAGGTGCTCAAGGCCTTCGAGCTCGCGCGCAGCACCGGCGTCTCTGATGGCCGTCTGCACCGCGTGTGGAAACACGTCGAGCGCCTCATTCGCAGTCGGCGCGATGAAGTGCCGGGCGCCCCTTCACTCGGCGTGCAGTCGCTGGTGCGTGAAGTGCTGCATGAACGTTCGGTGAAGACCATCGCGGTGCTCGGCCGCGGCGAGTTCGGCCTCGCGATGGAGCGCAGCTTGAAAGCCGTGCCCGGCTGGGAGGTCAGCACCTGGACCCGCCAGTCGATGGACACGATGTTCTCGCAGGTGAACTCGTTCGACGCGGTGGTGGTGTGTACCGGCGCCGCGACGCCGTGGCTCACGCTGCCCGCGCGCCCGCAGGGGCTGGTCATCGACGCGGGTTCTCCCCCGCAGCTCAAGTCGGCCCCGGGGTGGACCACGGTCGGTCTCGACACGTTGCTCGCGCGGCCTGAGCTGCACCTGAGCGAGGTGGTTCGTGAACGCCTGGGTGAGCTGGTCACCACGGCGAGCACCACGTTGACCTGCGAGCTCGCAGCGCCGGCGCCCGCGAGTGCGCTGGCCGCCATCGACGCAGAGCGCTTCACCTTCTTGAACGAGCAGTTGCCCCAGCTTCTGGCAGGCATTCCGGCGAAGCAGGCGCGCCGGGTGCGCCAGGCCGTGGGTGCCTTCACCCATCAACTTCTGAAGAAGACCCGAGAGGCTTCATGAGGCACTACACGGTCGGCACGCGGGGCTCGGCGCTCGCGCTCTGGCAGACCCGTCACGTCGGCTCGCTGCTCTCGTCTTCGGGCGTCAGCGTCGCCGAGCGGATCATCACCACCAAGGGCGACACCAGCCAGGCCGAGAAGCTGGCTGGGAAGTTGGAAAAGGGCTTCTTCACCGAGGAGCTCGAGTCAGCCTTGCGCGCGAGGGAGATCGACTGGGCGGTGCACTCGCTCAAAGACCTCCCCACCCGAATGCCGGCGGGCCTGGTGCTGGGCGCCGTGCTCGAGCGTGCGGCGGCCGCAGACGTGTTGATCGCCCGGTTGGATGCCGTCGACGAGCAGGGCCTCGTGCCGCTCAAGGCCGGGAGCCGCGTGGGCTCGAGCTCGTTGCGCCGCGAGGCGATGCTCAAACACTTCGCTGCGCAGACCCTCTCGCAACCGCTGCGCGGCAACGTGCCGACCCGCGTGGGCAAGCTGCGCGATGGCTTGTACGACGCGATTCTCCTGGCAGAAGCAGGCGTCTCGCGTCTGCAGCTGCCGCTCGATGGGCTGGCCGTCTTCCGCTTGAACCCGCTGCGCTGGCAGTGCGCGCCGGGGCAGGGCGCCGTGGCCGTGCAGTGCCGCTCGGATGATGACGAGGTGCTCGCGTTGTTGCGTGGCCTTCACCACGAGCCGACCGCGTACGCCGTGAACACCGAGCGCGATTTCTTGCGAATTCTCGAAGGCGGCTGCACCACGCCGTTCGGTTGTTACATCGAAGGCGGCCGCGCCTCGCTGGGCCTTGCGACGCAGACGGGTTGGAAGCGCCGAACCGTGATGATGCCCGAACGACCCGATACGGCGTGGCTGGCCGCGCGCCTCGAAGAACTCACCACTTCACAGGAGGAATCCAATGACTGGCTCGCCCGGCGCATCTGAGCGTCTCTTTTCCCGCGCGAGGGCGTTGATGCCCGGCGGTGTCTCCAGCCCCGTGCGCGCCTTCGGCAGCGTCGGCGGCACGCCTCGCTACATGGCGCGTGGTGAAGGCGCGTGGATGTTCGATGAAGACGGGCGCAAGTACCTCGACTTCTGCATGGCCTGGGGCCCGAACATCCTGGGGCACGCGCACCCGGCGGTGATCGAAGCGGTCATTCGCACCGCGAAGGACGGGCTCGCGTTCGGCACCTGCCACCGCAATGAGCTCGCCATGGCCGAGCTGGTGCTCGAGGCGTTCGCGCCGGCCGATCGCGTTCGTTTCGTGGTGAGCGGCACCGAAGCGGTGCTCACCGCCATTCGCCTCACGCGGGCTCACACGGGCAGGAAGTTGCTGCTCAAGTTCTCGGGCTGCTACCACGGGCACGCCGACGCGATGATGGTGAAGGCCGGCAGCGGCGTGGTGACCCTGGGCCTCGCCGAGAGCGAAGGCGTCACGGTGGCGCACGACACGCTGGTGGCGCCGCTGGGCGACCTCGAAGCGCTCGAGCAGGTCTTCCGCGAGAACGGCCCCCAGCTCGCGGCCGCGTTCATCGAGCCTCTGCCCGCCAACAACGGCCTGTTGGTTCAAGAGCCGCGCTTCTTGAAGCGCCTGCGTGAGCTCACCGCCGAGCACGGCGCGCTGCTGGTGTTCGACGAGGTGATCAACGGGTTCCGCTTCGGCTTCCACGGCTACTCGAAGGTCGTCGGAGTGCAGCCCGACCTCACCACGCTGGGGAAAATCATCGGCGGCGGCCTGCCCGTCGGCGCGGTCGTCGGCCGGGCGGAGATCCTCGACCGCCTCGCGCCCCTGGGAAAGACGTACCAGGCAGGCACCATGGCCGGAAACCCGGTCGCGCTCGCCGCGGGCATCGCCACGTTGACCGAGCTGCGCACGGGGGCGCCCTACCGGCACCTCGAGGCGCTGGGCGCGTTGATGGACAGCGCGGTGGCCGAGAAGAAGAACCGCGCGTTTCGCATGGTGCGCGTGGGCAGCCTGTTCTGGCCGTACTACTCGCTCACCGGCGCAGTCCCCACGCAGGCCGAGAAGATCGCGCCCGAAGCGGTGGCGGGCTTCAAGAGCCGCTACGGCCAGTGGCTGGAGGCAGGCATCTACCTGCCGCCCTCTGCGTACGAGGTGGGCTTCTTGTCGGCAGCGCACTCACCCGACGACGTGGAGCGCCTCGTCGCGGCACTCTGATACGCCAACCCCATGAACCGCTTCCGCCAGTTTCTCAAAAGGAACCTCGACGTCATCGTCTTCGCGGCGGCGTTGTCGACCGTCGGTCCTTTGATGGGCTGGTGGGCGGTGCTCGTGCGCCGGAACATCGTGGCCAGTGACCTGCTGCTGCGCGGGCAGCTCGAAGCCACCTTCGACGGCGTCGAGCGGGTCAACCGTCTGCTCGCGCTCGAGGAGGCCACGCAGCGTCAGCTGTTCATGATCTCCGGTGAGTCGGCGCTTGCGGGCGCCTTGCTCTGCGTGCTCGCCGTGGTGCTCTTCATGGTCGCGCGCCACCGGCAGGGTGAAACGCAGAAGATGCACTCGATGCTCTCGCTCACCACGCACCAGCTCAAGACGCCGCTGGCTGGGGTGCGCGCGCTGCTGCAGAGCCTGGGCAACGGCAGCATTCCCCCTGAGCTCCACGCGCGTTTCTTGAATCAAGGCATCGCTGAGTGCGATCGCCTGGAGCACATGGTCGAGACCACGCTGGCGTATCAGCGCACGGTGGCGCGCGACGCGAGCGCTCCCGAGGTGGTGCCCGCGCTGCAGTTGGTGGCAGAGATCCTCGACCACCGGCGCGCCAGCTTCCCCGACGACGACGTGCGCTGGGAGCCCACGGAGCCAGTCTCGGTGTCGTGCGATCGCGACGCGGTGCGGGTGGTGCTTGAGAACCTGCTCGACAACGCGCGTAAGTACGGCGGCGGCCGGGTCGACCTCGTCGGTCACGCCAGGGGCACCCGGTGGCGCCTGGAGATCCGCGACACGGGCCAGGGCTTCGACCCCCAGGACGCCGAGCGGCTGTTCGAGCCGTTCGAGCGGGGTGGCGGCAAGGGTGTGGCGCACGGCAGTGGCCTGGGCCTGTTCATCTCGCGCCAGCTCGCCCGACGCATGCACGGTGAGCTCACGGCGAAGAGCGCAGGGCCGGGGCAGGGCAGCGTGTTCGCGCTCGAGCTGCCGTTGGCGGTGGCCCGTGGCTGAGAAGATTTTGGTCATCGAAGACGAAGCGCTGGTGCGTGACCTGGTGGTGCTCAACTTGAAGCACGCGGGCTACCAGGTGACCTCGGCCGCGACCTTCGAGACCGGAGCCACGGCGCTCGCCCAGCCCGATGTTCAGCTCGCGGTGGTCGACGTGATGCTCCCGGGCGGAGAAGGTTTTCAGCTCGTGCGTGACGCGCGTGATGCCGGCGTGCGTTACCCCATCTTGATGCTCACCGCGCGCAGTGAAGTGCAGGCGAAGGTGCGTGGGCTCGACTGCGGCGCTGATGACTATCTGACCAAACCCTTCGACGTGGCCGAGCTGCTCGCGCGCATTCGTTCGCTCCTTCGCCGGGCGACGGGCACCGTGGCCGCGGCGCCTCGTGCGCTGCAGCTGGGCGATGGTTTCTCGGTGCGCTTCGACACCGGGCGCGCGGTGACTTCAGAAGGTGAGGTCACGTTGTCCGACAAAGAGCTCAAGTTGATGGAGCTCTTCTCGAAGAACGTCGACAAGGTGCTCGCGCGCGCCGACATCCTCGAAGAGGTCTGGGGCATGGACGCGTTCCCCACTGATCGCACCATCGACAACTTCATTCTCCGGCTGAGGCGGCTCTTCGAGCCCAACCCCGAGAGCCCGGTGCACTTCGTCACCGTCCGCGGTCGAGGCTACCTGTTCCGTCCATGAACGCACTCGCGTCGATCCAGAAGAAGCAGGGTGTGGTGCTGGTCAACGTCGGAACGCCGGATGATCCCAGCGTCCCCGCGGTGCGCAGGTACCTCGCGCAGTTCCTCAACGATCCGCGCGTCATCGATCTCTCCCCGCTCGCGCGCTGGATGCTGCTCAACCTGATCATCCTGCCGTTCAGGCCGCGGAAGAGCGCGCATGCCTACCAGCAGATCTGGACGCCGCAGGGCTCGCCGCTGCTGATCAACTCGAAGGCGCAGGTCGAAGCGTTGCGCGTGGAGTTGCCCGGCGTCGAGGTCGAGCTGGCGATGAGCTTCGGCAAGCCCTCGATGCAAGACGCCTATTCGGCGCTGCACGCGCGCGGCGTGACGCACATCACGCTGGTGCCGATGTACCCGCAGTACGCGTCGGCCACCTCGGGCGGCACGGTAGAGGCGTGGCACAAGTTGATGGGGCTGCAGATTCAGCCGCCCTCGACCTCGGTGCTGCCGGCCTTCTATTCGCGGCCGGGGTTCATCGAAGCGGCCGCGGACCAAATTCGCGAGACGGTGAAGTCAGTGAACGCGGATCACGTGTTGTTCAGCTTTCACGGCCTGCCGGTGCGCCAGCTCAAGCCGGTGTGCAGCACGGCCTCGTGCGCCGAGAAGACGGCGGAGTGTCCTCCCATCGGTGCGCAGAACGTGAACTGCTATCGCGCGCAGTGTTTCGCCACGAGCCGCGCGCTCACGGCAGCGGCGGGCCTCACCGTGAGCGCGACCACCACCTCGTTTCAATCGCGAATCAAGGGCGCCACGTGGCTGACCCCTCACACCGATGAAGTGGTCGCTGAGCTGGCGAAACGCGGCGTGAAGCGGCTCGCGGTGGCGTGCCCTTCGTTCGTCGCGGACTGCCTGGAGACGCTGGAGGAGATCGGCCTGCGCGCCGCGGAGACGTTCCGTGAAGCGGGCGGCGAATCGCTCACCCTCATTCCCGCGGTCAACGCGTCGCCCAAGTTCATCGCCATGCTCGCGCACGAGCTGCGGGCGGGGCCGTGAAGAGCAGCGAGCTGCTCGCCAAGTACGACGTGCCGGGGCCGCGCTACACGAGCTACCCGACGGTGCCGTACTGGCAGGCCGCGCCCACGCAGGAGCAGTGGTTCACGCACGTCGGTGACGCGATCACCAGAAGTCACGCGCTGGGGCAGGGTGGCGCGCTCTACGTGCATGTGCCGTTCTGCCGTTCGCTGTGTCACTACTGCGGCTGCAACACGGTCATCACCCGCGACACCTCGGGCGCGGGGCCCTACGTCGAGGCGCTGCTGGCCGAGTGGCAACTCTACGTGTCGCGGTTTGGCCGCGTGCGGCTCGATGAAGTGCACATCGGTGGTGGCACGCCGACCTATCTGACGCCTGAGCAACTCGAGCGATTGGTGGGTGGGCTGCTGTCGTTCGCAGATCTTCCCGCCGACGCAGAGCTGGGCATCGAAGCGGATCCCCGGGTGACCACGCGCGCGCAGCTCGAGGTGCTCGCGAAGCATGGCTTCAAGCGGCTCTCGCTGGGCATTCAGGACTTCGACGAGAAGGTGCAGCACGGCGTCAACCGCTACCAGACGGTGGAAGAAGTGCGCGTCGTCACCGAGCACGCGCGCTCGCTGGGCTTCACCAGCATCAACTACGACTTGATCTACGGCCTGCCCCGCCAGACGGAGCAGAGCATCGAGCGCACGGTCAGCGAGGTGCGCGCGCTCTGTCCTGATCGCATCGCGTTCTATGGCTACGCGCACGTGCCGTGGATGAAGACGGTGCAGCGGCGCTTCGAAGACGAAGACGTGCCGGGCGGCGAGGCGAAGCGGGTGTTGTACGAACGCGGCCGCGCGCTCCTGCTGGGCGCGAAGTACAAAGAGATCGGCCTCGATCACTTCGCGCTCGAGAGCGACGGGTTGTGGAAGGCCTACGCGCAGGGCCGCATGCACCGGAACTTCATGGGCTACACCGACCGGAGCACCATGCCGCTGTTCGCGCTGGGCACTTCGGCGATCGGCGATACGTGGACTGCGTTCGCGCAGAACGAGAAGTCACTGCCCGCGTGGCACGCGCGCATCGCGAAGGGTGAGCTGCCCATCGTCAAGGGGCACCTGCTCGATGAAGAGGATCTGCTGCTGCGCCGCCACATTCTCGAGGTGATGACGCGCTTCGAGACGAGCTGGGTGCCCTCGGCTCAGCCGTACTTCGCGAACCTCGGCGAGCTCGCGCGTGATGGCCTCATCGAGCTGACGGAGTCGTCACTCAAGGTGACCCACGCAGGTGAGCCATTCGTGCGGAACGTGTGCATGGCGCTCGATGCGCGGCTCGCGAGGCAGGCGCCTGACCGACCGCTCTTCAGCCGAACGGTCTGAAGTTCAAGTAGCTGCTCTTCACGAACGGGCTGACATCAGGTCTTCAGTCTGCGTTCGACTCCGACAGGCCTCTCTCCGCGGGCGAAGATCCTCAGCTCGACAGGTCCTTTCGGGGCGACTTTTCTGGCCATAACAACCCTGTTGTCACGCGTAACAACAGGGTTGTTACAGGTTGAAAAGGAGCACCGGCCTGGTCGAAGCCAGCCTCAGCGCGTCACCCCCATGCGCGCGCCGGGAGGCCTGCTCATTGGGCCGCGGAAGCTGAGAGAACAAGAAACAGCACCTTCTTCAAGGCTCGCCGCGAATGTTCCACCCCACCAGCGCCCATCGCCCGCGGTGCACGTTGATGACGCTCACCGACGCGGTCTCATTGAAGAGCGCCGCGGCCGTGGTCACCGGCAACCCGAGCAACCGCGCGGTCAACACCCGGCTCAAATGCCCGTGCGTGAACGCGACCACCGCCCGCCCTGAAGCCGACCGCTGCAGCAGCTCGACGAACGAATCACACCGCGCCTCGAACTGCTCGGGCCGCTCTCCACTCGGGCACCCACCGGTGAACAAGTTCCACTGGGGATCCCGCGCCAGAATCTGCGAGGTCTTGAGGCCCTCGTACGCGCCGTAGTCGAGCTCCATCAACGCATCGACGT
The DNA here is from genome assembly GCA_043773025.1 of Archangium sp. GTDB lineage: Bacteria > Myxococcota > Myxococcia > Myxococcales > Myxococcaceae > Archangium_A. Next base: position 30,223 of record JAYVFP010000194.1, read on the forward strand.
GCGAGGCTTGCTCACCGGGCAGCGCCAACGCCGCGGTCTGCTTCGCGCGCTGCAGGGGACTGGTGAAGACGATGGGCTTGGCCCCCTCGAGCAGGCGTTCGATGACCGGCCTGACTCCCGTGGCCTGAGCGACCCCAAGCTCCGTCAGAGGAAGATCCGTTCTCCCGGTGTGGCGGCCCGAGACCGACCACTCAGTCGCACCGTGACGCACCAGCAAGACCAACGATGGAAGCGGAAGCACGGGACCAAGTGTAGCCATCCGTGCGCGCCAATTCCTGGAGCGCAATCACTGCGTGTGCGACGTGACGCATTTCAGGGGAGAGCGCGACTCACGTTTCTTCCTCATGCCTGACCTGCAGAACGGGGCTTCGCAGCACGCCTTGCGCTGACGGCGCTTTCGCGACTTGTGTACGAGGCCGTTGACACGCGGCGCTCGCCCTCCCAAGGTTCGGGGGTCTCGGGGGGGAAAACGAAAGCGAAGGTTCGGTGTCGGCCCCAATCGTCCTACCCAGTCATTGGCCCGAACCCGGGCGCGTCGATCTCGCGAAGCACGATCTCCCCCACCCGTCGGCGATGACGGAGTGGTGGTACGTCAACGCGCACCTCACCGCGGCCGACGGCCGGCAGCTCTCGCTCTTCGCGGCGTTCTTTCGCATCATCAACGGCAAGCGCCCCGACGGCTCGTTCGAGTACGCGCACTCCTTGACCTGGGGCATCACCGACCTCGCGAAGAAGGAGTACGTCGCGCGCAGCTTCGTCGACGCCAACGCCCCGGTGATTGGGCTGGAGCGCATCAAGCAGGGCCAGGGCGCGCGCGACGAGCGGCTCAACCGCGCGGTGAGCGAAGTGTTGAAGCAGGGCAAGGTGCCGCTGCCCGATCGCTTCTTCCCAGGGAAGGTGAACGTCTCTGAAGGCCAGCTCGCGCTCGACTACGGCGGCATGCGCTTCGAGAAGGTGAGCCCCGGTGAGTACCGCCTGGTGCTGGGAAGCCCCGAAGGCCCGCGCAGCCCGGTCGGCGCCGAGCTGACCTTCGTGTTGAAGAAGCCGCCCATTCGCCACGGTGACGACGGGGTGGTGCGGGGCGTGCACGGCGAAGACATGTTCTACGTCTTCGTGCCGCGCTGCGAGGTGAAGGGCCGGGTGACGCTCGATGGCGTCGCCGCCGAGGTGACGGGGCAGGGCTGGTACGACCACGAGTTCAGCGACTCGCCGCGGCAGGCCCCGCCTGACGAGAAGAAGCCGGGCAGCGACCTGGGCGTGGTGGCGTGGAACTGGGTCTCGGCTCAGCTCGACGACGGCAGCGACGTGAGCGTCTACGACCTGGTGCACTCCGAGACGAAGGAGTCGAAGGGCCGCTGGGCGATCGTCATCGACGCCGACGGCACCAGCCGCGCGTTCAGCGAGTTCTCTCTGACGCCGAGCGGTCAGTGGCGCAGCGTGCGCACCTTCGAGTGTTACCCCACCACGTATGATTTGCAGATCCCAGGTGCAGCCCTGTCGCTCACGGTGGAGGCCGAGTTCGGCGATCAAGAGCTGGTGACGGTGATCAGCAAGCCCGCCTTCTGGGAGGGCCGCTGCCAGGTGAAGGGCACCCGTGACGGCCAGGCGGTTGCGGGCCTGGGCTTCGTGGAGCGCAGCGGCTTCTTCGCCGCAGAGACGCTCGACGCGTTCTTCAAGAGCGTGGGCGAGGCGGTGCGTGAATCGGTGCAGGCCGTCTACCCGCTCGAGCTCACCCGCGCGCACGCCAACACCCTGGTGGCGGTGCCGGGCCGCGAGTCGGTGCTCGACGGCGTCGATCTCGAGCAGCTCGCGCGCACGTTGATAGCGCCGGTGAGGGAGATCACCGACCGCGGCGGTAAGGCCTGGCGCTCCTACGCGGCGCTCGCTTGCTGCGACGTGGTGCTGGGTGACTCGCGCAAGTTCGCCGAGTGGCTCGCGTTCCCCGAGTTCATGCACGTGGGCTCGCTCATCGTCGACGACGTGCAGGACAAGTCAGACGTGCGACGTGGTGGGCCGACGAGCCACTTGAAGTACGGCGAGGCGATCGCGATCAACGCCGGCACCGCCGCGTACTTCATGGGTGAGCGCATGTTGAAGCGTTCGCTGGTGGCCGACGACGTCAAGCTGCAGCTCTACGATTTGTACTTCGAGGCGCTGCGGGAAGGCCACGCAGGCCAGGCGATCGATCTCGACGGGCTCGAGGCGTACGTGCCGACCGCGCTCGATCGCGGCGACGTCGCTGCCCTCGAGCAGCGGGTGCTCGCCATTCACCGGCTCAAGACCGCGGCGCCTGCTTCAGCGCTCGCGCGCATGGGGGCGCTGGTGGGCGGTGGAACGCCGGTGCAGGTGGAGGCCGTCGGCCGCTACTTCGATGCGCTGGGCCTCGCGTTTCAGATCGTCGACGACGTGCTCAACCTGCGCGGCTTCCAGGGTGACTTGAAGCAGCGCGGTGAAGATCTCACGCACGGCAAGGTGACGCTGCCGGTGGCGCGTGCGCTCGGGGCCCTCGATCAAAAAGAGCGGCTGCACCTGTGGGCGCTGGTCTCGTTGCGCTCAGCGGATCCCGCCATCGTCGGCGAGGCCATCGCGCTGATCGAAAAGGCCGGCGCGCTCGACGGGTGTCTCGATGATGCGCGCGCACTCGTGGAAGACGCGTGGCTGGCGCTCACCCCCCTGGTAGATGAGTCGCTGGCCAAGGTGATGTTGCGAGCGTTCGGTTGGTACGTGCTCGAGCGCCACTACTGAGCCGAAGTGAGGGTGGGCGCTTCCAGTCCGGTTCCTGCCCCAGTGGAAACTGCTTCTCCTGAAGGAATCGAAACGAAGGATCCCGCTCCTTCACCTTGATGGAGCAGACCCGCACTTCGGGCCTCAACCGCGCTCAACCACGTACTGGCGCACTCGATGCAAATCCACCTCGCATGATTCCCGAAGCGAGCATTCTGAGCGCCAGCATTCTCGTGGTGGATGACCAGGCAGCGAGCGTGCTCCTGCTCGAACGTGTGCTGCAGAACGCGGGCTACACCAACGTGCGCTCGACCACTGACTCGAGAGAGGTCGTCGAACTGCATCGCGCGCATCGGTTCGACCTGATTCTCCTCGACCTGCACATGCCGCAGATGGATGGCTTCGCGGTGATGGACGAGCTCAAGCAGCTCGAGCTCGACAGCTATCTGTCGGTGCTGGCGGTGACCGCGTCGCTGGGGCAGCGGCTGCGCGCGCTTCAGGGCGGCGCGAAAGACTTCGTGAGCAAGCCGTTCGATCTCGCAGAGATCCTCACGCGCGTGCACAACCTGCTCGAGGTGCGGCTGCTCCACGCGGCCGACCGTGCGCACGTTCGTGCGCTGGAGCTGCTGGCCCGGCAAGACCCGCTCACCGGTCTCGCAAATCGGCGCGCGGCGCACGAGCGCGTACAGATGGCGCTCGCCCACGCCCGGCGCAACCACGGTGTGATGGCGGTGCTCTATCTCGATCTCGACGGCTTCAAGGCTGTCAACGACACCTGGGGCCACGGCGTCGGAGACCTGCTCTTGGAGAGCGTCGCGAAACGAATGCGGGCCACGGTGCGCGCGGTCGACACGGTGGCGCGGCTGGGCGGTGATGAGTTCATGGTCGCGCTTTTTCAGGTGAAGAGTGAAGCCGCCGCCCGCCGGGTGGCCACGAAGTTGATCGAAGCCATCTCGCGGCCTCACGAGCTCGAGGGCCTGTTGGTGAGAATCACCGCGAGCGCAGGCCTCGCCCTCCATCCCGAAGCGGGCAACGACGCTGAGACGTTGCTCGAGAACGCGGATCACGCGCTCTACCAGGCCAAGCAGCTCGGCAAGAACGCAGTGGCTGTCTTCAAGCCGACCCCCGATGGGCGGCGCACGCCGCGCGCTCAGACCAGCCCGGCGACGGTGTAGGAATCGGGTTCCATCACCGGTCAGCCCGAGCCCAGTCGAGGGGGCACTTCAACAGTCTCCTTCGCAGGGCTCGGGAGGTTTGTGTTGCAGTGCAACAAGTACCCGGCCGTTCCACGCACTGGCTGATTGTTGCGCCGCAACATGGATTGCTGCTATCCGCACGGGGTGAACGCAGGCCCTGTCTCCCCTGGTGTGGATCGTCTTCTTTCTCTGCCTTCGGGCACCTTGCGGGCGCGGGTGCACGGCGAGGTGGGCAAGCCGCTCGCCCTCGGCGTTCCGGGGCTCTCAGCGAACTGTTTCACCTTCGGCATGCTGGGGCCTGCCGTCGCCGAGCTGGGCCGCACGCTGGTGGCGCTCGATCTGCGCGGCCGCGGGCGCAGTGCTCCGGGTAAGAGTGGAACGCACGGCTGGGAAGCCCACGCGCGCGACGTGCTCGCGGCAGCTGATGCCCTGGGTACCGAACGGTTCGACTTCATCGGGCACAGCATGGGCGCCTTCGTGGGCCTGACCCTGATGAAGCTCGCGCCGTTGCGCGTGCGAAACCTGGTGCTCATCGACGCCGTCGGGGTGCCTGACGCGCGCGCGATGCCTCCCATCATGGGAGCGGCGCAGCGACTGGGCGCGGTCTACCCCTCGGTCGACGCGTTCCTCGCGCTGGTGAAGGGCGTCGGCGTGGTGCCCTGGAGCGACTTCTGGGAAGCGCACTACCGCGAAGATCTCGTCGAGACCGAAGGCGGCGTCTGCCAGCGCGCCTCGAAAGACGCGGTCATCGAAGATCTCACCTACGCCGCCACCACCGACGTGCGTGCGTTGTGGCCCCACGTGGTCTGCCAGACGTTGCTCGTTCGCGCGGGCCACCCGTTCATGCCCGGCGCCGACATCATCACCGAGGCCGATCGCGACGCGTTCCTCTCGGTGGCCACGCGCTCCAGATCGATCGAAGTGCCCGCCAATCACTACGGCGTGATGAACCACCCACAGACCGCGCAGGCGGTGCAGGAGCTGCTCAAGTGAAGACCCTCGAGAAGAAGCGCGCGCTGGTCACCGGCGCCGCGTCAGGCATCGGCCTCGCCATCGTTCACGAGTTTCACGCGCAGGGCATGCAGGTGATCGCCAGCGACCTGTCGGCCACCCGGCTCGCCGAGGTGTACGGCGCGTTGCCCGCGGTGCGGTGTCTGGCCGCTGACCTCTCGAAGCAAGACGCGGTGGCCCAGCTCGCGCGCGAAGCGGGGCCCATCGACGTGCTGGTGAACAACGCGGGCCTGCAGCACGTGAGCCCCATCGAGAAGTTCGAGCAGGCGAAGTGGGACCTGTTGATCCAGGTGATGTTGACCGCGCCGTTTCAGCTGATCCAGTCGGTGCTGCCCGGCATGTACGAGCGCAGCTGGGGCCGCATCGTCAACGTCTCCTCGGTGCACGGCCTCATCGCCTCGCCTTTCAAGAGCGCGTACGTCTCGGCCAAGCACGGCATGATGGGCCTGACCAAGGTCGTCGCCCTCGAGGCGGGGGCTCGCAGCCGCAACATCACCTGCAACGCCATCTGCCCCAGCTACGTGCGCACGCCGCTGGTCGAGAAGCAGCTCGCTGATCAGGCGAAGGCGCACGGCATTCCCGAGAACGAGGTGCTCGAAAAGGTGCTGCTCACGCAGAACGCCATCAAGCGGTTGATCGAGCCCGAAGAGGTCGCGCAGCTGGCGACCTTCCTGTGTGGTGAAGGCGCCTGGAGCATCACCGGCACCGCGCAGCAGATGGATGCGGGCTGGCTGGCTCACTGAGCTGAGCCGCCACGCTCGCAGGGGACCGCTTCGCCTGCGATTTCTTTCCGAAGAACAACCGGTCCTCCTGAGCGAAGTCGAAGGAGCACTTCCGCCTCGCGCAGCAAGTGGCATCTCGACTTCGCTCGATGCGA
>JAYVFP010000195.1:0-35916 GCA_043773025.1 Archangium sp.
GTCGAGGGATTACCTCGCCTTCGGGCGGTAAGTGCCCCCTCGACTGCGCTCGGGGAGACCGGTGATTGGAGTCATTTCTATTTCGGCCAACCCTGTGAGCGAAGTCGAAGGAGCACTTCCGCCTCGCGCAGCAAGTGGCATCTCGACTGCGCTCGACGCGAACGGGACCCCCGTCACCCCGAGCCCAGTCGAGGGGGCACTTGCTCGCGGCCCCGCTACCTGCGCTTCTTGTGAGTCCGCGGCCGGGCGTCGTCGAGCAGCGACAGGTAGTCGATGTCTCTGTGTTTCGGCAGCGGCGGCTGGGCGCCCAGGGCAACGACCCGTTTGCTGAAGGCCGCGATGATGTCGGGCATCGGCCGCACCATCTGGAAGACGGCCGCAGGGCCTTGCAGGGCCTCGAGCAGTGCTTCGGCCACGCCCGCGATGGGCAGGCCACGCCGCAGCAGATCCTGAAACGAGTTCGAGAGGGTCAGCAGGTTGTAGCCCGACGTCTGCACCAGCTCGATCATCACCCGCAGCACCTGCGGCGCGGTGAGGTGTTTGTCGCCCAGCAGCACCAGCGCCGCCTGGAAATAATTGAAGATCGGCACCACCCGCGCCCCGTAGCGCGCGAAGGCAGCGGGGGGCGTGAGGCGGTCGAGGTTGATGAAGATCCGCCGCACGGGGTCGGCCTGGGGGATCTCCTTCCACTGCCTGATCACCCGCGCGATGTCGTCGCTGTAGACCTCGGCCGCCTCGAGCACGCGGTGCACCACGGGCTCTGACACGCGGTGCGCCACCATGTCGGCGTAGAGCGAATAGATGAAGGCGTCGGCCTCGGCGTCGTCACCGAAGAGCACCTCTTCGGCCTCCACGGGCGCGCGCGCGCGGCTCTCCAACAGCACCGGCAACTTGTAGCCGACCTGCCCGCGCATGGCCTTGAAGCGGCCGCGCACCAGGTTGCGCAGGTTGTCTTTGAGCACCAGCTCGTCGAACTCGACCCCATCGAGCTTGAGCTTCTCGGTGAGCACCGTGCGCATCTGCGTGGGGCTGCCCGAGACGATGCACAGGCGCGAATCACCCGAAGCGCGCAGCTCGCGAATGAGCGCGGCCGCCCCGGGTATGGCCTTCTTCTCGTGGGCTTTCTGAAACGCGGTGCGCACCAGCTGACGGAAGGTGTCGAAGTCCGTCTGCAGGTACGTCTTGTCGAGATCCCAGCGGTAGATGCGCCGCACGGGAAGTTTGGGCTCGAGCTCGTTCACGCCTTCGGGAGCATGCCTTGAATCGCGTTCGCGAGGTCTTTCGATACGGCCCGGGCGGCCACCTTCCCCGCGTTGGTGATGGCCCGCGACTTCGAGCGCCCATGCGCTTTGATGAAAAGTCGATCGAACCCGAGAATCGGCGCGCCGCCGTACTGCTCCCAGTCGGTCACCTCTTTGATCCGCTCGATGCCCGACGAGAGCATCGCCAGGCCCGCGCGCCACAGCAGCTTCTCTTTGTACGCGTAGCGGGCGAGCTCGATCACCGTCTCGCTCACGCCCTCCAGCATCTTGAGGCACACGTTGCCCACGAAGCCGTCGCACACCACGACGTCGGCGGTGCCCTTGGGAATGTCGACGCCCTCGACGTTGCCGATGAAGCGCAGGCCGGCGATGTGCTGCAGCTTCTGGTTGGCCTCCACCACGCGCGCCGGGCCCTTCTGCGCCTCGGTGCCGTTGGAAAGCAGCGCCACGGTGGGGTTCTCGTTCTTCGAGATGATGCGCGCGTAGGCCGAGCCCATGATGGCGAAGGCCACCAGATCGTCGGCCGACGCATCGACCGTCGCGCCCACGTCGAGGATGAGGCTGAACGGGTCGTTCTTCTCGCCGCGGCCGACGGCCGTTGGGTACACGGTGGCCAGCGCCGCGCGCCGCACGCCCGGAATCAAGGTGAAGTTGCGCGCACAGGCGAGCACGCCTGCCCCGGTGTTGCCCGCCGAGACCATCGCGTCGGCCTCGCCCTCACGCACCAGCCGCGCGGCCACCATCACCGAACAGTCGGGCTTGCTCTCGAGCGCGGCGTTGGGCTTCTCATGCATGCCCACGAAGTCGGCCGCGTGATGCACCGCCACCCGCTCGGCGTGGTGCTTCACCTGGCTCAGCGCCTGATCGATGAGGGCCCGATCGCCCACCAACAGGGCGTGAATATGCGGGGTGTCGAGCGTCAACTGCGCCGCGCCCCGCACGATCTCCAGCGGGCCGTGGTCGCCCCCCATCACATCGAACGCGATGGTGACCGGCCGCTGGCTCACGCTGGTCATTCCTTCTGCGTGTTCGCGCCGTCGCGGCTGATGCAGCCCTTGGTCAGGGTGTACTGGTAGGTGCCCAGCTCGTCGCGCCAGTACTCACCCACGTACGGCCAGTAGAGCTGGTCGTCAGACACGTCAGTCCGGTACTTGTACTTCTTGACCGTCGACACCTGACCACCGGCCTTGAGCATCTCTTCGAGGAAGTCCTTTTCCATCGACGTGGTCTCGAACTTGATGCGCAGACCGTTCGCGCGGAGCGTCTTGAGCTGACCCAGCTCGAAGTCGAGCTTGGCCTTGGCCATGAGGCCGGCCTTCCCGATGAGACCCTGGCGCTGCTCCTTGAGCCGCTCGATGAGCTGCTTGGAGAGGTTGCTGTACTTGAAGGTGTCACCCTTCTCGCCCACCCCGTCCATCTCGGTTTCGAGCTCGGCGATCGAGTCGACCGTCTTCTTGAGGTCCTTGTCGGTGAGCGCGAGGTTCAAGATGCGCTCGAGGATCTCGTCGGTGCCCTTGAGCTTCTGGCCCGTTTTGTTCTTCTTGCGGACCTCGTCGAGCACGTTGAAGTACTCGGTCGCTTCCATGTTCTTGCCGACGAGCAGGTCGAGCTCATCTTGCACGGGGCCGTAGATGCCCTCGAAGTCTTCGATGATGGTCAGCGCCTCGCGGTAGCGGCAGTTCTCGAAGTAGACGACCGCCTTCAAGATGAGCGCTTCGGGGAAGTACTCGTCGCGGAAGAAAGGGGAACTCAGGGTGATGAGGTTACCCAGCGCCTGTTCGTACTGACCGATGCGGTAATGCGCCCAGGAGGCCTCGAACAACGACTCGAGCCACTGCACGCCGCCGCGTTCGATCTTGTCGAAGTAGGTGATGGCGTAGCGGTTCTGCTTGGCGCCGTAGTGGGTGCGGGCAAGCTGCATGAAGGCCATCTCGCGCAGCGCCTTGAGCTGCTTGCTCTCGGCAGTGGTCGGCCCTTCGGCCTGGCGGGTGGAACGAACGACTTCCTTCATCGCCTCGAGCGCGGTCTCCAGCTTGTTCTCGCGGAAGTACGCGAGCCCCTCGAGGTACTTCGCGCGCGGGTAGAAGACGTCGCCCTTGGGGATCATCAGGGCCAGGCGCTTCACTTCGTCGAAGGCCTTGGTCGCCTCGCCGGTCTGCTCGGCGTCATCGAGTGCCTTGCCGCGCACCAGGTTGTAGCGGGCCAGCAGGTAGCGGAACTCGTTGCGGAAGCGCTCGGGGAACTCGTAGTTCGAGTAGCGGGCGATCTCGTCGAGCACCACCGTCTCGTTCACGGTCTTGCGCGCGATGAAAAAGAGCCACTCGAGTGAGCTCTTGAAGAACTTCGTCGCAGGCCCACGCGCCAGCACCTTGGAGAACATCTGGAGCGACGAGTGGTACATGCCCAGCTTGTAGAGGCTCTTGCCCAGCCAGTACTCCGACTCGACGACCAGCCCCGCCATCGCGGGATCCTGGCTCATGTCGAAGAACGCGAGCGCGGCCGGCTCGAAGTTGTCGTTCTTGAACAAGGTGATCGCCGCGTCCATCTTCTGGCGGTCGCCCGTCTTGCCCGACACGTCGACCGCGTCGAACGACATGGTGGCGGCGGGCTTGGTGTCTTTGGGCTTCTCTACGGCCACCGGAGTCGGCTTGGACAGGTCCAGACCCCCTTCAGGCAGCGGCACCTCGCCGTTGTCTTCGGGCTTCTTCTCGTCCGTCTTCTTCTTGTCGGAGGCCTTCTTCTTGCCCTTGCCCTTCTTCTTGCCTCCGAGATCGAGGCCTTCGAAGTTCATCTGAGCGAAAGAAGGCGCGGCGAAGCAGGCCACCACCACCAGCGTGAGCAGTCGAGTCAGGCGCATGGTTCAGCCCTCCTCTTTGAAGAGGGTGGGGAAGAACATCGAGAACCCGACCTCGGTCATCAGCTGGTTGCGGAAGGAGCCCTTGGTGCGATCGCGGTCGTTCTCTTCGAAATACAGAACGTCGCGCACCTCGAGGCGGAGCGTCAGCCACTCGTTGAAGAAGAAGCGAAAACCCACGCCCACGTTGCCTCCCACGGTGAAGCGGCTCGCTGCGGGCGGGCCGTACATGAGGAAGGTCGGGCCGGCCAACACGTACATGTTGAAGTTGAGGATCTTCTCGGAGAACAGCGCGAGCTTGCCGTAGAGCGGCGCCCACTGGAGATCGACGCTGGTCAGCAGCGACATGCGGCCGAAGGAGACGTTGGCCGGGTTGCCGTCGAAGGTGGAGAGCTCGGCCTCGGTGGGCGTCGCACAGCCGCCGCCGACCGGATCGCAGATCTGAGCCGCCCCCGAGATGAGCGAGAGGTTGTAGCTCGCGCGCGCCGACAGCCCGACCTCTTCAGTGAAGTGGTACGTGAACGCCGCGCCGAAGCCGACCTTTTGCCAGAAGGCGTCGCGCAACGAGAGCCCGATGCCGGGGCTCACTTCGAAGCGGCCATCCATCAAGAAGAGGTGGCCCGAGACCGGGCGAACGCGATCCTTCAGCGGGCCCGAGGAGTCCTTGTCGACTTCAGAGACGTCGCCTGCTTCATCTTCGGACGCCGCGAACACGGGCGTCGCGACCAGGCTGGCGAGCGCCAGCCACAACGAAAGCCGCTGCATCACTCAGCCTCTTTATAGGTCGACTTGAAGGGGAAGAAGATCGAGAGGCCGACGTTGACGAGCATCAGGTTCTGCGTGACGCCCTTCGTAGTGCCCGTCGGCGTGTCGATGTAGGTCGTGTTGATCAAGGCCACGTTGACGGCGATGAAGTCCTTCACCACGAAGCGAAGGCCCACGCCGAGATCGAAGGCGGGGTTGACGCCGCGAGGTGCCGCAGCGCTGCCGTCGGCCTGCGGAGGAGCACCCGGGAGCGCGACCGCCGAGGTCTCGGTATAAACCACGCCGCCGCCACCGATGAGGTAGCCGTCGAGGTGGAGGATGGAGTTGAACATCGCCACCTTGCCGTAGAGCGGGCTCCACTCGAGATCGCCCATCACGGACCAGACGGGCACCGAGAAGAAGATGCGGGAGAAGAGGTTCTGCTTGGCCGTCTTCACGTCGTCGGTGGGCGTCGTCTGCATCAACGAGAAGCGCGCCGAGATGGCCAGTGAGTCGTGCGGGTAGAAGGCCGCGCGGATCGCTCCGCCGAGCTTCGTGTAATAGGCGTCGTTGACGTTGATGATGAACGAGGGCGCGAGCTCGAAGCGGCCACGCTTGGTGTACAGCTTTCGCTGCACCGACTTCACGCGGTCGTCTTGCGTGGTGTCGCGCTCGACGGCGGGGTTGCCAGACTTCTTCGCAGGGGAAGGCGCCGCGTCGGTCGCCGTCTTCACCTGCTTCGGTGGAGGGGCAGCCACATCGGGTTCAACCTTCTTGGGCTCATCGCCCGTGAGATCGACGCCCTCGAACGAATTCTGAGCGAAGGCGCGTTCCCCAACGAGAAGAAGCGCGACGAGCGACGCCGCAGCCAGATTCCGAGTCAAATGTGCATCTCCGCGACGCTAAGGTGTTTCTTCGCGGCCTCAGGACGACGCCAAAGCCCCTTGCCGATTACAGCGGCGCGGACTCTACCTGTTGGGGCTCCGTTGTGAAGTCTCGATCTCGCAGACGCGTGTGGTACCTTCCACGCGCTTCATCGCAGAGGCCATCAAGGTCAGGAGATCGGTCGAATGAACCGCCTGTTGTTCGTCGCTTTGGCGCTGAGTGTTTCTGGGCTGGGCTGCAAGCCCGCCACCGATCTCAACAACCGCTGCGTGCTGGTCAAGCGCAACCCCGACGGCGGTACGCCCGTGAATTTGCGCGAGAGCGAAGTGCGCAACGCTCAGGCCCAGAACAAAGACTTCATCGCCGTCGGTTCGCTCGACTGTGAAGATCTGATCTGCGTGCGCGACTCGTTCTTCTCCTCTGACGCGGGCGCCAACGATCCGGCTGAGGGTTATTGCTCCCGCCAGTGCGTGCTCGGCTCGGTCTGCCCGTCGGCCAACGAAGCCGATGACAAGGGTCCCAGGAAGCTCAACTGCCGTTCGCTCCTGCTTTCCCCGGAGACCCTGGCGCTGCTGGCCGGTGGTGACGGCGGCTTCGCCGGTATTCGTGATCCCAACTTCTGCGCCCGCGGTAGCGGCGACGGTGGGATGTAAGCCTTCAGGTCAGGGCGAGGCCTCCCAGCCGCGCGGAATCACTCAAACCACTGGCCTGCTCTTCGCAGAGCAGATCGAACGACGTTCCCGAACGTGCAACGGGGACGACGTTGGGGTTGTCATGGGTTCCATCGGTTCCACACCGAGCTGCTGAACAAGGGGTCACGCATGAATCGCACTGGGATTTTCCTCGCTGTCGCCGGAGTGCTCGCGCTCATCGCGCTCGTGGCTGGCGTGCCTCGTTTTTCGCGGCCCACCGCCATCACCCACCCTGACCCGCACCTTCAGCCCACGCCGAAGACCGTCACGAACGGCAGCCTGACGATGACCGGGCGCCTGTCGCACCCCTTCGTGGGCCTGGGCCACCAGGACGTGTTCGCCACCGTCGACCTGCGCGCGGCGGAAGTTCCGGGTGCGACGCGGTCGAAGGTGAACCTGGCGTTGGTGATCGATCGCTCCGGCTCGATGTCGGGGTTCAAGCTCAACCAGGCCAAGCAGGCGGCGCGGCAACTCATCAGCCAGCTCTCGCCCACCGACCGGCTGGCCATCGTGCACTACGGCAGTGACGTGAAGTCGCTCGACGGCGCGCTGGCCACCTCGGAAAACAAGGAAAAGATGTTGGCGTACGTCGACGGCATCTGGGACGACGGCGGCACGAACATCGGCGCGGGGCTGACCACCGGCCGCGACGTGTTGCTCGCCGCGCGCACCGACTTCAAGGTCAACCGACTCATCCTCATCTCTGATGGCCAGCCCACCGAAGGGCTCATCGAGTTCGAAGGCCTGACCGCGATCGTCCGCGAAATTCGCAGCTACGGCGTGTCGGTCAGCAGCGTCGGCGTGGGCGACGACTTCAACGAGCAGCTCATGTCGGGCTTCGCTGAGGTGGGCGCTGGCGCCTACGCGTACCTGCAAGACGCTTCGCAGCTCGCCGCCATCTTCCAGAAAGACCTGAACGCGGCGGGCACGCAGGTCGCTCGGGGCGTCAGCCTCACCTTCCGCGTGCCGAAGGGTGCGCAGCTGCAGCGCGTGCTGGGGTACTCGCAGGTCACCCGCAGAATGGATGGCGACTCGGAGCTGGTGACCGTCGCCCTGCCCGACTTCGCCGCCGCCCAGCAGGAGCGCGTGGTGGCCCACTTCACCGTCGATGCGGTGACCGCGGGTGACACCCTCGACGTGAGCGCGCTCGATTTGTCGTACCTGGACGTGCTCGCGGACGGCGCGGTGCATGGTGAAGCGCGGCTGTCGGCGATGACCACCGATCAGGTCAAGGTGGTGATGGACAACCGCGACAAGGACGCCATCGTCTTCGCGGCCCGCGCTCGTACGGCTGACAACACGGCGAAGGCGGCAGAGTCGCTCGAACAGGGCGATCGCGAGGGTGCTCGCAAGTGGCTCCAGGCGAACGAGGTGTTGTTCGACGAGGCCGGTGCGGTCGCCGGCGCGCCTGCGATGGCAGAGGATCGCCAGAACCAGAAGAAGCTCGAGGTCGGCATCGACCAGGCGAGCACGCAGGAAGAAGGCAAGATTCTCCAGAAGCAGATTCGCACTCAGGCCCGCCGCGACTACGGCCTGATGGGCTCCACGTACTGAAGGGCCAGGGTCCCAAACGCCATGTCAAACACGGCCGTCATCCAGTTGCAGCATCGTGAAGCCTTCGAGCGGAACGTCACCCGCGCGCTGGCCGCCGGAGCGGGCGCAGGTGTGCTCGCGTTCCTCGCCCAGCGGCTGCAACTGCAGGTGCCGCTGTCGTTCCTCGCGCTGGTGGCGACGTCGTTGGCCTGCGTTCGCGGCGACAAGTTCGACCGGATGCTGCTGATGGGGCTGTCGGTGATTCTGCCGGCGGTGCCCTGGTTGTTCGGCTTCTCGGCCGCGTGGACGGTGGCGCTGGCGGGGGCGGCGGCGGGTGCGTTGATGGTGAAGGCCCGGCTCGCGGAGCGTGGTGAAGAAGGCAGCGTCGGGGCGGATCGCCCGGGTGCGCTGCACTATGTGGGCACCGCGCTGGCGACCGGCGGGCTTGCGGTGGCGGGTACCGAGGTGGCGAAGATTCTGTCGTCGCGGCTGCAGGATCTCGCGACGCCGTCGGTGCTGAACTTCGCGGCGAGCGGCGTGGTGATCGCGCTGTTCGCGGGCATCGGGTCGCTCGCTTCCCATGTCGCGCTGAAGTCGGACCCCGTCGAGGCGAAGTGTGAAGAGCTCATTCCCACGCTCTCGGATGAGTTCGCCACGCAGCTCACCCGGGCGCTGTCGCTGTATCGCCAGGCGGGGCTGCAGCTCGCGGCGCTTCCTCGCGACGCCGCTCGGGAGGAGCTCGCTCGCACGCTGCAGAAGCTGACGAAGGACGCCGCCGAGCTTGCGGGTGAGTGGGCGGGCGTCGAAGCGCAGGTACAGGAGAACGCTCACGCCGAGCTGCAGAAGGAAATCGACGAGCTCAAGAAGAGCGCGAAGGCGGCGCGCGATGCGGTGGCCCGGGCGCAGCTCGAGGCCGCGGCCAGCTCGTTGACGGAAGAGCTGGGAAGCTTGGGTGAGCTGCGGCTCAAGCGTGAGCGCGTGCTGGCTCGGCTCAAGTCACAGGTGGCGTTGCTCGAGCGCGCGCGTGTTGCGTTGATCGGCATGCGGTCGACTCATGCGACGGTGAGGGCGGCGGAGATGTCGGCGGTTGCCCGGAAGTTGAACTCGCTGGCGTTGTCGCAAGGTGATGAGGCGAGGCTCGCTCATGAGATCGCCACGAGTGCTGAGTTGGGGGCGCTCGAGGCGCAGGCGGCGGTTCAGCAAGCCGTTTCTCCGGTGAGCTCGACGAGCGAGTCGATTGCGCCCACGGACTCAGGCATCAAGAACTGATCTTCTCCCCCTCGCCCTGCGAAGGAGACTGTTGAAAGAGGTGCCTCGACTTCGCTCGGCCCGAGAGGGTCGGCGGAAACAGGAATCGGGTTCCATCACCGGTCTCCCCGAGCCAAAGTCGAGGGGGCACTTGCAGTGCGAAGGAGAGGCAATCCCTCGACTCCGCTTTGGGATGAACGGTGAGCGCTCCTTATTTCGAAAAACCCTGCGAGCGAAGCCGAGGGCGTACTTCACCTCGGTTCTTCTTACGGCTGAGGCTGGATGCTCTGAATGCCTTCGAGCTTCACCTTGAGCCCCGGCTTGAGGCCGATCTTCTCGCTCCACCCTGACGGCACCTCGAGCACGTACATCGACTCAGCCTGGGGCGCGCGACCGGTCAGCGTCTTCGGCTCGGCCTTTTCCACGATGCCCACGATGGTGAGATCGGCCCGAAGGAAGATCATGTCGAGCGGAATGAGCGTGTTCTTCATCCAGAACGACAACCACGAGTCCTTCTGGAAGATGAACAACATGCCCGTGCCCTCAGCGAGCTCGGTACGCCACATCAGCCCGCGGGTGCGTTGATCGCGTGTCCACGCGACCTCCACTTCGACGGGGTGTTTGCCACCGAACGCATCGACCAGCATGACGCGCGCTCGTGGAAGCGGCGGCATCGCGTAGTCCTGCGCAGTGATGTCGGTGACGACGGGCCTGGGCTGAACGACGACAGGCGGCGCTACCGGTTTGCTGCCCTGCGACTCGCACGCGGTCAGCGCGAAGGCGACCGCACAGCCCAACGAAACCGAACGGCTCACGTCTTCATCGGCTTGTTCAGAAGCCGGCCTGCGAGATCCGCCCCGAGGCTGTCGGTCATCAAGTGCTCGACCACCGTCTCGAAGTCAGTGCGCTGCGAGTCATCGGAGTAGACGAACTTGATGCCCATGCCGGGCTCTTCCCCGTCGCTCGAGGCCCACACCACTTCGCCAATCAACTCGAAGGCCGCCGGGCGCTGCGGAACTGACAGCTTGAAGAGAAAGCGGGTGCCGATCGGCAACGGCTTCTTCGTCTTGATGAAGGTCCCGCCCTTACTGATGTTCTTCGTGTAGTCGGCGAAGAATGAGTTGAGCTTTTTGTAATCGACCTTGAGCTCAATCGGCGCCCTCAAGTGCTCTCGACCTTCGGGTCCTGCTTTCTGATCAGCCACCATTGTCCTCGGAGTATAGGTGCGCTCAATGCGCGAAGTCCTGTTTCGCGTGACGCGACTCTTATCTCAACGGGCCGTCGTCGCATGGTGGGTGACTCTTGCCTCTGTGGGCACCGCCCTCACGTGGGTCCCCTTGATGGGTCAGCCGGGCTACGAGCTGGCGGCGGGGCTCACCCTGTCTCTCACGTTCATGGGGGCGGGGCTGAGCATCACCGCCGCGCGCGCGCACGCCACGCCCCTTCCTTCCGCGGTGTTGCTGGCGCTCTCCACCGTTCCCGCGCTGCTGGTGGCGACGGTGCGCACCCGTTTCGGCACACCCTGCGACCCCTTCGCCAGTGTCGCCTTCGTACCTTTGTTGATCCTCCCGACCGCGGGCCTGGTGTCCGTCTTCGGGGCGATCGCAGCCCAGCTGACCCCACGCCGTTGGCTTTCGGCCGTCATCTACGTCGGGCTGATCCTGCTCACGGCGCTGTCCACCGCGTGGCCGCTGATCGCGGGGCCACAGGTCTTCGCCTTCAATCACCTGGGCGGCTACCTGCCCGGCCCGCTCTACGACGAAGAACTCTCGGTGCCTTCGTCGCTGCTGTGGTTTCGCCTCGCGACGATCTTGCTCGCCCTCGGGCTGGCCGCGCTGCTGCAACGAAAGCAGAAACAAGGGGCGTTGCTGCTGGCCCTCTTCGTGGCCATCGAGCTGTGGGGAACGCCGCTGGGTTTTCGCATGACCGATGCGGCGCTCGCCGACGCGCTGGGCGGCGTGGTGGAGACCGACGAGCTCATTCTTCACTACCCCAGCGGGCTCACCGATCAGGACGTCTCGCGGGTGCTGGGCGACGTGCGCTTTCGCCACCACCAGATCACCGCATTCTTCGGTGCGCCTCCGCCCGGCAAGGTCAAGGTGTGGCTGTACCGCTCGGCCGAAGAGAAACAGAAGCTGGTCGGCGCAGCGCATACCCAGTTCGCCAAGCCGTGGCGCCGTGAAGTGCACGTCAACGGCCTGGGTTTTCCTCACCCCGTCATCAAGCACGAGCTGGTGCACGCGATGGCGGCTCCGTGGGGCGCGCCTCCGTTTGGGGTGGCGGCCAGCCTGGGTGGACTTTCTCCGCACGTGGGCGTGATCGAAGGCTTCGCCGTCGCCGCCGACAACCCCGTCGACGATCTCTCGCTGCACGAGTGGGCGGCGGCGATGAAGAAAAAAGAGCTGCTGCCCGACGTGGCGCGCTTGATGACGCCGCAGGGTTTCTACGGCGCCCCACCCAGCCGCGCGTACACCACGGCCGGCAGCTTCTTGCGCTTCCTGGGCGAACAGTTCGGCAAGGAGAAGCTGCGGTCGCTCTACCGCGACGGCGACTTCGAGCGCGCCTTCGGACAGCCGCTGCCCGCGCTCGCTTTGAAATACGAGACGTTTCTCGACGGCGTGCCGCTCGAGGCCGACGCGGTGAACCAGGCCTTCGGGCGTTTCCGAAGGGGTAGCCTGTTTGATCGGCCCTGCGCGCGAGAGGTGGGCCGGCTGGCTGCAGAGGCGGGCGCGGCGATGGCCGTCGATCCTCAACGCGCGCGTGACCTGCTGGCGCGCTGCCGGGCGCTGCAACCCGACGAGCCCTCGCATGCCCTGGCGCAGGCCCATGCCTTGCGGCGGCTCTCGCAGGAAGAAGCGAGCCTTGCGCTGCTCGACTCCGAGTTGAGCCGGCTGGAAGGAGAACCTGCGCCCTGGGCTGACGCCGCCCTCACGCGCGCCGATCTCGCCCAGGAACAAGGCGATCTCACCACCGCCGAGAACCTCTGGAAGCGCGTCGTGGAAAGGCAGATCTCGCCCACCATGGAACGCACCTCGCAGGTGCGGCTCAACGGCCTGGGCGTCGAAGCCGTGCACCGCTACTTCCAGCCGGGTGAAGACGACGTGAAGCTGTTCTTTCTGCGCGACGCGAGCGAGGCCCACCCCGAGGCGTGGAGTGTTCGATACCTCCTGGCGCGAAGGCTCCAACTCGCGGGCGAATCGGGTGCGGCGCTCCCGGTGCTCGAGGGGCTGCTCGAAGAAGAACTCCCGCCCGCGGTCGCCAAGGAGACCACCCGGCTGGCCATCGAAGCGGCCTTCTCGCTCGGCCGCTGCGACACGGTGGTGAAGTACGGCGCTCCCGGGCGCTTCGGCCCTGCCTTCGACGCGCGCGCGACTGATTGGGTTGAGCGCTGCGCCTTCGCGTGGTGAAAGCGCTCGGCACGTCGGCTGCACAATCCGCGGCGCGAACGGCTGTTTCGGAGGGTTGCAGGGCCGTGCAGCGACAATTTGGCAGGCTGGGTGCTTCAGGCCCGGCCATTCAGTCTGATGGAGCACACGATGCGGATGGTGATTCCCCTGGTGGCAGTCCTGGCTCTGGCCCTCACCGGCTGCTCGCCCAAGAAGATCCCGGGGACTGACCTCGACGACACCAGCGACACGCGCGCGGTCATCGAGGTGCTCCAGAAGTACCGGCTGGCGTTCGAAGCGAAGAACACCGAAGCCCTGGTGAAGCTCACAGACGAGTCATTCCGCGATGATGGCGGCAGCTCGGCCCCTGATGACGACCTCGACTACGGGTCTCTGCGCGGCGGGATCCAGAAGCGAATGGCGAAAGTCAGCGAGCTGAAGCTCGACGTGACGGTGCGCCGCATCGAGTTCGACGACGAGACGAAGGTCGCCCGGGTCACCTACAGCTACCAGCTCTCCTTCAAAATGCCCGATTACAGCTCCCGAACTCAGAGCGAGAACGACATCAAGCAGATGCTGTTGAAGCGCGTTGGCGACCAGGAATGGAAGATCACTTCGGGCATCTGACTGCCGGGATCTTCGAAACGCCCGCGAACACTCGTTGACACCTCCGAAACGCGGTCGATATATGGCCGCGCTTCCTGATGGTCTGGCTGTTCGCTCACTGAGGCGTCCCGATATGGCAACCGATACAGAGAACTCCGGCGGCTGGAAGAAGCGCGAGAGCTTCGGCTCGGCGATGGTGCAGATCATCATCGTCGGCGCGCTGCTCGCAGCGACCGTCTTCCTCGTTTACCGCCGCGGCTCGAACAAGCGGGACATCGCTGAGCTGATGCAGCAGGCCCGCGCGGCTGCCGTGAAGGGCAACCGCGCCGACATGAAGAAGGCGATCGGCATCGCCGATGAAGCGCTCGCAAAAGACGCGAACGCGGGCGACCCCAACGCCTTCGAGGCCGCGACGTACACGGACCTCTGGCTCATCCACCGCGAGGCGGGCGCCGAGGCGAAGGCCAGGGAGTTCCTCGAGAAGGCAAAGAACGCGCAGGCGCAGACCGAAGATCGGTACGGCGCTGAGGCGATGCACCTGATCGCCGCCGGCAAGGCGAAAGACGGCGAGAACTTCGTCGAAGAGCTCCGCAAGAAGGGCGGCTCGGGCGCTCGCATCTTCTACGCGCAGGCCGAGGCGATGAAGCAGCAGGGCAACCTGAAGCTGGCCGGCGTGGGCTTCAAGGCCGCGATGGACAAGGCGTGGAAGGATCTGAACTACGCCTCGGGTTACGGCGAGCAGCTGATGGAGGAAGGCATACCCGGCGCGCTCGACCTCTTCACCAAGGCCTCGGGTCAGAACTCCGAGAACTTCCGCGCGCGGCTGGGTCTGGCGCTCGCCCGCGTGCAGCGGAAGGACCGAGTCGGCGACGCCGCCGCGATCCTCAAAGAACTGCAAGGCCGGGGCGACGAGCTGTCGACCCCGCAGAAGGCCCGCGCGATGGCGATCGGCGCGGCGATTTTGAACATCGAGCTGCAGCACGACCAGGCCATCACCATCGCTGAGCAGGCGCTGGCCCTCAACCCGGACGACGCGTGGGCGCTGCTGGCGAAGGCCAACGCGCTGGCGATGAAGAAGGATCCCGGCGCTCCGGCGGCCTACGACGCGACCGTAAAAAAGGCGCCGTACGCCCCCACCTTCTACTTCGAAGGCGCTGCCAACCTGCAGAAGGCCGGTCAGGCTGACGCGGCGATGGCGCTGCTCTCGAAGTACGAGGAGTTCTTCCGCAACGTGAAGAACCAGACCATCGACGGCAAGGAAGAGATCTACCTCGACCGCGACGACCGGTACTGGCTGGCCCGTGGTGAGCTGCTGAAGAACGGTGGCAAGCCCGACGAAGCGATGGCTGCGTTCGACAAGGCGATCGCTGCGAAGAGCCTCAACTTGAGCCGCGCGTACTATTCGAAGGCCGCCCTGCTCATCGAGAAGAAGGAGTTCGACAAGGCGGGCGAGCTGCTCGTCGACATCACGCCTCCCGACGGGTCGGGTCGTATCGCTGAGGCGTACATGGCGATGGGCGAGATCCTCTTTCAGAAGAAGGAATACGGCCCGGGCTGTCAGAACTACGCGTTCGCGCTCACCCGAATGAAGGCGGCGCAGGAGCCCCGCGAGAAGCTGAACGACCTGCTGACCGACGTGGAAAAGCGCCTCAAGGCGGCCAACCAGAAGGAAGTCGCGAAGGTCTGGGTGTCTGAGGCCAAGCCGCTGATTCAGTAGTTGGCAGTGACCTCTCCCTGCTCGCGGGGAGAGTGAGCACTACCTTGACCAGGTGGCGGCGATGAGGTGCCAGCCGTCGCCGGTCTTCAGCACGTCAGCCTCGATGGTGTAGCGGCTCGCTTCGGGCCCCGCGCCGTCCCGCCCGAACAAGAAGGTGCCTTTGAAGCTGCCTTCGGTGGGCGACTTCACGGTCACCTCGAGCAGCGGGTTGAGCACCACGATCTGCTGCGCCCCGAAGAACTGCCCCATCACCAACTGCCGAAGCTCCTGCTTCGAGAGCCCGCCGCCGCGAAAGCCGTCGGAGAGCGCGTCGCTCACTCCAGCGGCATCACGTTTCTCCGCCTTCGAAATCACCCGCCCCACCAGCGCGCGGATCTCGTCTTCAGGTGAAAGCTTCTCCTTCGGCCAGAGCGCGTACACGCCCACGGCGACGAGAAGGGCGATGAGCGGCCCGGCGAGCTGCCGACCGTTCACGTCGATTCCACCACGAGCTCATCGGCGTCGAGGATCTCCAGCGGGCGCATGGCCTCGCCGATCATCTTGAGCCTTCGATCGCCCAGGCCGTCGAGGTACTCGCGGATCTTCGGGTGCTGCTTGATGAGCGCCTCGAAGGCCGTGCGCCCCAGAATCGCGACGGCTGTCTTCCGACTGGCCGCCACCGTGGCCGTGGCACGCAGACCCTTGAGCAGCGCGATTTCACCTGCGATGTCGCCTTCACGCAGAATCGAGAGGCTGACCAGACCGCCCTCCCCGTCTTCTTTCTGCACCACCAATTCACCCGCCAGCACCAGCACCAGGCCCGTGACCGGAGCGCCTTCGCTGATCGCCTGCTCGCCCGCAGCCAGCGCCTTGAAGTCGAAGCGCGTGAGCAGCTCGAGCCGATCCGCCTCGGGGATGATCGCGAACAGGGGCGAGGTGGCGATCAGGTTTCGCGCCATGCGCTGCTGGGCGAACGTGGCCAGCACCCCGGGCACGGAAGGATAGGTGCGAGCGATCTGATTGAGATCTTCGCGCTGAATCTCGAGCAGATCGCACGCACTGACCGCGGTGATGGTCGAGGTGGGCGCGGCGCCCGTGAGCATGGAGATCTCACCGAAGATCGAACCGCCGCCGAGGAAGGCCAGCGTCTTCGCTTCGCCTTCGACCTGCCTGCTGACTTCGGCCTTGCCGGCCACCAACACGAAGATGCGATCGGTGGTCTGGCCTTCGGTGCAGATGACCTCGCCCTCTTTCAACTCGCGGTAGTCGAGCAGCTCGACCAGGTCGACGAAGGCATCACGCTCGAGATCGGCGAAGAGCGGCAGCGGGGGGCGCGCTTCGGGATCGGTGGTCGCGCTCGAGTCGACGGCGCCCAGCACGCTGATCGCCTGGTCGGAGAGATCAGAACCCTGCAGCGTCATCAGGTCGAGGTCGGTCTTCCCGTCGTACATGCTCTCGGGCGGCAACGGCGGCGGGCCACCGGCGCGGCCACCGATCACCCTGGCGGCGCGCGCGTGAATGCGGGTGAGCGTCTCTCGAATGCGCTTCTCACGCGGCGCCATGGGGAGCGCCTGCAGGCAGGCCGCGATGGCCGACAGCAGGTAATCGCGCTTGAGCAGGCCCTCGGCGCACGCGTGCAGCACGGCCACCGCGCGTTCGGCCTCGCCCATCTTCTGGTAGCAGCGGGCCGCGAGCATGCGGGCGCGGTGATCAGACGGCTGCCGGCGCACGGCTTCGGCGAACACGCCCAACGCGCGCTCCCACTTCTGGTCTTCGACGAAATCCAACCCCAGCTCACGAAGCGATTGACTCATTGTGGGTGACCTTCAGTGGAGAACGTCAGGGCGCCATGGCGGCGAGCTGGTTCTTGGCCTTCTCGTGCACGGTGGAGCCGGCGTCGGTCACCTGCACCACGATCTTGAACTTGCGAATCGCATCGCGCGGGTCGCGGTCTTTGGTCATGTACGCGGACTGGAAGAGATCGTCGGCCTTGCCCTGCACGTCATCGAGCCCGGCGCGCGCCTTGGAGTCGTTCGGATCGAACTTCGAGGCGTCTTTGAACATCTGCCACGCGGTGACCAGATCGTCGCGCAGCAGCGCCTCTTTGCCAGCCACGACCGCCGCGGCGCCGATCTTGTCTTCGAGCTCCTGACCATACTTGTTCGCGCGCAGGTTCATCGAACCGTAGAGCCCGTAGGCGACCCGCAGGGGCTTGGCGGCCTGGGCGAGCGTGCCCTGGCGGAACTTCTTCATGCCCTCGTCGTAGTTGCGGCCGAAGTTGGGAATGAGGCCCTGGAGCTTCTTGGCGCGCTGGTTGATCTCCTTGTCGTTGGCGTACGAATCCATCACGCGGGCGCACTCGCTGGCCGCACGATCCCACTCGCCGCCGCCGAACTTGCGCTCCACCACCACCATCGCCTCGTTCATGTCCTGCTCGCGGCGCGCCTTGGCAGCGGCAGCGGCGTTGCGGGCGGCGGCGGCTGAATCTTTCGCGTCGAGCAGCTTCTGCTCCTCCATCTGGCGCTCGAAGGCGGCGATGGCCTCGGCGGGCGGGCCCTGCTTTTCCACCGGCAGGCCGCGCACCAGATCTTTCGCGGCCTCGACCTCACCGGCGGCGATGAACTCGTCGATCTTCTCGAGCTTGTAGGCGATCTCGGCGTCATCGAGCGCGGCGCGCACCTTGAGCTTGGCCTCTTCGCTCTTCACGCTGCCCTTGCCGGTCTTCTCGAGGGCCTTCTTCGCGTCTTCGAAGCGCTTGGCTTCGATGGCCTTCTTCGCCTCGTCGAGGCCGCCCATGAAGGTCAGCTCTTCTTTGGCCTGCGAAGCGAGCCTGGTCTTGTCGATGCCCGGCTGAAGCTTCTCGGCCTCGGTGACCAGGGTCACCACGCGCTCGTAGTCGCCCTCACGGGCGGCGTTGCGGGCTTCTTGCATCTTGGAGTCGGCGATCGCCTTGGCGGGATCGACCGGAGCAGGCGGCGGCGGCCGCAGCGCGATGCCACCGATGAAGATCAGCAGCACCACTGCCACCAGCGCGACGATGCCGTAGCGCAGGGGGGCCGGGAGCGCCTTGAACTTGGCGGCGAAGCCACCATCACCACCGGCCTGACGCGAGGTGCGCACGGGGCGAACACGGCCACCGGGCTTCTTCTCGGTCTTCGGCTTCGTTTCGCCCTCGCCGCCTTCAGAAGCTTCACCTTCCGTCGCGGCCTCTTCACCTTCGGCAACCGCGACCGCCTTCCGCTCACCCGTCGCCTTCTTTTCGGCGAGCGCGGCCTTCTTCTCTTCTTCCTTCTTCTCGTTCTCTTCGCGGGCCTTCTTGAAGGCGGCCAGCTCGTCGACGAAGCGAATCTTCGTCTTGCCGATGGCGATCTCGTCGCCGTGCTCGAGCTTCTTCTCAGCGACCTTGACGCCGTTGACCTTGGTGCCGTTGCCGGACCCGCAGTCTTTCATCAGCACGCCGTCGTCGCCGTAGATGAGCTCGACGTGGCGGCGCGAGACGGATTGATCGGTCAACAGCAGGTCGACGCCGGGCGTACGCCCGATGACCATGCGCACGCCTTTGAACTTCTTCTTCTTGCCCGCATCGGGGCCCGCGATGATCTCGAGCTTGAGCGGGGGGCCTGCGCGCGTGGCGTTGGCGTCGTCAGCCCCCTCGTCGTCGTCGCTGTTGTCGCCCGCCGGGGTCTCGGTCTCGAACGCAGGCAGCGCCTTGGTGCGTGAGCCCAACTCCGGGTCGAGGGCCTCGAGGCCGTCACCCTCGAGGCTCACGTCACCGGCCAGACCCTCTTCCTCGTCTTCCGCGGCCTGGTAGTTCTGGCCGGTGCGGTACGAGCCTTCGTCTTCAGAGAGCGGGGGCGCCTTGGCGCGGGCCTGGGTCTTGTGGTTCTGCTCTGGGTCTTTCGCGCGGATCTTCTGCTTTGCCAGCGGGTTGGGCGCGCGCGCGTGGGTCGAGTTGTTGACCTCGGGATCTTCCGCGACCGGGTTGGCCGCACGAGCCTGGGTGCGGTTTTCCCGCTCGGGATCGTCTTCGAGATCGCCGTTTCCGCGCGAAACACTTTTCCGGGGAGGGGCCATGAACGAAAGAAAAGTCTAGCAGGACGAGCCGTCGCGCGTTGTTAGTGTTCGCGCCATGTCTCGCACTTCGACTGCCCCGAAGCGGGCACCGGTTCCGACTGGTTACCAGCCCTTACTCCCCGTTCAGCTGTGTGAACGCCTGCTCTCCGCGGGCATGGAACGGGGGGCCGACTTCGCGGAAGTCTACGTCGAGCGGAACGAGTTCACCGCCGTCACCCTCGAAGAAGACAAGGTGAAGAGCGCGCAGAACGGGCTCTCACAAGGTGTGGGCGTGCGGGTCATCTCGGGCGCGAAGGTCGGCTACGCGTACTCCGACGATCTCGACGAAGAAGCGCTCTTTCGCGCGGCGCGCACGGCGGCGTTCATCGCGCATGGAGGCGGCAGCGAAAGATCGTTTCCCGTGGCGCGCACCCCGCTCCCGACTTTCTATCGGCTCGACCACCACCTGGCCGACATCGACGTGGCCTTGAAGCGTGACCTCGTGGTGCGCGCGAACAAGGCGGCGCGCACCTACGACAAGCGCATCAAGCAGGTGATGTGCAGTTGGGCTGATTCGACCAAGCGTGTCCTGGTGGCGAACACCGCGGGCCGGCTGGCGGAAGACATTCAGGATCTCTGCCGCATCTCCACGATGGTGGTGGCCGAGGGAAAGAAGGGCGAACGCCGCACCGGCTCGTTCGGCGGTGGTGGGCGCGTCTCGTTCAAACACTTCGAGACCTTCACGCCCGAGTACGTGGCGCGTGAAGCCGCCCGCCAGGCGATCGCAGGTCTGGGCGCAGCCGATGCTGAAGCGGGCCAGCAGACGGTGGTGCTCGCACCCGGCTGGAGCGGCATTCTGCTCCACGAAGCGGTCGGTCACGGGCTCGAGGCCGACTTCATTCGCAAGGGCACTTCGCTCTTCGCCGGCAAGCTCGGTCAAAAGGTGGCCAGCGATCTGGTGACGGTGATCGACGACGGCACCATGGCCAACGCGCGCGGCTCGCTCAACGTCGACGACGAGGGCAACGCGGCGCAGTTCAAGGTGCTCATCGAGCGCGGCGAACTGAAGGGCTACATGTACGATTCGCTCAACGCGAAGTTGATGGGCCAGCAGACGACGGGCAGCGGGCGGCGCGAGTCGTTCAAGCACCTGCCGATGCCGCGCATGACCAACACGTACCTCGCGCCGGGTGAAGACACGCCCGAAGACATTCTGCGCTCGGTCGACAAGGGCGTGTACTGCGCGAACTTCGGCGGCGGCCAGGTGGACATCACCAACGGCAACTTCGTGTTCGAAGTGAGCGAGGCCTACGAGATCAAGAAGGGCAAGCTGGGGCGGCCGCTCAAGGGCGTGACGTTGATCGGCGTGGGGCCCGAGGCGCTCAAGAACGTGAGCAAGGTCGGCAACGATCCCCGGCCTGATCCGGGCATGGGCACCTGCGGCAAAGATGGTCAGAGCGTGCCGGTCGGCGTGGGTCTGCCGACGCTGCGCATCGACAACATGACGGTCGGAGGAACGAAGGTGGGTGCACGATGAGCAACTACGAAGCGCTGGCGAAGAAGATCATGCAGCGCGCGCTCAAGCGTGGCGCGAACCAGGCCGAAGCGTTCTTGCAAGTGGGCCGCTCGGCCGACGTTCGGGTGCGTGACGGAGACATCGAGGATCTCACCCAGGCCACCAGCAAGGGCGTGGGCATTCGGGTGTTCGTGAAGAACCGCCTGGGCTTCGTGTGGACCAGTGACTTCGATCAGAGCGGGCTCGACACGCTCATCGACCGCGCCATCGCGCTGGCCGAGATGTCGGCGCCCAACCCGATGAACGGACTTCCAGACAAGGACGCGCTGGGCAAGTTCCCCGACGTGGGCGCGCTGTTCGACGAAAAGGTCGCGAACCTGCCTCCCGACTGGAAGATCAAAGCGTCGATCGAGATGGAGAAGGTGATCAAGGCCTTCGACCCCCGCATCACCGCGATGGACTCGGTGGGCGCGGGCGAGTCGGTCAGCGAGGTGTACCTGGCCTCGAGCGCCGGCATGAGCGGCAGCTACCAGGGCACCAGCGTGTATCTCTACGCCTCGCCGGTCGCGTCGCAGAACGGCCAGCTGCAGACCTCGTACTGGTACGACGCGAAACGTTTCTTCGAAGATCTCGCCAGCCCCGAGAGCGTGGCGAAGAAGGCGGCGGAGCGCGCGGTGCGGCTGCTCGGCGCGAAGAAGGTGAAGTCGCAGAAGTGCCCCATCGTGCTCGACCCGACGATGGCAGCGGGCTTCATCTCGAGCATCGCGGGCGCGGCGAACGGCGACGCGGTGTTCAAGAAGTCGTCGTTCCTGGCTGAGAAGTTGGGAAAGAAGATCGCGCCCGCGCACGTGACGATCACCGACGACGGTCTGCGCAAGCGTGGCCTCGCCACTTCTCCTTTCGACGGCGAAGGCGTGCCGACGCGGCGCACCAGCCTGGTCGAGGGCGGCGTGCTCAAGGCGTTCCTGTACGACGCCTTCACGGCGCGCAAGGCGAAGACCAAGACCACCGGCAACGCGTCGCGCGGGTACCGCTCGCTCCCGTCGATCGGCGCGAACAACCTGGTG
Source organism: Archangium sp. (assembly GCA_043773025.1). Classification (GTDB taxonomy): domain Bacteria; phylum Myxococcota; class Myxococcia; order Myxococcales; family Myxococcaceae; genus Archangium_A. The sequence goes on from JAYVFP010000195.1 coordinate 21,543, forward strand.
CTCGAGCCCGGCACCAGGACGCCGGAGGAGATCATCAAGGAGATCCCCAACGGTTTCTACGTCACCGCCATGCTCGGCCACGGCGCGAACACCGTCACCGGCGAGTACTCGCGCGGGGCGAACGGGTTGTGGATCGAGAACGGTGAGCTCACCCGCCCGGTGCAGGAAGTCACCGTGGCCGGCAACTTGAACGACATGTTGATGCAGCTTGACGCCATCGGGAACGATCTCACCTTCCACGGCTCGACCGGCGCATCGACCATTCGCTTCAAAGAGCTGACCGTCTCGGGGGAGTGATCGCACATGGCCGCGAAGAAGATCGTCAAGAAGCCGAAGGCTGCGCGCAGGAAGAAGGTCGAAGCGAAGAGCAAAGGCCTGGGCGCGAAGGAGATGACGGCGTCCCTCGACGGGCTCGAGTTGGCCAAGCTGATCGAGAGTGACGGCGGCACGATCGTCGGCAGCTACAAGGAGCCGCTCGGCGGCAAGCACGTGGTGATCGCCGCGTTGCCGATCGACAAGGTCGAGCCCACGCCCTACCAGCGCGATCGCAGCGAAGCGCACGTGAAGAAGCTCGCCAACGCCATGGAGCGTGTGGGCCGATTCCTCGACCCGATCATCGCGGTGCGTAAGGACGGCCAGTACTGGACTCCGAACGGCAACCACCGCCTGGGTGCAGCGAGGCTGCTCGGTCTCAAGTCGATCGTGGCTTTGGTCATCCCCGAAGAAGACGTGGCCTTTCAGATCCTCGCGCTCAACACCGAGAAGGCGCACAACCTGAAAGAACGTTCGCTCGAGGTGATCCGCATGTTGCGCGGCCTGGTCGGCGCGAAGGCGGGCAACGAGAGCGACTACATCGGCTTCTTCGAAGAGCCGCACTTCATCACCTTCGGAGCAGCGTACGAGAAGCGGCCGCGGTTCTCGGCGGGCGCGTACACCTCGGTGGTCAAGCGCCTCGAGGGCTTCCTCGATGAGCCGGTCGACGAAGCGCTGGCGTCACGTGAAGCGCGCGCGGACCACCTGCTCGCGTGGGATGACGAAGTGGTGCGCGTGGTCGAGGCACTCAAGGCCAGGGGCCTGCAGTCGCCGTACTTGAAGAACTACGTGGTCGCGCGCGTGAACTTCTTGCGCTTCAAGAAGGACGGCGAGTTCGAGTTCGACGAGACGATCCAGAAGATGATCGACGCCACCAAGAAGATCGATCCCGCCAAGGTGAACAAGGACGACCTCGCGAAGATGGGCGGCGCTCCGGCGGCCGAAGCGGAGGAATAGCCAGGTCCGTGTGGTAGCGTGTGCGGCCGCTGGCCGTTCGCTGAGGACTTTCCATGTCGTGTCGTCTTTCGATCCTCGTCCTCGCGCTTTTGGGAGCGGGCTGCGGCACCAAGCCCCCTGCTCCCGGCCCGCTGGGACCTGAGACCTGCAACAACAAGGCGGACGACAACGGGGACGGCAAGGTCGATTGCCTCGACCCGAAGTGTTTCGGTGACGTCGCGTGCCGCGGCATGGGTGAACGGTGCGACAACGACATCGACGACAACAACGACTCGCTCGCTGACTGCGCCGATCCCCTCTGCGCCGGCCAGCAATGCGGCTTCGGCTGCACCTGCATCGGCGGCATCAAAGTCACTGGCAGCACCGGTGGTGGGAGTGGCGGCGCCAATGGCGGTGGCTCAGGTGGCGGTGCGACGGGCGGATCGGGTGGCGGCGCGACGGGCGGCTCAGGTGGCGGCGCGACAGGCGGATCGGGTGGCGGTGCGACGGGCGGCTCAGGGGGCGGTGCAACGGGCGGATCGGGTGGCGGCGCAACGGGCGGCTCCGGTGGCGGTGCGACGGGCGGATCGGGTGGCGGTGCGACGGGCGGCTCCGGCGGCGGCGTGGCGAGCACCGAGCTGAACTGCGCCGACAACATCGACAACGATCTCGACAACACGACCGACTGCGACGACACCAACTGCGTCGGCGTGACCTGCGGCATGGGCTGCGTCTGCGCCCTCAATCGCAAGACCGAAACGACCTGCAACGACGGCGCAGACAACGACTTCGACACTCGCTCCGACTGCGCCGACACCGACTGCTTCAACGTCGGCACCGAGAACTGCACCGACGGCGTCGACAACGACTGCGATCGCGCGATCGATTGTGGCGACAGCAGTTGCTCGGGTTCGCCGTCGTGTGCGGCGCTGCAGGATGGCAAGCCGTGCCTGAGCGACGGCCAGTGTGCAGGGAACAAGTGCTTCACCGAGGCCGTCAATGGAACCCCGAACGGCGCCTGTTCGAACCTGAACCCCTGTACCGTCGGTTCGAACGCCGGCTGCAACGGCGGCCTGTGCCGCACGGCAGGGGGCATCAACACCTGCTACGCGCGCTGCACCGGAACCGGAATCTCGGGGTCGGGCGCCTGCCGCGCGGGCTTCATCTGCACGGACACCGATACCAACGTGAGCAACGGCAACAACTACTGCACCCCGAGCTGCGCGGACTCGGCGGAATGCTCGGGTTCAGGCAGCGGTTACGGGTGCAACCCGTGGAGCAAACGCTGCGGCAACACCGATCGGGGCCTTGGCCGCTATGGAGCGTCGTGCACGCAGAACGCCCAGTGCGAGACCGGCCTGTGCATCACAGGGCCTGACTACCCAGGCGGGTACTGCGTCGGCTTTTGCCGAGGCGATACGAAGAACTGCGCGAGCGGCGGCATCTGCAGCTTCAACCCGTCCTACCAGGACAACTTCGGCATCTGTTTTCAGTCCTGCGTCAGCAGCGGTACGTGTCGGCAGGCTGAGCGCTACAACTGCTTTGGCCCGGCGAGTGATCCATTCGGTACGTGCCGTTGCCTTACGCCGGGGGAGTTCAGTGGCAGCAACTGCGGTCTGTGTTGCTCGAACAACTGCAGCTTCTCCACCTGTGATTGAAGGAGAACTGTGAGTTCAACCGTCCTCGTCGTCGATGACGACCGAGCCAACCTCGAATCGGTCTGCCGCATCTTCCAAAGAGAAGGCGTGGCCACGTTGAGCGCTGCGAACGGCCAGGAGGCGCTCGAGCACCTGCGCAAACCCGAGGTCGGCATCATCGTCTCAGACCTGATGATGCCGGGCGTCGACGGGCAGGCGCTGCTGCGCGCGGCGCGGGCGATGCGGCCCGACGTCGAGGTGGTGCTGATGACCGCGTACGCCACGGTGGAGACCGCGGTCGCCTCGATGCGTGACGGCGCGTACGACTTCATCACCAAGCCGCTCAAGCGCCATTCGCTGGTGAAGGCCGTGCAGAAGGCGATGGAAAAGCAGGCCCTCGTCGCAGAAAACCGCGACCTGAAGGCGCAGCTCGCCGCGCTCGGCCCGCGATCGCTGGTCGGCCAGTCGCCCGCGTTTCGCGCGTTCATGGATCTGCTCAAGCAGGTCGCGCCCACCACGGCGACGCTCTTGCTGCTCGGCGAATCGGGCACCGGCAAGGAGCTCGCAGCGCGCTTCATTCACGAGGCGAGCCCGCGGGTGAAGGGCGCGTTCGTCGCGGTCAACTGCGCGGCGCTGCCGGAAAGTTTGTTGGAGGCCGAGCTGTTCGGTCACGAGAAGGGCGCGTTCACCGGCGCGGTCGCGAAGAAGGAAGGCCGCTTCGAGCGCGCGCATGGCGGCACGCTGTTCCTCGATGAAGTCGGGGAAATGAGTGCGTCGGCGCAGGTGAAGCTGCTGCGCGTGCTGCAGGAGGGCGAGGTCGAGCGGGTCGGCGGCACGCAGACCATCAAGGTCGATACGCGCGTGGTGGCGGCGACCAACAAGGATCTCCAGCGTGAAGTGCAGGAGGGCCGTTTCCGCGAAGATCTCTATTTCCGACTCAACGTGGTCGAGGTGCGCATTCCTTCGCTCGCTTCACGGCGGGAAGACGTGCCGCTGCTCGCTGAACATTTTTTGCGGCGGTACGCGGCGAAGAACAGCAAGGTGATGCGCGGGTTCTCGGATGAGGCCGCGAAGGTGCTCGAGAACTACGCGTGGCCGGGCAACGTGCGCGAGCTGGAGCACGCGGTCGAGCGCGCGGTGGTGCTGTGTCGCAGTGAGATGATCGAGGTAGGGGATCTGCCTGAAGCGATCCGGCGCGGCCCGATTGGCTCGGCCTCGCAGATCGTCATTCCGATCGGCACTCCGATGGAAGAGATCGAGCGGCGGGTGATTCACGAGACGTTGCGGCACACGCGCGGCGACAAGAACCTCGCGGCGCGCATGCTGGGTATCGCTGCGCGGACGATCTACCGGAAGCTGGCGGCTGAAGAAGAGGCCAAGCCCACGGCAGAGATACCGCCAACGTGAAGTGAAAGTGACTCCCTCGACTTCGCTCGCAGGGTTCATCGAAATAAGGAGCGCCCACCGTTCATCCCGAGCGGAGTCGAGGGATTCCCTCGCCTTCGGGCGGTAAGTGCCCCCTCGACTGCGCTCGGGGAGACCGGTGATTGGAGTCATTTCTATTTCGGCCAACCCTGCGAGCGAAGTCGAGGGCGTACTTCAACACTCTCCCTCGGGGAGAGGGGGTTCCGAGTTGTGAGTGGTGCGTCGAGTTACTGAAATGACGACGCCCCGCTCCCGTGAAGGAGCGAGGCGCCGGGTCCTACGGACGTGAGCTCAGGGGCTCACATGTCCATGTCGTCGCCCGCGTAGTCGCCCGAGCTGCCGCCCTTGCCGTTCTTCTTCTTGGCAGGCTTCTCGGCCACGATCGCTTCGGTGGTCAGCAGCAGCGAGGCCACCGACGCCGCGTTCTGCAGCGCGCAGCGGGTCACCTTTGCCGGGTCGATCACGCCGGCCGCGAGGAGATCCTCGTACTTCTCGGTGCGGGCGTTGAAGCCGTAGCCGCCGGTGCCGCCTTCGCGGACCTTGTTGATGACCACGGCGCCTTCGTGGCCCGCGTTCTGGGAGATCTTCCAGAGCGGCATGGTGATCGCGCGGCGGATGATCTCTACGCCGAAGTCGAGCTCACCACCGAGCTTGAGCGCCTCGAGCGCGGGGAGCGCGCGGATGTACGCCACGCCGCCACCGGGCACGATGCCCTCTTCCACGGCCGCACGCGTCGCGTGCATCGCGTCTTCCACGCGGGCCTTCTTCTCTTTGAGCTCGGTCTCGGTGGCCGCGCCGACGTGGATCACTGCCACGCCGCCGACCATCTTCGCCAGACGCTCCTGGAGCTTCTCCTTGTCGTAATCCGACGTGGTCTCCTCGATCTGCGCCCGCATCTGCTTGATGCGCGCGTCGATGTCGGCCTTCTTGCCCGAGCCGTCGACGATGGTGGTGTTGTCCTTGTCGATGGTGATCTTCTTCGCGCGGCCGAGGTCGGTCAGCTGCAGGGTCTCGAACTTGATGCCGAGATCTTCGCTCACCACCGTCGCGCCGGTGAGGGTCGCGAGGTCCTTGAGCATCTCCTTGCGGCGATCGCCGAAGCCCGGCGCCTTCACCGCGGCGATGTTCAGCACGCCACGCAGCTTGTTCACCACCAGCGTCGCGAGCGCTTCGCCCTCGATTTCCTCAGCGATGATCAGCATCGGCTTACCGGCGCGCGCGACCTGCTCGAGCAGCGGGACGAGGTCGGCCATCGACGAGAGCTTCTTCTCGGAGATCAGGATGTACGGATCTTCGAGCTCGACCAGCATGCGCTCGCGGTTGGTCACGAAGTACGGCGAGACGTAGCCGCGATCGAACTGCATGCCTTCGACCACGTTGAGCTCGGTCTCCAGACCCTTGCTGTCTTCGACCGTGATCACGCCTTCCTTACCGACCTTGTCCATCGCCTCGGCGATGATGTTGCCGATCGTCTCGTCGCCGTTGGCGGAGATGGTGCCGATCTGCGCGATGCCCTTCTTGCCGTCGACCGGCTTGCTGAGCTTCTTCACCTCGGCCACGACGACCTCGACGGCCTTGTCGATGCCGCGCTTCAGATCCATCGGGTTGTGACCGGCGGCCACCAGCTTGAGCCCCTCTTCGTAGATCGCCCGCGCGAGCACGGTCGCGGTGGTGGTGCCATCGCCTGCGATGTCAGAGGTCTTGCTGGCGACTTCCTTCACCATCTGCGCGCCCATGTTCTCGAACCTGTTCTCGAGCTCGATTTCCTTGGCGACGGTGACGCCGTCCTTGGTCACGGTGGGAGAACCGAACGACTTCTCGATCACCACGTTGCGGCCCTTGGGCCCAAGGGTCACGGCGACCGCGTCAGCAAGAATACGAACCCCGCGCAAGATTGCCTCGCGCGCGCCCTGGTGAAAGAAAATTTCTTTAGCAGCCATTCTGTAACCTCCCGAAATTGTTGCGTTGATTGTTTGCCTGCGCGTTAGCACTCGAGGCTCGCGAGCGCCAAATTAAGGACCGCGAGGGAAATGTCAACCCGCCCCTCAATTGCTGGGAGGGGACGCCGTGGCGAAGCCGACGAGATCCAACAGCTTGGAGAGTTCGAGGGGCTTGTTCAGGGTGAGCGCGACCCCCTGCCGCATGCCTTTGTCGAGCACGCCGTCGCTGCCGAAGGCGGTCATCATGATCACCGGCAGGTTCTTGTGCTTCTCGAGTTGGTGGATCTGGCGGGTGAAGTCGATGCCGTCGATGTGCGGCATCATCAGGTCGGTGATCACCAGGCGAACGTCGTCTTCAGCCTCGAGCAGCTGCAGGCCGCGCACGGGGTTGCTCGCCGCGAGCACGCGATACCCGTTTCGGCGCAGAAAGGTGCCGAGCAGGTTCAACGTCGCCTCGTCGTCATCGACCACGAGGATGCTGATGACGGGCCGCTCGGCTTCCAGCGTCATGATTGGGCAGCGATAACACGGAAGCGTGCGGGCTGGTATGAGCGCTTCATGCCGAGCACGGTAGATCAAGCGCTGGAGATGGCCGAGCAGGCGCTGGAAGACGGCGAGTTCGAAGACACCGTCACGCTGGCCGACAAGGCGCTCGAGCTGAGCCCCGACGATCCCGACGCGCTGCACCTCAAGGGGCTGGCGCTGGGCAGCCTGGGTGAGTTCGAGGCCGCTGATGAAGCGCTGGCCGCGGTGCTCGCGCAAGAACCCCACAACGTCACGCTGCTTCTCGACGCGGCCGACGTGAAGATCCGCGAGCCGGGTGACGATCGCGAACGCATCGAAGAAGGCCTCGAGCTGCTCAAACGCGCCGAGCGTCACGCGAAGAACGACGAAGCGGCGGCCATTCAGCTCGAGCTGCTGCGCGGCATCGCCATGAACCAGCTCGGAGAGTTCGAAGCGGCGCTCGATTCGTTCGCGCGCGTGCTCCATCTCGACCCGGAACACGGCGAGGCGCTGCTCGAGCGTGCGGTGGGCTTGTTCGAGCAGGGGGGGTTCGCAGAGGCGAAGAAGGGCTTCGAGAAGCTCAGCAAGGAGTTCCCTGAGGAGCCGTGGTCGTTCCATTACCTCGGCCTGCTCGCTGAGCGGCGCGGCGAAGACCCCGAGCCGTGGTTTGCGAAGGCGCGCGCGCTCGACCCTGACGAGTTTCCCCCGCCCACGCACTTGACGACCGCAGAGTTCGACGCGGCCGTGGCCAACGCGATCGAAAGGCTGCCGGGTCATTCGCGGCCCCACCTGGTCAACGCGGTGATCTCAGTCGAGCCCCTGCCGACCGACGAGGAGATCAAAGAAGGCCTGTCACCCACCATCCTCGGCGTGTTCGCTGGAACCCCGATCGACGAGCGGCTCGACCTGCACGCGGAGCATCAGCAGACCGTGCGCATCACGCTGTTCCAGAAAAACCTCGAGCGTTTTGCGGGGTCGCGCGAAGAACTGCTCGAAGAGATTCGCATCACGGTGCTGCACGAAGTCGGTCACCTGCTGGGGCTCGATGAAGACGAGCTGTATGAGCGCGGCCTCGACTGATCGGCGCGTTATCGACTACGAGCGACGGCGGCGAAGCGGCCGAGTCTGGTGACCGGTGCGGTCTTCAAAACCGTTGGGCTGGCGCGCGAGCGTCGGTCGGTGGGTTCGATTCCCATGCTTCGCCGAACAGAAACAGTGCCGAATTCCCCAATCGAATCATCGACTTAACCCCTTATTCGTAGCGAAAAAAGTCACGACCGACTAGGGTCCGCGACCGTGAAAGAGCGGTTTCAGTCGATCGAAGAGAAGACCAAGAAGATCCGGGAAGTGCTGCAGCTGAAGCGCCCGGAGGTGCAGGACTTTTTGGACAAGCTGGAGATGGCCTGGGTGCACCACGACTGTGCACTTGAAGGGTCCATCTACTCCCCACAGGAGTTGACGGCGGCATTGCACCCGGGCGCGGTCGTGGCCGAGGCCTCACTGCTCCCCATCGTCTGGGAGATCAGGAACCACAAGGCCGCGGTCGACTTCATTCGCGAAGAGGCGAAGAACTCCAAGAAGCACGGCGCGCTCACGATGACCTTCGTGCGCCGCGTGCATGACCTGCTCTCGGGCAACACCTCCGAGGCCCAGCAGGCACGCGCGCAGGCCGAACGCCGAGAGCGCACCGAGAAGGAGCTGACCAAGGAGCGCGACAAGGCCGGCTTCCGCAAAGACATCCCGCTCCACAAGACCTACCTGCACGAGATCTCCCAGCCGGCGAAGGTACAGCCCCAGCTCGAGAAGCTCCTCGACTGGACGGCGAGCTCGGAGTTCCGCGAGTTCCACCCGCTGCTGCAGGCCGCGCGCGTTCAGCACGAGTTCATCAAGATCTTCCCGTTCACGGAGACGTCCGGAAAGGTCGGTCGCATGCTGACCAACTTCATCCTCATTCGGAACGGGTTCCTGCCGGTGGTGATCGTCTCGGTCGATCGTTCGAAGTACTACGAGACCTTCCGCTCCAGCTTCACCACCTTCTCGAACCTGATGATGGACTCGATGGAGAACTCGCTCGACAACGGGCTCAAGTACTTCAAAGACCTCCAGCGTTTTTACCGGTGACCGACGGTGGCACCCGCCTCCCTCGAAGTCGCGAGTCTGCCCGCTAAGGGGAAGATCGAGCGGCTCACCAAGATGTTCAGGGGTCGGCAGCGCGCGCTCGTGCTGACCCACGACAACCCCGACCCTGACTCGATGGCGGCGGCCTGGGCGCTGGCCATCGTGCTCACGGATCGGGTGGGTGTACCGGCCGACATCGCGTACGGCGGCATCATCGGGCGCGCGGAGAACGCGGCGTTCGTGAAGACGCTGAAGATCCCGATAAGGCACGTCGAAGACGTCGACCTGAGCGGCTACGATCTGTTTGCGATCGTCGACACCCAGCAGGGAGTGGGCAATCACGCGCTGCCCGAATCGACCCTGGCCGACATCGTGATCGACCACCACCCCGTGCGTGAAGAAGAGGGCACCAACCCCTTTGGTGACGTGGGCGGGGAGTACGGCGCCACCTCGACGATGCTCACCGAGTACGTGCGCGCGGCGCGCATCGAGCCTTCGCCTGAGCTGGCCACGGCGCTCTACTACGGCATCAAGGCCGACACGCGTGACCTGGGGCGGCAGACCAGCGATCCCGACGTCGACTGCTATCTGTGGCTGTTCCCGCGCATCGATCGCGAGCTGCTCGCGCAGATCGAACACCCCAAGCTGCCGGTGCGGTACTTCCGCCTGTTTCATGCGGCGATCGAGAAGGCGCGCATCTACTCGCAGGCGGTGATCACTGATTTGGGCGACGTGTACTCGCCTGACCTGGTCGCAGAGGTCGCCGAGCGGTTGTCGTTCATCGAAGACACCAAGTGGTCGCTCGCGTTCGGCAGCTATCGCAGCCAGCTGTTCCTTTCGTTGCGGGTCAGTGACCGCCGGATGAATGCGGGCCGGTTGATCCGCGAGACGTGTGCGTCGTTCGGCGGTTCGGCCGGCGGGCACGGGAGCATGGCGGGCGCGCGGTTGCCCCTGGCTGGCCGCAAGGCGCAACGTGAGGCGTTCAAGCGAGAACTGGTGCGCAGATTCAAGGAAGCGTTCGGAGTCGAAGGTGAGCGCGGCGCGTCGTTGTTATCCGATGAAGCCTGAAAGCCGACCGCTTCCTCCCTCTCCCCGAGGGGGAGAGGGTTGGGGAGAGGGCTGACCGTTGCTCTACTGGGATCACAACGCCGGCGCCCCGCTCCTCCCGGAGATCGCAAGGCACCTTTCCACCGCCTTCGCAGAAGCCGCCGGCAACCCGTCGAGCGTGCACCAGGCCGGCCGCACGGCCCGCCGTCATCTGGATCAAGCCCGCGAACGAGTGGCCAAAGTGCTCGGCTGCACGCCGCGAGAGATCGTCTTCACGGGCTCAGGAAGCGAAGCCGCCGCCATCGCCGTGCTGGGCGCCTACCGCGCGCGCACAGATCGCTCGAAGCGCCGGGTCGTCACCACGGCAATCGAACATCCCTGCGTGCTGGGCGCAGTCAAAGTGCTCGAAGAAGAAGGCGCAGAAGTGATTCGCGTCGCGCCCGCAGCCGACGGGGCCGTACCTGCCCAGGCGCTCATCGACGCGCTGAACGATCAAACGGTGCTGTGCTCGGTGCAGTGGGTGAACAACGAGACCGGCATAATTCAGCCCGCAGGCCAGCTCGCGCGCGTCTGCACCCAGCGAAAGATCGTCTTTCACTCAGACGCGGTGCAGGCCTTCGGCCGGCTGCCGGCCTCACTGCGCGAGGTGCCAGCGGATCTGCTTTCGCTCTCGGCCCATAAGCTCGGCGGGCCCGCGGGGGTCGGCGTGTTGTTCGGCCGGCGTGGGGTGAACGTGGCGGGGCTCACTCCGGGCCATCAGGAGAATGGGCGGCGGGGCGGCACGCAGGCCGTCGCGATGGCTGAGGCGATGGCGATGGCGCTCGAGCACGCGGTGGCATCGCAGGAAGCCGCTTCGGCACGCGTCACGGCGCTTCGGGATCAGTTCGAGCGCGCGGTGCTGGGCGCGATTCCCGGCACGATGGTGAACGGCACTGCCGAGCGCGTGGCGTCGACCTGCAATCTTCAGTTCCCCGGGGTCGATGGTGAGGCGCTGCTCATCGCGCTCGACCTCGAGGGGATCTGTGTTTCGACGGGGGCGGCTTGTGCTTCGGGGTCGCTGTCGCCTTCACATGTGTTGATGGCGATGGGGCGCAGCGCTGAGCAGGCGAGTGGATCGTTGCGGTTTTCGATCGGTGCTTCGACGACGGCGGGTGAGGTTCAGACCGTGGTGATGGCGTTGAGCAGGTTGGTTCCGCGGAACCGCGGGTAAGCCCTCTCCCCCTCGGGGCGAGGGAGTGCATTTCACTTAGTCACTTGTTCCGAACAGGCCTCTGACCACGGCTGAAATGGCGAGCGGTGTTCCGACTCGTTCGTCGTAGAGCGGCGCGATCTCTTCGGCGAACTCCTTCGCGCTTTGAAACCGCATCGCAGGATCGACGTCGAAGGCCCTCGCGATCAACCCTTCGACGATCGCCGGAACTTCCGGCCGCAAGGTGCGCACCGGGATGTACGAAGACGCGCTGATCGCCTTGAACACTTCCTGCGGCGTCTTCCCCGTAAAGGGCCGCTGCAGCGTGAGCAGCTCGTACAAGGTCACCGCGACCGCCCAGAGATCCACCGCCGAGGCCAGGTGCCCATTGACCGCTTCAGGCGACAGGTAGAACGGCTTGCCCATCACCTGATCCGGCCCCACTTCGATGAGCGATCGCGCGACGCCGAAGTCGCCCAGCACCAGCTCACCCGTGCGCGAGACGAAGAAGTTCGAAGGAGACACATCGCAATGCACGATGCCCAGCGGCTTGCCCGTCGGCCCCTTCGCGTTGTGCGCGTAGTCGAGGGCCTCCAGCAGCGCGAGAGAGAGATAGAGCGCGAAGTCGATGGGCCAGGGCACCTTCTTCTGGCGGCAGCGCTTGATGATCTGCGCCACGTCTCGCCCATCGATGAAGTCCATCACGATGTAGATGTCGTCGGCGTCGCTGCCGACGTCGAGCACCTGCACGATGTTGGGGTGATGAAGGTGCCGCGAGAGCTCGGCCTCGGAGGTGAAGAGCCGCACCGCCTCTTCATCTTTGCGCAGCGCCGGCAGCAGCCGCTTGAGCGCCAGCTCACGGCCATTGTAGCGGCCCGCGACGGCACGAACGCGAAACACCTCTGCCATGCCGCCTTTGCCCAGCAACCGGAGAATCTCGTAGTTCCCGGTGCCCACGGCTCACTTCGGCTTCTTGCGGTTGTGCTGGGCCTGCGCCTCGGCGAGCAGCCGCTTGAAATCGGTGTCGGTGCGCAGCGGGTTCAGATCAGAATCATCGGTCAACGAGTCGATGAGGTTCGACGCGCCGCCCATGCGCACCGCGGTCTTCAACGACGCGACGGCGCCCTTCTTGTCGCCCATGGCCACCTGGGCGCACGCGCGGTTGTAGTGAACCATCGCGAGGTTCGCCGCGCTGGTCTTGCGCTGCTGAGCGACGGCGAGCGCCTTGTCGAAGTACTCCAATGATCGCTCGGGGTGACCCAGCTTCACTTCGGTCAGGCCGTAGCCCAGGAAGGCATCCCAGCGGGTGGCATCGAGATCCATCGCCTGCCGAAACTTCTCGCGCGCGGGGCCGAACTTGGTGTCCTGAATGAGGCGCTGCCCCTCGTTGATCGCTTCGTCGGCCTGCACCGCGGGGTCCGACTTGTTCTTGCCGGCGACCTGCGCGGCCGAGCTCTCGCTGGCCACCTTCTGCTTCTCTTCATTCGTGGCCGGCCTGAAGAAGAGCGAGCGGCCATCGAGCGCGGGCGACTTGCACGAGCCCTCGAGCCGAATCCACCCAGCCACTGCGTCATCATGCGAGACGCCCAGCATCGGGTAGCTGCGCTGGAGCGCACACCCTGCCCCTGTCTGACAGAGCGTCACGTTCCCGACGAAGACGCCACCTTCGAACGTGCCGGTAACAACCTGCGTGTCGGGGGGGAAGGTGCACTGCGCTGACGACTTCACTTTGCCGACGACCTTGCCGTCGACCAGCGAGAACTGAACGAGGCCCAGCTCACCGACCGAGTAGAGGCCCGAAAGAACAGGTGTCGCCGCTGCCGCAGCCACAAAAGGGACCATCGCCAAGGCGACCAACGTTCTCTTCATCCGCGATGGCAGGTTAGCACCTTGAAACTGGCGGGCGGGCCCTTATGATCACGGCTCGAAAGGACTTTTGAAGGTTGTTCCCTGCAGGGTACGTGATGGTCGGCCAACACTCGAACCGATACATTTAAAACGGGGGTTGTTTCGTCCAACTGGGTGCAAGCCCTCCTCGCAAGAGAGAGGGACGCCGAAAGAAGGCAAATGGCTCCCACCTGAACCGTCAAGGTTCAGTGAAGGTCGGGACACACGGCTCATGGCGGGGAACGTTTCATCGGACAAAGCGGCGCTGCGGAAGGAAGCAGAGAACCAAAGGCGTGCGCTGAGTCCTGAAGTGGTCGAACGGTGGGGCGGTGAGGTGCAAAGGCATCTCGCCGCCCTTCCTCTTTTCAGCGACCGGGTCATCCGCGCGGTGGCCGTCTACGACGCGCAGCCCTTCGAGGTGCCGCTGGCCGAATTTATCGTCGAGCTCAGCGCCCGCGGGGTGCAGTGCGTCTATCCCCGGGTGGTGAAGGGTACGCGTCAGTTGGTGTTTCACGCCGTCGCAGAGACCTGGGCGCGGGGTGCGTTCGGTATCCGCGAGCCGCCCAGCCAGTCACCGCGACGGGCGATCGACGAGATCGACGTCTTCCTCGTGCCGGGTGTCGCCTTCACGCGTGATGGGCGGAGGCTGGGTCGCGGCGGCGGCTACTACGACAGCACGCTGGCGCTGCGAGGCGCTCAGGCGCAGACCATCGGGGTCGCCTTCGACTGCAACGTCGTCAACGACCTCCTGACGGAGCCGCACGACGTAAGGGTCGACTTCCTCGCGACTGAGAAGGGCGTGATCGTTACTTGTTCGAAGTGAGCCTCGACGAACGCCGGCAGTTTCCCCGCATCGCCTGTCGCTTCCCCGCTTCGGCCGAAGGTCCGCGTGGGCCGGTGCGCGGCACGTGCGCTGATCTCTCGATGGGCGGGCTCTTCCTGGAAGGCGCGGTGCTCAACAGCGGCTCGCTCACGTCCGTGACGATCGAGTTTCCCAGCGGAGCCCTGAGTTTCCAGGCGCAGGTGCGTCGCGTGTCGACGCAGCCCCGAGGCTCGGGGCTTCAGTTCACCCGGCTCGAGTCGCAGCAGCTCGCGGTGCTCGAGAAGTACGCAGCCTCGAAGTGAGTCAGCCGCGTGAGGCGAAGACCCACGTGTACAGGCCGTCACCGGCGCTTGGGGGGAAGTGCAGCCCGGTCAGCGTGTCGGCGAGGCAACGATCCAGCAGGTAGTCGGCCGCGGTCGGGCCGTCGCTCAGCGTGCCGGCGACCCACGCGGTGGTGACAGTGCCTGCGTCGTTGACGCGAAAGCGAAAGGTGCGGCCACCCCCGATGGTGGTGCGGCGAACCAGCGCGGCGTCCCAGCAAGCGGAGACCTTCGGG
>JAYVFP010000196.1:0-3800 GCA_043773025.1 Archangium sp.
GGAGATGGGCAGCTGACGGACAACATTCAGCTCGCCCCCGGCATGTACCGGACCTTCGAGTTCACCGAAGACGCGGTGGGCGATTGGTTGGTCCACTGCCACGTGCCCAACCACATGGAAGGGGGAATGATGGCGCGTTACCGGGTGGTGCCGCGCTGACCGACGCAACTCCGGTCAACGAAAACGCGACAACCCGTCACACCCAGGAGTACCCATGCCCTCAACAGTGTCCATCCGTCGCGGCGATACCCTCACGGCCATCGCCCAGCGAAACCGTGTTTCCCTCTCGAGCCTTCGCGGCGCGAACCCCGGCGTCAAAGCGCGCGAGCTCCAGGTCGGCCAGAAGCTCAAGCTCCCGCACCACCACCACGACGGGTTCGACGCGGCCCCCGCGCGGCGAGGGACGACCCCCGCCCGCCCCCCGGCGCGAAGGCCCGGCACCACGCGCACGACGCCGGGTGCTTCGACCCGCGCCGCTGACAGGGTGCCCTATCGCAACGGCCGAATTCCGAGCGGCGCGCTGACGGACGTTGGTGGTGGCCACAAGATGTACGGCAACGCCGCGCGCGCCTACACCGACATGCGCGCTGCCGCTCGCCGTGACGGGGTCACCATTCGCCTCACCGACAGCTACCGCACGTATGCAGGGCAGGTCGACGTGGCTCGCCGCAAGGGCATCTACGGCGTGCGCCAGCCCAACGGCCGGCTTGGGCTCGCCGCGCGACCCGGCACCAGCAATCACGGCCTGGGCAAGGCGGTCGACGTGAATCTCCAAGCGAGCCCGGGTGCGGGCGCCTGGCTGAGGGCGAACGCGTCGCGTTACGGTTTCAAGACCATTCCGCGCGAGCCCTGGCACTGGGAATTCAGCGGTCGCTGACCTCGTGTGAGTCTTGGCCCGTGAACAACCAGTTGGCGTTGATGGTGGCGATCGCGCGCAACGGTGCGATCGGGAAGAAGGGGGATCTTCCGTGGGACTACCCGGAAGATCGAGCCTGGTTCGAAGCGATGACACGCGGGCATGTCGTCGTCATGGGCAAGCGCACCTACGAAGAGGCGGGGCCGCCGTTCGGTCTGACCTCGTTCGTGGTGTCGACGACGCTCGTCTTGCCGGCGCCTGCGCCTGAAAATGTCTTCGTCGTTCCGACCCTTGATGAAGCCTTGCAGCGCGCCTGGGCGATCGACCCGCTGCCCTTCGTGATCGGTGGCGTGGGAATCTTCGAAGCGGCGCTGCCGCAGGTGACGCGCGTCTACCTGACCGAGATCCCGGAGTCGCCCGAGGCCGATGTCTTCTTTCACCTCGACCGAACGGGTTTCGCGGTCACGGAGCAGCGCTCGTTTCCCAGCGGGCTTCGGTTTCTCACGCTCGACCGCACCTGAACGACGGCGCGACCGGCTGATTCCTCTCGATGTTACGGATTCAGCATCGACACGCGTTTTCTAGCGCCAGAGCCGCCGCTTCCGTGCTGAATCGAGCGCGAAGCACATCTCGATGCAATATCCGCAACAAGTGCCACTGGCCTCAGCTGAGCATCCACGCTCGAGGCAGAGAGGCCTGTGCGCGCTGGCCACGAACGCAGACTCAGTGACACGCCCGCTTCAAGGTGCCTTTCCACGCGTACGTCAACCCTCTCCCCCTCGTGGAGAGGGAGCGCGGTTGGTGAACTGAATCAGAGGCCGCCGGTCTCGTAGCTCGAAGGCACGTCGACGCGGAACGCGAAGTCGACCTTCTTCTTCTCGCCCGGCTTGAGTGACACCTTCCACTTGGCGATGCCGTCCTTGGGGTTGAGCTGGTACCCGGCCGTGGTCTTCTCACCGACCGCCACGATGATGTCGTTCATCTCGCTGACCGGCAGGTGCTCAGCCAACGCGACTTCGATGGGGGTCTTCCCGTAGTTCGCCACTTCGAATGCGTACGCGTAGGTAAAGCGCTTGTTGCCATTGAACAACCCGGTATCGCGCTTGAGCTCATCGACGATGGTGCGTTTGACCCGTACTGCTTCTTCGACGCCGAAGGTGAGGCTGAACGCGCCCCCCTGCGGCACGCGCTCGAGGGCATAGCGGCCGACCATACCGGTGGATCGGAAGGCATCGACTCGGCCCGCCAGCAGTGGCCACGCCGCGGTGTTGGTCAGCTCAGCCACGCGGAACGCCACGGGCATCAGCTTGGGCATCGCGCGCAGCTCGAAGCTGGCCTTCAGCTTCGTCTGACCGACGAACAACCGCACGGGCGCGTTGTCGCCGGGCACCTTCGACTTCTCCGGCACGCGCAGTTGCACTGACAGCCCCTGGCTCTTCGCCACCGCCTGACCGGTGCTCTGAGTCTGACCGCCGCTGCCGGTCTGCGCCTGCTCGACGTACTCATCACGCCGCACGAGCACCTTCTTCTCGACTGCCTTTTCGTAGGCGGTCACCTTGAGCACCTTGAGATCCGGCGGCGTCGCGTTCTGCGAAGGCACCGCGGTGGAGAGCGTCAGCTCGACCTGGTTCCAGTCTTCCCCGGTGCGCTGAACGATGGTCGCCCAGGTGGAGAAGTCGACCGAACCACCCGACTCATCTGCGCGCGCTTCGTAGAGTGGCGTCCACGAGGCGCCGCCCACGAGGTAGGTGAGGGCGAGCTCAGCGGTCTTCCCTGAGGGGCACGACGCGAGCACCTCGACCGTCCACGACTGGTGGTTCTGGTCGAGGCGCACCTCATCGAGTTGACGGCGCAGTTCCTCTTCCTCGAGGCGCAGTTGCCGAAGCTTCGCGTTGATCTCCGAGGTGAGCTTGGCGGCGTTCAAGCTGGCGCTCAGCGAAGAATCGAACGCCGACTGCCAGTTCTTGAGGTCGGGTTTCTCAGCCGCCAGCTCGCGCGAGACGAGGGTCACCGCGATGTCGGTGTACTGCCTGCCCACTTTCGTCTGGGTCTGCGCGCGCGACATCTGATCCGTCGTGTTCTCGATCTCCAACTGCAGCACCTCGAGCGATTTGACCAACGCCTCGGCCTTCGGGCTGAACTCCTTCTCGTTTTTCACCAGCTCAGCGCGCATGCCATCGACCGCACCGCCGGTGACGCGCGCGCGAAACGAGTCTTGCGTTGCGATGGGCGGAATGTTTTCGAAGCTCACCGGCACTCGCGCACCACACGTCAACGTGGTGACGCGGGTGACCTGGGCCCGATCGGGAAACACCACCACCGAATCAGGCGCCGCCGTCGAGGCGAGGATCGTCAAGACGAGCGCGTTCATCGCACGACCTCCTGCTGCTGCAGCTTCCACCCTCTGGGGCGTTTGACGGTGTACGTGAATGAGAACACCTGCTTCTGCTGCGGCGCGATGGTGAGCCGCCACTCGAGGCTGCCCTTTTTGCCGTCTTGAATCGCGGTGGGCTTCGAGTCGATCAACTTCGTCTCGACGTCTTTCTGATCCGTCACGGGCCACTGATCCGCCACGCGCACGGCGATGGGCGCGCGGTAGGGGTTGGCCAGCTCGATGGTCACCGTGTACGTGCCGATCTCTTCCTTGCTGAACACGCCCTTGGTCTCTTCGACGATCTGCACGTTGCGGATGGGCTTGAGCGCACGGTCGATGCCCAGCGGCAAGGTGAACGCTTCACCGGGTGAGACGAGGTTGAGCCGCGCGGTGCCAGCGGGGTCGGCGCCGACGAAGAGCTGCGCAGGACCACCGGGCAGCACCTGGCTCGAGGGGTTCTTGAGCTCGGCCACCAGGAACGCGTCGGTGGTCAGGGCAGGGAACAGCTTGCGCTCGACCGACACGGGCCACTGCGCCGACCAGAGCGCCACCCGGCGAGAACCGCGCTCC
>JAYVFP010000197.1:0-3797 GCA_043773025.1 Archangium sp.
ATCCCGAGCGGAGTCGAGGGATTACCTCGCCTTCGGGCGGTAAGTGCCCCCTCGACTGCGCTCGGGGAGACCGGTGATTGGAGTCATTTCTATTTCCGCAAACCCTCTCAGGAGGACCGGTGCGGGTCAGACCCGCTTGAGCGCGCCGAGCTTCTTGATGACCTTCTCGATGCGCGTGCGATCAGCAGGCACCAGGCCCACGAACTGAACCCCCATGCCGAGCTCTTTGGCCGAGACGATGTCGCCTTCGCAGACGATCTCGTGCGTGTCGGACGGCAAGGTGAACTTGAGGCAGACCCTCGTGCCCACCGGCAACGGAATGGTCTGCACGAAGAACGCGCCGCCCACCGAGAGGTTGCCCGCTCGCTGGTAGTACAGCTCGCCATCGCGCTCCGCCTCGATCCAGAGATCGACGGGAATGCGGGTCTCTTTCCGTTTGTCGGTCTCGGACGCCATGGGGATCGAGCGGCTTATGCCACGAGACCACATGCAGTAGGAAGCCTCGGAATGTCGCGCATCCTCGTCATCGAAGACGAGCAGGATCTGGGCACCCTGCTCGAATACAACCTGCGCGCTGACGGCCACGAGGCCGAGGTCGTGCGCAGCGGCGCGGCCGGCGTCTCGAAGGCCAGGAGCTGGAAGCCCGATCTCATCCTGCTCGACCTGATGCTCCCCGACATCGCCGGCGGCGAGGTGGCGCGCCTGCTCCGCGAAGGTGAGCCGCGCCGCATACCGATCATCATGGTGACCGCGCGGGGTGAAGAGAGCGACCGGGTCAAAGGCCTCGAGCTGGGGGCCGACGACTACGTGGTGAAACCCTTCTCGGTCAAAGAGCTGTTGCTGCGCGTCAAAGCCGTGCTGCGCCGCCACTCCGATGAGCCGACCAGCGACGCCAAGAAGCTCGCGAAGGGCGCCATTGCGCTCGACGTCGAGCGCCATGAGGTGCGGGTCTCAGACAAGCCGGTGGTGCTCACCGCCCTCGAGTTCAGGCTGCTGAGGACCTTCCTCGAGCGCCCAGGCCGCGTGCAGACCCGCGAGACGCTGCTGTCCGACGTCTGGGGCATCGACGCCGACATCACCACCCGCACCGTCGATACGCACATCAAGCGCCTGCGGGAAAAGCTGGGGCCCGCAGGCGACGTGATCGAGACCATCCGCGGTGTCGGTTACAAGTTGATCTCATGACGCGCGCACAACAGTGGAGCTGGGGCACCTTCGTCGGGATCTCCGCCGTCGCCCTCGCCCTCACCCACTCCGTGGCCATCGCCCTGACGTTGGGGCTCATCTCCGGCGCCTGCGCAGGCCTCTCTGCGGTGCGCGCAACGGCTCAGTGGAAACGCCGGGCCGAAGCCTTCGCGGCAGCCGGGCGCGGCATCTCGGTCGACCCCGGGGTCGAGGGCGGCAGCGGCGACGACCCCGTCCGCCTCGCGCACGAAGTGCAAGCCGCGACCATCGCCAGCCGAGAGAACACCCGCAAGCTGGCGGTGCTGCGCGCGGTGATCGACGGCATGGCGGAGGGCGTGTGGATCACCTCCGAAGACGGCACGGTGATCGAGCACAACAACGCGCTCAAGGAGTTCCTCTACACCGGCCAGGAGATCGCAGGTCACCGACCGCGCGATCTCTTTCAGAGCGCCGAGTTGCACGAGGCGGTGCAGAAGGCCTGCCGCGATCACGCCTCTTCGCGCCTCGAGCTCAACGTCGAAGGCGTGCGGCCGTGCGTGCTCTCCGTGCACGTCTCTCCTCTGGGCCGGGAGCTGGCCGGCTCGTCGGCGGTGTTCTTCGACGTCACCGAGCTGCGGCGCCTCGAGAAGGTGCGCAAAGACTTCGTGGCCAACGTCTCGCACGAGCTGCGCACGCCGATCACCGCCATTCGCGGCTACGCGGAGACCCTGCAGTCGGGCGCGATCAACGATCCGCTCGCGGCGCCCAAGATGGTCGACATCATCCACCGGCAGTCGGAGCGGCTCTCGGAGCTGGTGGAGGACCTGCTCGAGCTCTCCCGCCTCGAGTCGCGCCAGATTCAGCTCGCCGAGAAGCCGGTCGATCTGCTCGAGGCCACCCAACGCGCGCTCGAAGCGGTCAGGCCGAAAGCCAAACCCCGCGGCACCACCATCGAGGTGCAGGTGCCGCCGAACCTGTTCGTGCTGGGTGATCAGCGGGCCATCGAGCAGGTCGTGCTGAACCTCGTCGACAACGCGGTGAAGTATTCGCGGCCCAACGGCCGGGTCGAGCTCTCCGCCAGCAGCCGCGAGGGGCTGGTCGAGATGCGCATCAGGGACAACGGCCCCGGCATCGAAGCGGCTCACCTGTCGCGCATCTTCGAGCGCTTCTACCGGGTCGACAAAGGGCGCTCGCGCGAGATGGGCGGCACGGGCCTGGGCCTGTCCATCGTCAAACATCTCATCACCACCATGAAGGGTGACGTGCGTTGCGAGAGCGCGCCGGGGCAGGGTTCGACCTTCTTCGTCGAGTTCCTCGCCGCCGACCCGGAAAGGCTCATGGTCCCGGTCGAGCCGGCTGAAGTGGCCTGACCGGGGGAAGAACGGTGCGCCCTCTGAGCGGACGAGTAAGCTGCCCTCAGCGATGCGCATCGCCGTGCTGGCCGACATTCACGGGAACCTGGCCGCCGCTGAAGCGGTGATGGACGACATTCAGCGTCAGGCCCCCGACTTCATCGTGGCCGCGGGCGATCTGGCGATGCGCGGCTCACACCCGGCCGAGACCGTCGACCTGCTCGTCGATCGGTGCGACGCCTTGTTGATGGGCAACACCGACGCCTACCTGGCCAACCTCTACCTCGCCGGCGCCTACCGCGAGACCGAGCACTGGAAGACCGAGCTCCTCCACTGGACACGCGATCAACTCGGGCCCGAGCGGCTCAAGTGGATGGCCGAGCTGCCCTTCTCGGTGCGCTACTCACCGCGCCGCGGGCAGGATCTCTTCGTCTGCCACGCGAACCCCAAGAACCTCGAGGAGTCCCTCGAGCCGACCCTCGACGAACCCACCATTCGCCGGCTGCTGCAGCACGTCGACGCCACGGCGATGGCCTTTGGTCACCTTCACTTTCCCTATCGCCGCCGCGTGGGAAAGCTGGTGATCGCCGACGTCGCTTCGGCCGGTATTCCCCGCGATGGCGATCTCCGGCCTGCGTGGGGACTCTTCACCTGGACGCCGCGCGGCTGGCGCGTGCAGATTCGGCGGGTGCGGTACGCGGTGCGCAAGGCGACCCAATCGCTGACCGCGCGCAAGGTGCCGGGGGCGCCGCTCCTGATTCACAAGATGATCGAGTGCCGCTACCGCCACCACAACGCGTTGGCCGAAGCCGCGCGCCGCCACTCAGGCCTGCCGCCGTATTTGAAGCCGCCCCCGGGCGCCTTGCGCGCCGGCCTGGGTGCCCCGCTCTTGCCCCCGCCGCCCGGTGCCATGCCCAGCGCGGGCCAATCGACGCAGGCCGACGAAGCGGCCGACGAGTTCATGGGCGAAGGGGCCCTCGAGACGCAGGCGCCCGAGCTGACCTTGCCCACCGCGGCCAATGACGACGCGGCCGAAGACACGCTGCCCGTAGCGACCGGCGACTGAAACCCGGCTGTTCCGTTCTCCCCGAGCGGAGTCGAGGGGCGAACCACGACAGGGGCCACCCACACCGTTTTCCCCGAGAGCAGTCGATGGGCCCTTCGACCGCACCAAGTGGCATCTCGACTTCGCTCGCAGGGTTGATCGAAATAAGGAGCGCCCACCGTTCATCCCGAGCGGAGTCGAGGGATTACCTCGCCTTCGGGCGGTAAGTGCCCCCT
>JAYVFP010000198.1:0-35832 GCA_043773025.1 Archangium sp.
GGGGGCACTTACCGCCCGAAGGCGAGGTAATCCCTCGACTCCGCTCGGGATGAACGGTGGGCGCTCCTTATTTCGATCAACCCTGCGAGCGCAGTCGAGATGCCTTTTTGAGGCGCGAGGTGGAAGTACTCCCTCGACTTCGCTCGGGATGACCGGTTGTTCCTCTCGATGTAGTTTCCCGGGAGGAGCGGATCATTGAGTCAGCGGAAGCTCGAGCCGGGCCCTGCCTTCACCGAGCATCAGCGTCTGCGTGGCCACATCGAAGCCCGTCTCCAGTTGCCAGGCGCCCGCGCGGTTCGAGTGAACGTGCAGCGCGGGAAAGCTCGAAGACGTCACGTCGATGCGCCAGCGCGCGCCAGCAGGCAGCACCCACTCGGTCGGCCAGAAGTCGATGCTCAGCTCGACGGGCGCCCCCGGAATGGAAGCCTGAGGCGAAGTCACCTCGGCAGTGGGATACGCGAGCGTGGCAGCGTTCTCGCGCACCAGCAGCGCCTGGCCATCCTGCTCGGCGATCAACCGCGCGACGAAGGCGGTGTCGGGCGCTGTCGAGGTGACGGTCAGCTTGAGCCGCGCCGCGCCTGAAAGCCGTGAGGCGACCGTCGTCGGCTCGGTGCGGAAGGTGAGCACGTCTTCACGTGTGCAGCTCTCACCCTGCTCGACGGGGCCCGGCGTGATGCCCAGGTTGCGAAAGAACGCGAACGACAACAATGAGGCGCCCCCGCGGGTGGGCACTGGATTGGCGGGGTCGAACTTGAACTGCACGGTCTGCCCCGGAGTCGCGGTCGCAGACAACACCCCACCACTGCACGTGTTCGATTGATCAGCCCCACCCAGCTCATACGTGGTGAGCGGGATCTGACTCGACGGCCAGCTCGGGTGCGAACGGAAAGCGTCATCGCCCACGCCCCAGGTCTGCACCGTGCCGGGCACCAGCTTGCGCAGCGGCTGGCCTTTGAGCGTGTGGTCGAACCATTCCAGCATCAGGGGCCACTGGTCGAGTCGGCCTGGCGCGCTGACGAAATCGAAGTCGCCCGAGGTGAGGCCCAGGTGATTCCAGGGGCCAATCACGAACACGCTTCGATCTCGCGTGGCGAGGCGATCCCAGGTGTCGCGTTGGGCCATGAAGAAGGGGTCGAAGAACCCGCCCACGAAGAGCATCGGCACCGTGGCGCGCTCGGGTGCGGCGCGGAACTGCTTCATCTGCTCGGTCTGCCAGTACTCGGAAGAAGGCGCCGAAGAAGCGAGCGCGTCGCGGTACCAGCCGAGCTTCCTGGTCATGTACTTCTCGTCGATCTCGATCGACGGCCGGTGCATCGCAGCGGCCAGATAGTCGCTGCCGGCGGTCTGCCGCATGCCTCGGCCGGGCATCAACGTGGCCCACGCGGTCAGAATGTCGTCGCGCAACAAGCCTCGCTCGTAGAACACCTTGCGCAAGTCGGTGCCGAACACCGAAGGAACGAGCGTCTTCACCTCAGGCGGGAGCGCGTCGGCCACCGCCCACTGCGTGCACGTCAGGTAGCTGGGCCCGCGCATGCCGATGTTGCCATCGACGAAGGGCTGCTCGACCAGCCAGGCCAGCGTGTCGAGGCCGTCATCACGTTCGTGAATGATCGGCTCCCAGTCGCCTTCGCTGTCCATCTGGCCGCGAACGTCTTGCAGCACGCAGGCGTAGCCAAAGCGCGTCATCGCCTGGCACTGCATCGCTTCGATGGGCTTCAAGTACTCGTAGGGGTTGCGCACGAGAATCGTCGGCGCGCGGGTGAGGCCCTCGGGCACGTAGATCTCGGTGTGCAGCTTCACGCCGTCGCGCATGGGCAGCTCGACCTTGCTGGCCACCCAGCCGGCGCGGGTGAACTCCGGCAGCTTCGCGGCGCGGCGGAAGAGTTCATGCCGCGCAAACAGAAGGCTCCCGAGGAGCGTCACCAGCAGCAGGAACACGCCGAGCACGTACTTCTTCACGCGCAAGCTCCCTGTCAGCCCCGGGCCCGCGCCGCAAGCAGATGACGCGGACCGCCTCGTCGATTACACGCGTTGCATGCCTGAGCTTCCTGAGGTCGAGTTCGCCCGTCGCAGCCTCGAGAAGTGGTTCGAGGGCCGCAAGCTCGTGCGCACCGAAGCCGAGTCGGGCGTGCGCACCTTTCGCGATTGCGACTTGGGCATCTTCAAGGCGCTCAAGGGCGAACTCACCGGCATCGAGCGCAAGGGCAAGTACTTGATGGTGCGTTTCTCGAACAAGCTGGGCTTCGTGGGGCACCTGGGCATGACCGGGAAGTTCCTCAAGCGCGCTCCAGGAGAAGAGGTGAAGTGGAGCCGCGCCCGCTTCATCCTCGACTCCGGTGAAGTGATCCATTTTCAGGACATGCGCATGTTCGGCCGCATCGACGCCGTGCCCGCGGCCGAGCTGGAAGGCCGGCCTGCCGTGGCGAAGCTGGGCCTCGACCCGCTGCGTGATGGCGTGAGCGTCGAACAGCTCCAGGCCGCGCTCGATGGCACCAACCAGGAGCTCAAGATCGCGCTGATGGATCAAGAGCGCGTCGCGGGCCTGGGCAACATCCACGCGGCCGAGGCGTTGTTCCGCGCGAAGATTCACCCCGAGCGCACGCCCGCCACGCTCTCGCCTGCCGATTGGAAGGCGCTGGTCAAAGGCATTCAGGCCACCATCGCGTTCGCGCTGGAGCACGAAGGCGACGGAGACGAGATTCAGTACGTCGAAGAAGGCGCTTCGAACCCGTTCCTCATCTACGGGCGCGCGGGCACGCCGTGCAGCAAGTGCAAGACGATCGTGAAGTCATTCACCCAGGGCGGCCGGACGACGCACTTCTGTCCGACCTGCCAGCCGAAGCAGAGGAGGATCGATGGAGACCAGATGCGCAAAAGGCCTCGAGCACGTCGCTATCGCGGTTGAGGATCTCGACGCCGCCGTTCACTATTACGTGCACGTGCTGGGCTTCGCACCCCCCGAGCTGGAGGTGGTGGCTGATCAGAAGGTGCGCACCGCGATCTTCGGTCACGGCATGGGCCGCATCGAGTTGATCTGTCCGACCGATCCCACCTCGAGCGTCGCGAAGTTTCTCGAGAAGCGCGGCGATGGGCTGCATCACATCTGCGTCGAGGTCGACGACATCGTGGCGACGTTGGCTGAGTTGAAGGCAAAAGGTGTGGCGTTGATCGACGAGGTGCCGAGGATCGGTGCGGGCGGCGCGAAGATCGCGTTCGTTCACCCCAAGGGCGGCTACGGCGTCTTGACCGAGCTCCGCCAGGGTCCGTGAGCTGAGACCGGCGTAGATCAGTCGTTCGTCTTAAATCATGAGGTTTCAGTTGGCACGCGGGCTGCTCATGGGCGCCCCGTGCTCACTCCATCTGGCCGCGCCCTTTGCCCGTCGTGAGCGGCCTGCTCGGCGTGTGGCTGCTCATCCTCTTCCTCAGAGTCTTCCTGCGTTCCCCTTCTTGATCCCCCGGAGCAAACATGTCCCGTCCTGTCGGCAGTGCGTCGTCGAACCCCACCGAAGTGAACTTCAACGAAATCGAGAGCGAGCCGTTCATGGCGCCCCCGGCCAGATCGCTTGCGCGCACGCAGAGCCAGGTCGAGCCGTGGACAGGGTCACCCGTTTTCAATGAACCAACGTTCAACGGACCCACGAACTCAGGCGCAGATCTCGCAGCCCAGTCCGCGCGAGCGGGCGCCGATCGGCAGCGTGCGCTCAAGGCACTGACCGAGCTCGACGTGCCCCTGGCGAAGTTGGCCGCGAAGTTTCCGGATCCCGACACCGCCTTCAGGACGAAGGACGTGGCCTTCGGCTCGTTCGGCGACGCGATTCACACGGATGACTTCACCCGCGCGGCCTCGACCCTGCCCGCGAGCGACCTCCGCCCGCACGTGGAAGCGCAGGTGAAGAAGGCCTGGCCGCAGAGCACGCCCGAACAGACAGAGAAGCTCAAGCAGTACTTCATGGGGCAGATCGCGGAGTCGTTGCGGGAGCGTGTCGCACCTCAGCTTCAGAAACTTGCCACGACGATGTTGGAGGATGCGTCGAAGTCGTTTTTCAAGACCGCGACCGATCCAGCGGAGATCGAGCAGCTCTCGAAGCGGCTCAATGAGATGGCGCATCCCCTCGCAGCGCCCGGCGATCAAGCCTCGGTGCGTGACCTGCGCGCGGCGATGGGCCTGGGTCCCGATGATGCGAAGGTGACACCCGAGAAGCTCACGGTGGCGTTGTACCAGCGAGCGGCCCTGCTCGAGCACGAGGCGACCAAGATGAAGCACCACGCGCGCGGGGTCCTTTTTCGTGAGCTCGCTTCGCAGGATGTGGGGCCGCTCTTCAAGCAGTCAGCGGGCATCAAGGAGGGGAGCATGCTCGCGGCGCAAATCGACGAGGTCAAAGCGCAAGGGGAGAACGAGACGCACCGGCTCGGCTACGTGAAGCTCGCGAGCATCGCGATTGCTGGGGGGCTTACCGGTGGTCTGGCGCTGGGCGGCGCAGGCATCTCGGGCGCGGTGGTGGGCGTCGGGGTGACCTCCTCGCTCGCGACGCCTTCCGTGCTGCATGCGTGGGAGGCCGTCGACACTGCGAAAGCGAGCGAGTCCGCGGGAACGATGAAGGCCGGTGCGGGGGAGGAGGCGCACCGACGTGCGGTCATCGAGACCGCCGCGGCCGCAGCGAGCGTCGCGGCTGCGACAGGCGTCAATCATGCGTTGCATGGCGCCCTTTTGGAGGCCAGCTCCCTGACGAAGGTCGGTGTTCACGGCGCGGTCGAATTCGCTGCGGAGTTCGGGAGCGAGCAGGCGGGGCACGGCCTGCACGCGGCGTTGTCGAGTGAAGGTCAGGCCACCGGCAAGAACGCCCTCGAGCGCGCCAGGCCTGCGCCGTCAGACAAGGCTCAACGGGCGGACGATCGTCCCGTTCTCCCCGCCTCTCAAATGAGCAACCATTTGATTTTGCGTGACTGAGATCCGGCACAGCGGCTGCTCAACGGCAAGGCCTCCCCTCACTGGAGGCCTTCCGTGGCCAACCGACTGCTCGTCCTTGCTCTCTTCGTTTCCTGTTCCCCGATCCCCGTCACACCGACGTGTTCGACCGACCCCGAATGTGGCGCGGGCGCCTTCTGCGACGACGGTGTTTGTCGCATGGGCCTCGCCGGCGTCGACCCCGATGACAGATGCACCGAAGGCCAGAGCCGGCCGTGTGGTCCCAGCGCGGTCGGCGCTTGCCGGCCTGGGGTTCAGAACTGTGTCGCCGGCATCTTCGAGACCGCCTGCGCCGGCGAGAGCATCGCCACCACCGAGACCTGCAATGCCATCGATGACGACTGCGACGGCACCGTCGACGAAGGCACCCTGATCACCTTCTTCGTCGACCGCGATGGTGACGGCTTCGGCTCGAATGCATCTGGAGCGGAGACGCAGCTGAGCTGCACACCCGTCGCCGGCTTCGTGACCAATGACAGCGATTGCAATGACACCCGCGCCGCGGTGAGTCCCGCGGCCTTCGAAGTCTGTGACCCCGCGGACATCGATGAAGACTGCGACGGCATGGCCAATGAGAGCTGTGGTTGCTCGAACGTCGGCATGACGCAGGCCTGCTGCGCGGGCCGGGGCGCCCAGACCTGCGAGGCACGTGATGGTGGTGCGACGTTGTCGAGTTGCACGGTGGCCGCCTCTCCCGAGGTGTGCAACGCCATCGACGACGACTGCGATGGCGTGACCGATGAACTCTACGCGACGACTGCTCCGGATGGCGGCGTGCTGGTGCTGGCCGATGGCGGCGTCATTGAACTCGACGGCGGCTGCACGGTGGGCGTGGGCGCCTGCGCTCGCACGGCCGCCACGATGTGCAGCGGCGGTTCGCTCTCGTGCGCCGCGGTCGCGGGCTCACCCAGCACGGAACTCTGCAACAACCTCGACGACGACTGCGACGGTCAGATCGATGAGGCCTCGACCGGCCTGTGCGCCGCCACGGGTCAATCCTGCGCAGCTGGCACCTGCCAGTGCCCCTCGGGCCAGGCCGTTTGCGGCTCGAGTTGCCAGACCCTCGGCGGCACCTGTTCGGCGGGCGTCGGCGCTTGCCTGCGCACCGGCGCAATCGCCTGCATCAGCGGCGGCGCCTCCTGCAACGCAACCTCGGGAACTCCCACCGCCGAGACCTGCGACGGCATCGACAACGACTGTGACGGCAGCACCGACGAAGGCGTGACGGTGACTTGCCTGGTCGATGCCGACAACGACCGCGCCAGTCCTGGCACCGCAACCAGCCAACAGTGTCCCGACACCGCTCGCGCCTCCTGGGGCAGCTGCCCCAGCGGCTTCGTCTCACCGGGCGCAGCGCTCAACACCGCCGACTGCAACGACGCGCTGGCCAGCGTCTACCAAATGGCCGCGACGTTCGCTGATGCGGACGGCGACCGTCACTGCGCAGGCCCGCAAACGCCTTCGTGCATCGGCACCGCGCCACCCGCAGGCCGGCTCGAGGCTGCAAGCTGCACGTCCACGTCGGACTGCAATGACGCCAACGCCAACGCGTGGATCCTCGGCATGACTCGCAGCGATGCAGACGGTGACTTCTTCTGCGTCGGTCCACAGATGCCGACGTGCAACGGCACGAACCCTCCGGCCGGCAGGGTTTTTCCGAACAACTGCACCGGCTTCGGTTCTGATGACTGCAACGATTCGGATCAGCTGGGGTACTTCGAAATTCAGGTGCGCGCTGATGCCGACAACGACGGGTACTGCGTCGGCTCCACGGTCCCCCAATGCGGCAACGGCACGCCCACCACCGGTACGCGGGCCGCCACGAGCTGTCAGGGGACGGACTGCCGAGATGTGAATGCCCAGGCCACGACCACCTGCTACCTCGCCGGGGCGTATCAGACTGCCGCGGCGACCAAGGAGTGTGGCTTCGGCCCTCCCCCGACAGAAACCAAGACTGCGACGGGTGGCTCATGCCCCAGCGGCTTCAGCCGAATCTTGGCGCCCTACTCAGGATCGTACGCGGGTAACCCCGGGGGCAATTGCACCGCGACCTCGAACACCACGTTGACCATGTCGTGCGGCAGTCTCACTCTGGGGTCGTTCAGCTGCCGTGTGATCGGCGACTGCTCGGCCAACTGAACACCAGAACCTGGTGAGGTCTCCGCTTGGCGCCACCAACGCCAGGCGGAGTCATTTTGTGCGCGCTCCCTGAAATCGGGCCGACGGGCCGCCGTAGATGCCCCCGTCCAAATCCCCTGAAATTCCTGCCCTCTCCTGCGCTGCTGGGCTACATCCCGCGCGTCTCATTTCCCTTCGGAGAACGCTGCACATGCAACGCGTCCTGCTGGCGGCCCTCGCGCTGTCTTCCACTCTCGTTCTCGCTCAGGCCGATGCCGGCACCCTCGTTCCCGCCTCCAACGGCGACTCCGACCTCCGCAAGGAGTTCGAGGCCAAGCTCGACGCCGCTCGCCGCGAGGTGAAGGAGCTGCGCGAAGAGATGCGCGCTCAGCTCGCCACCCAATCCGTCGCGCAGGGTTGGCAGGAAGACTGGGTCGACGAGAAGCGCAAGCTCGAGCTCGTCACCTTCGACGGCTACCTGCGCGTGCGCCCCGAGCTCTTCTACAAGTTCGACATGAACCGCGACCTCGACCAGGCCAACCACGCCCTGTTCCCGCGCTCCTCCTCGAGCCTCAACGAGCGCACCCAGGCGGGCGTGAACATGCGCTTCCGCTTCGAGCCGACCATCAACGTGTCCGAAGAAGTGCGCGTGCGCGCGCAGGTCGACGCGCTCGACAACCTCATCTGGGGCAGCACGCCCGACTACGCGTACTCGCGCAATGGCGACAACGGCTACTGGGCCGACCGCAACGAGTTCTCCATCTTTTCGGCCAGCCAGACCACGCAGCGCAGCGGCATCAACAGCGTGCAGGACTCCATCGCCGTCAAGCGCGTGTGGGGCGAGGTCTCGACGCCCGTCGGCATCTTGCGGTTCGGCCGCATGGGCAGCCACTGGGGCCTGGGCATGCTGCACAACGACGGCAACGCCATCGACAACGACTGGGGTGACACGGTCGATCGCGTCAGCTTCACCGCCGAGCCGCTGCCCGGTTTCTACGTGACGCCGATGATGGACTTCAACATCGAGGGCCTGTCTTCCCGCCGCTCGCTCGAGGGGGGGCAGCCGTTCGATCTCTCGAACTCCGACGACGCGCACAGCTACATCATCGCCGCGCAGCGCCGTGACACCGAGCAGGAGCGCCGCGCCAAGCTCGACGCCAACGGCACCGTCTTCAACTACGGCCTGCACTTCACCTACCGCACTCAGCGCAACGACAACGTCGACAACCTGTCGATGCCGCAGGTCAACACCGAAGGCACCTCGGGCAGCAGCGTGGCCTACCCCGCGGTCGTGCTGCGCAAGGCCGACATCTTCATGCCTGACCTCTGGGCCAAGGTGGAGCGCAAGGAGTGGCGCATCGAGGCCGAGTTCGCGGCCGTGCTGGGCGGCATTCAGAACCGTTCGCTCAACGCGAACTCCACCGACACGAACCAGGCGCTGGGCGTGTACCAGTTCGGCGGCGTCATCCAGGGTGAGTACAAGCTGCTCAACGGTGACCTCGAGATTGGCGGAGAGGTCGGCTTTGCCTCCGGTGACAAGGCGGCGGGTTTCGGCAACGCCCCGCGCCGCAAGGGCTCAGGGCTCAACGGCGCAACTGAGCTGGGTGACACCGAAGGCCCGCAGTACCGCTGCGACAACGGCTGCACCGACAACGAGATCAATAATTTCCGGTTCAACCGCGACTACCGCGTCGACATGATCCTCTACCGCGAGATCCTCGGCGGCGTGACCGACAGCCTCTATTTCAAGCCCCGCGCGAAGTACCGCATCACGCAGGGCTTCGAAGCGTTCGCCTCGGCCATCTACTCGCGCGCCATCTTCCCCGAGTCGGCGCCCGGTGCGCTCTACGCGAACAGCAACGCGAGCCTCGGCGTCGAGATCAACGGCGGCGCTCGCTACGAGACCGAAGACGGGTTCTACGGTCAGCTCCAATACGGCATCTTGTTCCCCCTCGAGGGCTTCAAGAAGGGCGGCACGCTGCGAGACGGAGGCAACAACGGCGTGCTTCCGGTCAACCTCGAAAACCCGCAGGCGCTCAGGGCCGTCGTCGGCATCAAGTTCTGAGCATGGCCCGGGGGTTCTGGCTTCTCTTCCTCCTGGCTGGCTGTGGCATCAAGGCGCCCCCGCGCCCTCCGCTCGATGAGCCACCGCTCTCGACCCCCGCTCTGGTCGACCCACCCGACGCGGGTTGCTGTGAGGTGAAGAAGTGAATCATTTTCACGAACGACGCGGCTCGCTCTGGGCCGAAGAAGTGCCGCTCTCCCGCATCGCTGACGAAGTGGGCACGCCGACCTACGTCTATTCCTCGGCCACGCTGCGCCGTCACTTGAGCGTGGTGCAGGCGGCCTTCGAGGCCGTGCCCACCGTCGTCTGCTACTCGGTCAAGGCGAACTCCACCCTGGCCGTGCTCAAGCTGTTCGCCGACGCGGGTTCAGGCTTCGACATCGTCAGCCACGGTGAGCTCGCGCGCGTGCTCGCGGTCGGCGGCGACGCGAAGAAGGTCGTCTTCTCGGGCGTCGGCAAGCGTGAAGACGAGATGGTGGCGGCGCTTCAGGCCGGCATCCTCATGTTCAACGTGGAGAGCGCCGAAGAGCTCGCGCTGCTCGATCGGGTCGGCCGGCGGCTGGGGGGCCGCGCTCCGTTCGCGCTGCGGGTCAACCCCGACGTCGACGCGAAGACGCACCGCTACATCGCCACCGGCCTCAAGACCTCCAAGTTCGGAGTGCCCTTCGAAGAGGCGGTCGCGCTGTATAAACAGAGCCGCCGCATGAAGGGCCTCGAGGCGCGCGGGGTCGATTGCCACATCGGCAGCCAGCTCACCGACGCGCGGCCGATGAAAGAGGCGATCACCCGCGTCAGTGGCCTCTACGCCGAGCTCAAGTCGCAGGGCTTTGCGCTCACCCACCTCGACGTGGGCGGCGGCCTGGGCGTCAAGTACTCGAAGGAGAACCCGCCCGGGCTGGAGGACTACGCCAAGGCGGTGCTCGGCTCGGCGAAGAACTTCGAGGGCACGCTGGTGCTCGAGCCTGGCCGGGTGATGGTGGCCAACGCGGGCGTGCTGCTGACCCGCGTGCTCTTCCGCAAGAAGACGCCGGCCAAGCGGTTCTTGATCGTCGATGCGGGCATGAACGATCTCCTTCGGCCGGCGCTGTACGAGGCGCACCACGACATCGTGGCGGTCAAGCCACGGCGTGGCCCGAAGACCACGATGGAGATCGTCGGCCCGGTGTGTGAGTCGACCGATGTGCTGGGCCACGCCCGCTCGATGGCCCCGCTAGAGCAGGGCGACCTGCTCGCCGTGAAGACCGCCGGGGCGTACGGCATGTCGATGGCAAGCACGTACAACTCCCGCTGCCGCCCGGCGGAGGTGCTGGTGGATGGCAAGGAGTACCGTGTCGTGCGAAAGCGCGAGGCGATCGAAGAACTCTGGAGAGGAGAGACCCCATGACGCTGCAAGGCTCGATGACCGCGCTGGCCACCCCGTTTCGCGACGGCAAGCTCGATGAGGCCGCGTACACGGCGCTGATCGAATACCAGATCACCAACGGCACCTCGGTGCTGATCCCCATGGGCACCACCGGCGAGTCGGTCACCATGACCGCGGCCGAGCGGCGCCGGGCGATTGCGCTGTGCCTCGAAGTGAACAAGGGCCGCGCGAAGGTGTTCGCGGGTGCGGGCAGCAACTCGACGCTCGAGACCATCGAAGGGGTCGCGGTCGCGCGCGAGCTCGGGGCTGACGGCGCGCTGGTGGTGACGCCCTATTACAACAAGCCCACGCAGGCGGGCCTGGTGGAGCACTACCGGCAGGTCGGCAAGGCGCACCCCGGCTTTCCGCTGATGGCCTACAATGTGCCCGGCCGCACCGGCGTCGACATGCTCCCCGAGACGGTCAAGCGGCTGCTCGAGGTGAAGGAAGTCGTCGCGCTCAAGGAAGCCACCGGCAACATCCTGCGCACCCTCGACGTGTTCGAGCAGGTCGGCGATCGCATCACGCTGCTGTCGGGTGACGACTTCGTGGTCGCGCCGTTCATCTTCAGCGGAGGCAAGGGCGTGGTGTCCGTCTCCTCGAACGTCGCGCCTCGCAAGATGGCTGAGCTTTGCGCGGCCGCGCTGGCAGGCGACATCGTGGGAGCGCGCAAGCACCAGCTCGAGTTGCAGCCGCTGCACCGCATGCTGTTCATCGAGAGCAACCCCATCCCCGTGAAGTGGGCGCTGCACCAGATGGGCATGTTCGGCCCAGAGATCCGCTCTCCGCTGACCCCCATGACGCAAGGCAACGCGGCGAAGCTCGAGGAGGAGCTGAACAAGCTCGGCCTGCTTTCCCGGAAGGCGTCATGAGCGAGCCGATTCGCACCGTCATCACGGGCGTGTCGGGAAGAATGGGCGCGCTGCTGGTCAGGCTGGTGCGCGACACCCAGGGCTTCGTGCTCCACGGTGGCACCGACAAGCCGGGCAGCGCTTCCATCGGGCTCGACGTGGGGCTCGCCGCGCACCTCGCGCCGTTGGAGGTCTCGACGGTCGACTCGCTGAAGCACGCACTCCAGGGCGCGCACGTGGTGATCGACTTCACCACGCCGGAAGTTTCGGTCGAGCACGCGCACCTCTGCGCTGAAGCAGGCGTGGCGTTGGTGGTGGGCAGCACCGGCTTCTCCCCGCAGGCGAAAGCGGAGATGGCCGTGGCCGCGAAGAAGATTCCCCTGGTGATGTCGCCCAACATGTCGGTCGGCGTGAACCTGATGATCGAGCTGGCAGCCACCCTGGCGAAGCGACTGGGTGAAGACTTCGACGTCGAGGTGGTGGAGACGCACCACCGCATGAAGAAGGACGCGCCGTCGGGCACCGCGATGCGCCTCGCAGATGAGCTCGCCAACGCGCTCGGCCGCGACCACGACGACATCCGCACCTCTCGGGTGGGGCAGATCGGCGAGCGCCCGCGCAGGGAGATTGGCGTACAGACGCTGCGGGGTGGAGACGTGGTGGGCGAACACACCGTCTTCTTCTTCGGTGATGGTGAGCGCCTCGAGCTGACGCACCGGGCGACCAGCCGCGAACAGTTCGGCCGCGGGGCGCTGCGCGCTGCGAAGTGGATCATCGGCCGACCCGCCGGGCTCTACGACATGACGCACGTGCTGGGAGCGAAGTGATGGCCCCTCGACTCCGCTCAGGACAGGCTCAGTTCGCGCGCGTCGAAGTGCAGGGCAGGGGCGCGGTCTTCGTCGAGCTCGTCGAGGGGCGTTACTTCGAGCTGAGCGGCGCGCCATGGGACCCGGGCACCGTCAAGGGCGCCGAGCTCTCGACCGAGCCGCGCTGGTTGCCGGTCTCGCCCGCCTCGAAGGTGGTGGCGATCGGCCAGAACTACCGCAAGCACGCCGAAGAGATGGGCAAGAGCGTGCCGGTCGAGCCGCTCATCTTCACCAAGCCCTCCACCGCGCTGAACGGGCACGGCGGGAACATCGTGCTCCCGCCCGCGAGCAACGAAGTGCACTACGAGGCCGAGCTCGCGCTGGTCATCGGCAGGAAGCTCAAGGGCGCCAGCGTCGAAGAAGCGCGCGCTGCCATCTTCGCGTTGACCTGCTTCAACGACGTCACCGCCCGCGACATCCAGAAGCGCGAGGTGCAGCACACGCGCGGCAAGGGCTACGACACGTTCGCCTGCTGCGGGCCCGTGATGGTGACGGGCCTTTCGCCTGATGATTTACGCGTGCAGTGCCGGGTGAACGGGGTGACGAAACAAGACGGGCGCACCTCCGACATGGTGCACAAGTCGGCCGAGCTCGTGGCGTTCATCTCGCACGTGATGACGCTGCTGCCGGGCGACCTGGTGAGCACGGGAACGCCGTCGGGCGTGGGGCCGCTGCAGGAAGGCGACGTG
Organism: Archangium sp.; assembly: GCA_043773025.1. GTDB lineage: Bacteria > Myxococcota > Myxococcia > Myxococcales > Myxococcaceae > Archangium_A. The sequence goes on from JAYVFP010000198.1 coordinate 12,958, forward strand.
GTCGAGGTCGAGCTCGAAGGCGTGGGCGTGCTTCGTAATCACGTCACCCGGGGCTGAACGTTGGTGCGCTGCTACGTCGCCCTCGGCAGCAACCTCGGAGACCGGCTGCTCAACCTCACAGAGGCGCGCAGGCGGCTCGCGCTCCTCGGGCCTCACCGCGCAGGGCCGGTGATTGAGACGGTGGCGCTGCTTCCGCCCGGCGATGCCACGCCGCAGCCGAACTATCTGAACAGCGTCGACGAGCTCGAGACGAGGCTCCCGGCAGTGGCGTTGTTCCAAAAGCTCAAGCGCATCGAGCGAGACATGGGCCGGGTGCTCACCACCCGCTGGGCGCCGCGCCTCATCGATCTGGATCTCGTGCTCTTCGGAGCTCAGGTGATCGACACGCCGCAGCTCGTGGTGCCGCACCCCTCGATGCACGAGCGCCGCTTCGTGCTCTGGCCGCTCTGGGTGTTGGCCCCTGGGGCACGTCATCCCCGGCTCGGGCGCAGTGCCCGCGAGCTGCTCGATCAGCTGCCGGGTCGATAGCCGCGCCTCCGACGGGGTGGTAGGTGACAGCCCGTGATTGCCCTCGTCCTGCTCGTGCTGGCTCAGGCTGCGCCGCCGCCGAATCGACCGCCCTCCGCAGATGAGCTGGTCAAGAAGCTCGATGCCACCGCGGGCCTCAAGGAAAAAGACAAGCCCTTCGAGATCGCCGCATCGCTGGGCCGCCTCTACTTCGGCCAGGGCCGCTATCGCGACGCGCAGACCTTCTTCAAGCAGGCGGTGGACGGCGCTCAAGACGCGCGCATGCTCTACCTCGCGCAGAAGAAGGTTGCTGGCGGAAGGCCGCTCCCCAATGCGGCGGACATTGGTTGCACGCCCACGGCCGACGTGACGGTGGTGGCCCTGCATGAGAAGGCGAAGGTGCTGGCCGCGGCGAAGAACGCACCCGGTGCCGTGGCCTGCTTGAAGGCGGCGCTCGCACCGGTCGCCGAGGTGGAAGTGCTGCTGGGCCACACGCAGTTTCTCTTGCACGACGCGGGTGCGGCGCTCTTCACGTACACGCGCGCGCTCGACACCTTCGAAGCCAACGCAGATGCGCGTTACGCCCGCGCTGCGCTGACCCTCGACTCGTTCGGCGATGACGTGGCGGCGTTGAACCGCGCGAAGGCCGACTTCGAACGTTTCCTCGCAGACGTTCCCACCTCGCCCCGTGCGCCCACGGCCAAACGCCTGCTGGAGCGCACCAACGCCGCCCTCGCCGCCGGTGGTCTGTCGAAGCTCGCCATCACGCCTGAGCAGGTGGCCGCGCTCGCGCCCGCGACGCCGAACGTGCAGCCTCCGGTGCTGAGCAAAGAGATGATGGAGGCCTTTCAGAACGCGCCGCGCACGCCCGAGATGGAGCAGAACTTCGGAAAGCTCGTCTCTGACGCCGAAGAGCACCTCGCGCGCGGGCGGTTTCAGGACGCGCTCAATGCGTACAAGCAGGTGATGCCCTACCAGCCTGAGAACGCGCGGCTGCGCGCCGGCATGGCGTGGACGATGATCAAGCTGAACCGGCAGCCGATGGCCGACAACGTGTGGCGCGTCGCCACGCAGAACCCCGACGCGGTGATCGAGCTGGGCGATGCGCTCAAGTCGAAGGGTGACGGCGAAGGCGCAAGGGCGGTGTGGCAACGGCTCAAGGACAGCGTTCCTTCGGCGGCTCCCCGGCTCGAAGGAAAACTTTGATCGCACGCTGGCTGGCTTTTCTGGTGACCATCGCGCTGGGCAGCGCGTGTCAGCCTCAGTTGGTGCGCAACACCAACCGCGGCGTGCTGCACGTCTCGGTCGAAGGTGACGAACGTTCGCCTGCGCTCGATCTCGACTACGACGTCGGCGCCGTGCGGGTGGGGCTTCGCAAAGAGCTGGTGGTGCGGGCCACCAACGTCGGCATCGACCCGATGACGGTGCTGGGGGTCTCGTTGGGCTCCAGCGGCAACGGCTCGTGGTTCGTTCGTGACGTCTCGCGCGCGTTGGGCCCTGGTGCTTCGGTGACCGCGACGGTCACGTTTGCCCCGGTAGGCGTGGGTGCGCAGGCGACCCAGGTGACCTTCTCGCACGACGCAGACGCAGCACTTCCGAGCCTTCGGCTGACCGGCACCGGCGGCTGAACCGAGGGCGCAGCGTTTGCAAACCCTTGCCCCGCGATGCCGGTGCGAGTGTTCAGCGTGACGAGTGGGAAGGGCGGGGTGGGTAAGTCACACCTCGCCGTGAACGTGGCGACGTTGTGCGCCCGGGCGGGTCAACGCGTGCTGGTGTTCGATGCCGATGGCGGGCTGTCGAACGTCGACGTCTTGCTGGGCGTCAAACCAGCCCGGCACGTGGGCGATCTGCTCGACGGCGCCGAGCTCGATACCGTGCTGCACCAGGTGAGCAGTCAGCTGTGGCTGCTCGCGGGCGCCCCGGGTGAACGCAGGTTGGCGCACCTGGAAGATCATGCGCGCCGGGTGCTCACGTCGGTCTGGGCCGAGGTGGCGACTCGCTTCGACGTGGTGGTGGTCGACGTCGGCGCGGGCGTGGGTGACGACGTGTTGTTCTTCGCCTCGGCCGGTCAGAACGCGTTGGTGGTCGTCACCGACGAGCCGACTTCCCTGGCTGATGCGGTGGTGCTGGTGCATGCCCTCGCCGCGAAGACGCCAGTGCGTGAGGTCGACGTGGTGGTGAACTGCGTGCGCACCGAACGTTCGGCGCAGGTGGTGTTCGCCCGGCTGCAGCAGGCGGCCGGCCATTGTCTGCGACTGCGGTTTGCCTCGAACATTCCCGATGATCAAAACGTGCGGCGGGCCGCGATGGCCAGAAAACCCCTGGTCGAGCTGGCCCCGACCAGCCCCGCCAGCCGCGCGTTCGAACGGTTGACCCGGGCGCTGCTCGCAGCGCCACCTCGCACCCCTTCCGGGGGCGTTTGGCTCACCGAGAGCCAGTTGTCGTCAGTGCACAGGAGCTGAAACTTCAATGTCCATCGCTTCAGAAATCGTCGGTCGCATCGAAACCATCGGCACCGTGCCCACCTCGGTCGCGCAGGTGTTCGGCCTGGTGAACGACCCCAAGGCCACCGGGGTCGACTTCGAGCGCGTGGTGCGCCCTGACGTGGGCCTGACCGCCAACCTGCTGCGCTGTGCGAACTCGAGCTACTACCGCGGGTCGAGAGAGATCACCTCGGTGAAAGAGGCGATCACCCGCATGGGCATGCGGCGGGTGTTCGAGGTCGCGGCGACGGCTTCCTTCGCCAAGGCGGTGCCAGAGGTGCTCACGGGGTACGACTCGCCTGCGGCGAGCTATTGGGATCACTCCATCGCGGTGGCTGTGTTGGCTGATCGAGTCGGCCGTGAGGTGGGCTTCACGTATCCGGATCTCGCGTTCACCGCGGGGCTGCTCCACGACCTGGGGAAGATCGTCGTGGCCAACTGGCTCGACGCGAACCCCGCGCTCAGCGTGAAGCCGGGCAGCGTGCTCGACCTCGAGCTCGAGCAGCACCTCTTCGGCGCGACGCACGCGGAGTTCGGCGAGGCGCTGTGCCAGAAGTGGAATTTGCCCAAGGACATCGGCGGCGCCGCGCGTTGGCATCACGCACCGGCCGACGCACCGACCGCGACGTTGCGCTACCTGTCGACCGTGGTGCAGGTGGCCGATGAGGCTGCTCACCAGGCGGGTTTTGGCGAGTCGAACGCCGCGGGCGGAATCGAGCCGGAAGCGTTCGAGCGGCTCAACCTGACGGAGGAGCGCCTGCGGGTCATCGTGGAGAGCTCGAAGCCGGAGATCGCCCGGACCCAGGAGCTGCTCGCCCAGGTCTCAGGCCGGCCTGCACGCGCTGCCTGACGCTGCGGAGCTAAGAAGCCCGAGGACCGGTTTCACCGGCGACTTCACCCGAAGGAACAACCAACCGGTCATCGCGAGAGGGTTGGCGGAAATGGGAATCGGGTTCCATCACCGGTCTCCCCGAGCCCAGTCGAGGGGGCACTTGCAGTGCGAACGAGAGGCAATCCCTCGACTCCTCTCAGGATGAGCGGTGTCCGTTCGCTATTTCAATCAACCTTGCGAGCGAAGTCGATGCGAACGGTGGTCTCAGGCCATCAGCATGCGCACGCGATCGCCCAGGCCGCTCGCCAGCCGCGAGAGGACCTGATCGTCGATGCCCAGCAATGAGCGGCCGATCATCACCAGCGCGTCGATGTCAGACGTATCGAACTTGCCCACGTACAAACCCTCGCGCTTGGTGAGCGCGTTGGCGAAGCGTACGCAGTTGGGCACCGAGAGCCGCTCAGCGCCGTTGTACTCGTTGCAGTCCTGGATGGCGCCCGTGACCGAGTCAGGCAACGCCCAGCGCGCCGCGAGCAAGACGCCGACAGGGCGGTGCACGCGGTTGATCACCTCGACCCAGACCTCAGGTTCGATCCACACGTTGGTGCGCGTTCCCACCACGCTCTTCTCTGCCTCGAGCAGCAGCCACGCGACCACGGGCTTGCCGATGTCATGGAGCAGCCCGGCCAGGTACGCGGCTTCGGTCTCTTCCACCCCGCACAGCGCGGCCACGTCGCGCGCCAGAATGGCCACGCCCAGCGAGTGTTCCCACAGGCCCTTGGTGGCATCGACGATGCGTTGATCGCGCGAGTCGAAGAGCCGGTGTGCGCTGGTCTCCACCAGCACGCTGCGCAGGCGATCGATGCCCAGCCGGGTGAGGGCCTGGGGCAGGCTGCGCGCGCGCTCCATGCCGCCGTGCTGAACCGAGTTGGCCGCCCGCAGCACCCGGGCCGCCACCACCGCGTCGCGCTCGATGAGGGAGGCCGCGTCTTTGGCGGTGAAGCCGGGATCGCGCAGGAGCGCCATCGCCTTCATCACCACGGTGGGAGGCGGAGGCAGGTTCAGCTGGTTCTCTGCGATCCGCTTTTCGAGAATGTTCTGCGCTTCCTGCGCGAGGCGGTCTGCGACGGGCGACGACATAAGTTGATCCGACCTGAGCAACCGCCATGCCCGAAGCGCAGGCGTTGATTTCAGGAGGTTCTCTGGCAGCCGCCGGGTCTGCGATGACCGGGCGCCGTCAGACCCGTGACGATCAGCTCAGCCGGGCGGCGAGCACGTCTTGCACGTCGAGCAGCCCCACCGCGCGGCCTTCAGCGTCCACCACGGGGAGCTGATCAATCTTGGTCTCGCGCATCACCGCCGCCGCGGCGAAGACCAGCTCTTCGGGCCCGATGCAGCGGGGCCTGCGAATCATCACTTGGGAAATGGGCCGGTTGAGATCGAGCTCGTCGCGTTCGGCGAGGCGGCGCAGATCTCCGTCGGTGAAGATGCCCACCAGGCGGCCCTTCGCGTCGACGACGTTGGCCGCACCGGGCCGGCCGCGCGTCTGGGTCATCACTACGATCACCTGCTTCAACTTCGCGTTGTCGCGAATGAGCGGGTTCGAGTCACCGGTGCGCATCACCTCGCGCACCTTCATCACGCTGCGGCCGAGCTTCCCGCCCGGGTGGTAGAGCGCGTACTGCGATTCGGTGAACTCGCGGCGCCAGGCCAGCGTCATCGCCAGCGCGTCGCAGATGGCGTGCAGCGCGGCAGAAGACGCAGTGGGCACGAGGCCCATGGGGCAGGCCTCGTCGATGTCACCCAGGCTCACCACCAGATCCGCGCCGCGGCCGAGCGCCGAGTTCACGTCGGCGGTCAGCGCGATGACGCTGACCCCGAGTCGTTTGAGCGGAATGAGCAGCCGCAAGACCTCTTCGGTGGTGCCCGAGTTGCTCAGCGCCACCACCACGTCACCCTTCGCGACGCGGCCGAGGTCACCGTGCGCGGCTTCAGCCGGGTGCAGGTAGAACGAAGGAATGCCCGTCGATGAGAGGGTCGCCGAGAGCTTCTGTGCGATGAAGCCCGGTTTGCCGATGCCGGTGCACACCACGCGGCCCTTCGTGCGCTCGAGGGCGTCGAGCGCGAGCAGGAAGTCGTGGCCGATGCGCTGGCCCAGCGAGCTGATGGCGCTCGCTTCCTGATCGAGCACCGTGCGGGCGTACGCAAGCGACGCTTGGGGGGAAGAACGGTCGACGGCGGAGCGCCTGGGGCGGGCCATGGCGTGCGCTTAGCGCGTGCTCGCAAGGGAGGTATGAAAAAGCCGCCGCGTCCTGCGCGGACACGGCGGCGCCTTCACGTTGACTCGAAGCGGGTCGACCTCAGTAGCAGGTGCCGCCCACGAAGATGGGTTGGGTCACGCCGTTGAGGGTCGCATTGCACTGCAGGGTGAGCGGCTGCGGTGCCATCATCGGCCCGGTGCTGAAGTTGGTGCTCGACCTCACTGAGACCGTGCCGCCGTTGCCGTAGCTGTACCCGCTCACGCTGCTGCGCAGGTAGCAGATGCGCGGGGTGAGGGTGCTCTGGCACTGGTTGCCACAGACCGGGGTCGCGCTCGCATCGCAGAACTGCTGCGTGAAGGACATCCCCAGGGTGTCGAACTGAGAGGGCGGGGGCGCGAACGTGGCGGTCACCCCTGTCAAGGGAGACTGGACGGTGCACGCATAGGTGGTGGCCTGGGCGGGGTAGTTGAGGTTCTCGTCCATGAAACGCGCGCCCACCGTGGTGGAGCCCATGGCCGGTACCACGAGCGGCGTCGCCGACCCCGGCAGGGGCGGCACAGTGCCAGTGCCAGGGTCGTCGTAGAAGCGCGAAAGGGAGGCGGTCGCGTCCGAGTAAACCGTCGAGTAGCCCGAGTACAGGACGCGGGTCTCGGTCCAGATGACGGTGTTGGCGTCCCAGACGCCGTTCGGCCCGTCGTACGCATTGTTCGTGTTGGTGTCGACGAACTGCTCGCTGGGGTCATGGAGGCCGTTGTCATTCGCGTCGACGTACGGCTCGCCCTGGTCGAGGAACGCCTCCCCCGAGTCGTAGAGGCCGTTGCTGTTGGCGTCGACGAACCCCTCTTCGCCGTTGGAGGACACGATGACGGTGATCAGGCCGTCCCGCGGGTTGTGCACCCGCGTGCCACAACTGGTGGCGAAGGTGGCTCTGGCCTCGCCCGTGACCGGAGCGACGTCTACGGGCAGCGAGTAGCCAGCCACGCTTACGAAGCCCGTCGCCGTGCCCAGGTTCGCATTGCCCGGCGAGTACTCGGGGGTGGTGGTGGGCGTACCGGCGGCACCGGCCTCCGAGTTGAACGTCGCCAGCGTGGAGACCCCCAGCACGTTGTTGAAGCGGTCGGCGAAGGCCACCCGGCAGGTGATGTTCGCCGGGTAGAACGAGTTGGTGCAGTTGGTGTTCGTCAGCGCCGGAATGTTCTTGGGCGTGCAGTCGAGCGAGATTCGCAGGGCGGTGGCCTTGGCCCCCACGATGGCGATGTTGGAAGCCGTCGCGTTCGCGGTGGCGCCGCCCGCGGTGGCGGTGGCATTGACCGAGACCACGCTGGCCGTCGTGCCCGAGTGCAGCAGCACCGAGACGAAGCCTGTGTTGTCGGTCACCCCGGTTGACGTACAGGTGACGGGGTTGGTGCCGGTGCAGTTCGCGACGCTCCCCAGGTACGAGCCGCCGAACGGTTGATGGGTGAAGGTCACCACCAGGCCCGGCGGGTAGGTCTGCGAGTTGGTGTCGAGCAGTTGGAAGGTGAGGAGGTTCGTTTCGCGGAAGCTCGACGAGCGCACGCCCATCACCGAGTGTTGCTGGGTGAGGAACTTGATCTGCCCCAGTCGAGGCAGCGCCAACGTGGTCGAGCCGCTCACCGCGTTGTAGGTCGCCGTCACCGTCGCGGTGCCCTGTGTGAGGGGCGCCGTGTACACCGTGGTGAAGGTTCCGGTGCTGCTGTTGACCGACGTCTGGGAAAGGGTGCCCAGGCCGCTGGAAATGGAGAACACCATCGTCGACGGGGTCGTCACCAGCGCTCCGACGCTGTCCCGAAGCTGCGCGCGAATGGTGGTCTGGCTGGTGCCGTCGGCCGGGATGATGTTCGGCGACTGCGACGGCGGGGTGACGATGGGCGTCGACGTCACGGTCACGCTGAAGAGGGCAGACTGGTCTGCGCACACATAGGCCGTGCCGCGGAGGAGGCAGCGGTAGCTCGGGCTGCTCGGCAGGCACAACTGTCCAGGAGAGCCCTGGCAATCGGGATCGAGGCAGTCCGAGAGGCCGTCGCAGTCGTCGTCCGTGCCGTTACCGCAGGAGTTCGGGTTCGCCCCGCTCGGGACCTCGCTCGACAGCCCGCTGGGGCACGCGCAAGAGGCCGGCGAGCCGGTGCATCGGCGCCCGTTGCCATTGGTGGTGCACAACTGGCTGCTGCAGTTCGAGTCGCCGCAGTCGATCACGCCGTCGCAGTCGTTGTCGGTGCCGTCGTTGCAGGTGGCCTCGGTGCCTTGCCCTCCAGGGCAGAGGCAGACGCCGCTGAAGTCACACTTCGCGCCGAACACGGCGCCGCGGCTGCAGTCCTGGCCGAAGCTTCCGACCGTGGTCGCCTTGCAGTTCGGGTCGAGGCAGTCGATTACACCGTCGCAGTCGTTGTCGAAGCCATCGCCGCAGGTCGCCTGGCCGGTGGTCGCGCCTTCAGTGGCTTCCACCGGGCCCCCGTTGCCGGTGCAGGCGCAGGCGCTGGTGGCCGTGCAGAACTTGCCCGTATTCGAGCAGGAACGCGCTTGCTGGCCGCTCACCGGCTGGCAGTTCGGATCGGTGCAGTCGGCCAGGCCGTCGCAGTCGTTGTCGAGGCCGTCGCCGCAGGTCGTCTCGGCCAGCGCCTCGGGGCCCGTGCAGACGCAGGTGCGGCTGTTGCTGCTGCAGCGCCTTCCCGAGGAGCTGCACGCGAGCGCGTCGCACTTCGGGTCCTGGCAGTCGATACGGCCGTCGCAGTCGTTGTCGAAGCCATCGCCGCACGAGAACTCGCTCGTCTGGACCTGGCCGCCGTTCCCAGAGCACACGTTGCAACCAGAGACGCCGGCGTCGGTCAGGTTCGAGCAGGTGTTGCCGCTGAGGTCGCAGATCTTGCCCGACTGGTTTCCGACCGGCTGGCACTTGCTGTCAGTGCAGTCGGCGCGGCCGTCGCAGTCGTTGTCGCGGCCGTCGCCGCAGATGGACTCGGTGGCTTGTGCCATTCCCCCGTTACCGCTGCAGCTGCACAGCCCCGCAGCGGTGCAGGTGCGGCCGTTACCCGCACCACAGGCGCTGCCCGGCCCCGTGCCGATGGGCTGGCAGTCGGAGTCGAGACAGTCGATGCGGCCATCGCAGTCATTGTCGAGGCCGTCGTTGCACAGGGCCTGCTCGTTCGAGAGGCCACCTGGGCAACCGCACTGCTTGAGAGAGTTGCAGACGCCACCGCTGGCGCTGCACGCCCTGCCGAGGCAGTTCGAGTCCTGGCAGTCGATCGAGGGGTTGGCCTGCGAGCTGTCGCAGTCGTTGTCCTTGCCGTCGCCACAGGTAATCGAGGCGCCGCCGGTCGAGCCTTCGCTCACCTCAACCACGCCGCCGTTGCCGGTGCAGGTGGTGCAGGTCGACTGGTTGCTGAGGACCTGGGAACAGGTGTTGCCCGAATCGTCACAGACCTGCCCGAAGCCGATGCCCGACGGGCGGCAGCTGACCTCTTCGCAGTTGATCAGACCATCACAGTCGTCGTCCTGCGAGGTGCGGCAGTTTTCCTGTGTCGCGCCGCAGCCGCAGGTGTTGAGCGAGAGGCACTTTTTCCCGAAGGTGCCGCACGTCTGGCCGCCGCCCGTCAGACAGTCGGAATCGGCGCAATCGGCCTTGCCGTCGCAGTCGTTGTCGAAGCCGTCATCGCACGTCGTCTCCGACACCTGCGCGAGGCCGCCGTTTCCGGTGCAAGCGCACTTGTCGTTGGCCGCGCTGGCGAGGTCGCACGCCCACCCGTGGCCTACGCCGGCATCGCTGAGGGTCGACCGGCAGCTCCTGTTCGCGCAGTCGGTGTCGAAGCAGTCAGGCGTGCCGTCGCAGTCGTTGTCGAGGCCGTCGGCGCACAAGCTTGCCGCCTCGGGCCCCGTGCCACCGGGGCACACGGAGCAGCTCGAGGCGCCCTGGGTGTCGGGTTGGCTGCAGGTCAGACCGGTGGTCGCGTTGCACACCTTGCCCAGCATGGAGGTCGTCGCGCGGCAGTCGAGGTCGGCGCAGTCGATCTTGCCGTCGCAGTCGTTGTCGAGGTTGTCCGAGCAGATCTCTGCGCCCGGGGTGCAGGAGCAGGTGTTCATGCTGCAGCGGCCGCCCACGCCGATGGCGACGTTGCACGCCTTCTGGTCGCAGGTGGTGTCGGCGCAATCGATCTTCCCGTCACAGTTGTCGTCGACGCCGTTGGTGCAGTCTTCCACCGTGCCGCTTGCGCAGACGCACTGGCCGCTGGTGTCGCAGACGCGTACGCCGGCGTCGCCTCTGGAACAGGTCTTGGCAAGACAGAACGAGTCGGCGCAGTCGGTCTGGCCGTTGTTGTCGTTGTCGTTGGCGTCGTTGCAGATCTCCCGCTGTCCGATCAAGACCTTCACCTCGCCCACCGCGTCGTCATCGCTGGACGCCCTCACCGCGAGGCTTCCGGAGCAAACCGAGCCGAGCGACGAGTCGCAGGACACCAGCGTGGCTGAGCCGGTGCCGCCGGTGATCACGACGCTGTTCTTACCGGTCTCCTTGAAGGTGCCGCGAGCGATGCGCAGGGTGACGTCGACCGCGCCAGGTCGCGAGACGTCGATCACCGAAGTGCTCACCCCGTCGCCGGGGATGGAGTCAGGGGTCGCGGTCAGCGTGATGTCTGGCGGCGGGGGCGTCGGGGGCGAACACGCAGCAACGAAGAACGTCAGGACCGCAGCGAGGGACCAGCGACAGAACGATGACATGGGAGACCCCGAGATTCGGCCGTGAGCGCTACTGAGAGAGCCGGGAGTCTTTTCACGGCTTCTGGGAGAGTCAAGGAGCATGGGGCCCGCTGTGAAGGCCCGCACAACAGCACACAGGGGGCTCAGTGGAGCGGCTCAGGGAACGAAGGCGTTGATGGCGCCCTCATTGAGTTCGAGCTTCGCCTGCTCCCGCAACGACTGGACAAAGGCCCGCTCCTCGGCTTCCTGTTGCGCAGCATCCACGGGGCCACCGGCGTTGCGGGCGCGGGCGCGGGACGCTCGGAGTTGCTGCAACAACACCGCGCGAGTCGTGGCTTTGAACTCGACGGACTGGTCGAGCTTCTGCCGGCGCGCCTCGGTCATGAGCAACTCCTCGTCGATCACTCGTGCGAGGAACTCGCGCTTCTTCGCGGGGTCGCGCACCGCGCCTCGGGTGAGTTCGTTTTCGAGCACCAGCCGCTCCTTCAGGTCGGCGGCGGTCACCGCGAGGCCTGTGCCCTTCACCAGCACCGGCCCCTCCTGTCCCCCGCACTGGCAGGAGCAGAGGGCGAGGAGCGGGAGGAGCGCGAGACGCGAGGCACGGGGAGACATGGCCATGAGTAGGTCGACTTGTATGACAACTCTGACCCGCCGAAACGAAGTTGCTATGCACGCCGGCATGAACTTCGGTCTCTCCGACGACGAGAAGGCGCTGCAGGAAACGGCTCGTAAATTCGCCCGCGAGGTGATGCGCCCCAAGGCCGCTCACCACGACGAGACCAGCACCTTCCCCAAAGACATCATCAAGCAGGGCTACGAGCTCGGCCTGATGAACATGACCATCCCCGCTGAGTTCGGCGGCATGGAGCTGCCTCACGTCGCGCAGGCGATCGTCGCCGAAGAGATCTCGTGGGGCTGCGCCGGCATGGCCACCTCGATGATCGCCAACGACCTCGCGTTGCTGCCGCTCATCATCGGCGCGAACAAAGAGCAGAAGGAGCGCCTGCTCCGCCCCTTCACCACCGGCTTTCGGCTGGTGTCTTTCGCGCTCACCGAACCCGGCGCTGGCAGCGACGTGGCCGGCATGCGCTGCACCGCGCGCCGTGAAGGCGACTTCTACGTGGTCAACGGCCAGAAGCAGTGGATCACCAACGGCGAGTACGCAGACCAGTTCACGCTCTTCTGCACCACCGACCCCACCAAGCGGCACAAGGGCATCATGTGCCTCGCCGTCGAAGGCCGCCCGCAGGGCCTCACCATCGGCAAGCACGAGAACAAGATGGGCCAGCGCGCCTCGAACACGGTGACGCTCACGTTCGAAGACGTGAAGGTGCCGGTGCACAACCGCATCGGCGAAGAGGGCGAAGGCTTCATGATCGCCATGGCCACGCTCGACAACAGCCGGCCGCTCACCGCCATGTTCGCCATCGGCATCGCGCGCGCCGCTCTGGAGCACGCCCTCGACTACGCCAAGCAGCGCACCCAGTTCGGCAAGCCCATCGCCGACTTCCAGGCGATCCAGTTCATGATCGCCGACATGGCCGCCGACATCGAAGCGGCCCGCCTGCTCACCTACAAGAGCGCGTGGCTGCTCGACGACGGGCAGCGCAACACGCTGGTCTCCAGCTACGCCAAACGCTTCGCCGCCGACATGGGCATGAAGGCCGCTACTGACGCCGTGCAGATCTTCGGTGGCTACGGCTACTCCCGCGAGTACCCGGTGGAGAAGCTGATGCGCGACGCCAAGCTGGTGCAGATCTACGAGGGCACCAGCCAGGTGCAGCGCATCGTGATCGCCCGCGAGCTGCTCAAGGGCCTCTGAACCGGATTTTCTCGTTGCGCCCCCCGCTGTTGATTCATAAATCACCCGCACACAATGCGGCGCGTCAATTCGCGCCACTGATCCGTAAGGGAGCCCCCAGATGCCTTTGAAGATCCTCGTCACCGCCAAGCGGGTTGAAGACTCTGAGTCGAAGATCAAGGTGAACCCCGCCGGCACCGGCATCGTGGGTGAGGGGCTCAAGTACAAGATCAACCCGTTCGACGAGATCGGCGTCGAAGAGGCGCTGCGCCTGACCGCGAAGCACGGCGGTGAAGTGGTGGTCGTCTCGGTGGGCACGAAGGACGTGCACGAGCAGCTCCGCCACGCGCTGGCGATGGGCGCCACCAAGGCCATCTGGGTCAACCACACCGGCCCGCTCGATCAGCTCGGCGTCGCCGCGTGCCTGCAGAAGGTCGCTGAAAAAGAGAAGCCCGATCTCTGCATCCTCGGCAAGCAGGCCATCGACGACGATCAGAACCAGGTCGGCCAGTACCTCGCGGAATGGCTCGGCTGGTCACAGGCCACCTTCGCCTCGAAAGAAGAGTCGCTCGAGTCCGACGCGGAGAAGACCAAGACTCCGGCCATCAAGCTCTCGGCCGACGGCAAGCGCATCACCGTGGTGCGTGAAGTCGACGGCGGCCTGCAGACCATCGACAGCCCGCTGCCTTGCGTGGCCACCACCGAGCTGCGCTTGAACCAGCCGCGCTACGCGTCGCTGCCCGGCATCATGAAGGCCAAGAGCAAGCCCATCGAAGAGCTCACCCCCGCGGGCCTGGGCATCGACATGACCCCCAGGCTCACCATCACCAAGATGATCCCGCCCCCTGCGCGCAAGGCCGGCATCAAGGTGCCCGACGTGGCGGCGCTCGTCGAGAAGCTGAAGAACGAAGCCAAGGCGTTCTAAGAACTCAAAGGAATAAAGGACACACCATCATGGGCAACGTTCTCATCGTCGTCGAAGCCAACACCGACGGTTCGCTCCGCAAGGCGACCCTCAACGCCATCACCGCAGGTCAGCAGCTCGCCAAGGCCACCGGTGGTGAAGTGCACGCCATCGCGCTCGCCAGAGACGCCACCGCGCTCGCGAACCAGGTCAAGGACTACGGGGTCAAGGTCGTGCACGCCGCCTCGGGCGCGCAGTTCGAGCACGCCATCGTCGAGAACTGGGCGCCGGCCATCGCTGCTGCTGCTCAGGCCATCAGCGCTGAATGGGTCGGTGGTGCAGCCACTGCCATCGGCCGTGACGTGCTCCCGCGCGTCGCCGCGAAGCTCAAGGCCGTGATGGCCTCCGAGATTCTTTCGGTCGAGGGCTCGGGCGCCGACGTCTCGCTCACCCGCCCGATGTGGGCCGGGGCCGTCATCGCCACCGTGAAGCTCGCGGGCCCGGTGAAGTGCTTCACCGTGCGTGCGACTGAGTTCGCGCTCGCCGAGAAGAGCGGTGCGGGCGAAGTGAAGGTGTTCGAAGCCCCCGCGCAAGACAAGCAGTTCTCGACGTTCGTGGGCTTCAAGGAAGTGAAGAGCGCGCGCCCGGCGCTCACCGAGGCGAAGATCGTCGTGTCTGGGGGCCGTGGCACCAAGGGTGACTTCAAGCCCATCGAAGGTCTCGCCGATGAGCTCGGCGCGGCCATCGGTGCGTCGCGCGCGGTGTGCGATGCGGGCTGGCAGCCCAACGATCTCCAGGTCGGTCAGACCGGCAAGGTCGTCGCTCCGGCGCTGTACATCGCGGCAGGCATCTCGGGCGCGATCCAGCACGTGGCGGGCATGAAGAGCAGCAAGACCATCGTGGCGATCAACAAGGATGGCGATGCGCCCATCTTCCAGATCGCCGACTACGGCCTGGTGGCTGACCTCTTCAAGGCGCTCCCCGAGATGCAGGCGGCCATCAAGGCCGCGAAGTAATTGCACGGCACGACCGTAGACCTCGACGACGGCGCGCTCACCGCGCTGGGCATTCACCGGCTGGAAATTCCAGTTCCGTTCGTCGAGGCCGGCGGCCCCGCAAACGTCTACGTCATCGAAGACGCTGACGGGCGGTACACCCTGTTCGACACCGGCATCGGAACGCCGGATGGCATCACGGCGCTGCGAGGGCAGGCGGCAGAGCGAGGGCTCGACCTGCGCAAGCTCTCGCGCATCGTGGTGAGCCACGGTCACCTCGATCACTTCGGCAACGCGCAGATGCTCTCTGAAGAGAGCGGGGCGCGGGTCTTCATTCACGACGCTGACGTTGAGAAGATCGCAGGTGACGCTCGTTTCGCGGCGTTGCTCGAGAAGCACCGCGGGTATTTCGTGCGGCTGGGCGTACCGGCCGAGACGCTCGACTTGATGCAGGCCGCGGCGGATCTGCAGTCGAACCAGATTCGCTACGTGGAGCGTTCGCGGCTCGGCGCGCTGAACGAGGGTGAGGTGCTGCAGTTCAAGCACTTCGAGGTGGTGGTGAAACACCTGCCGGGCCACACGCCGGGGCTGGTGTGTCTCTACGCTGAGCAGCAGCGGGTCTTCTTCGCTGACGATCACGTGCTCGCGCGGGTCTCTCCGAACCCGCTGCTCGATCTCTCGCAAGGTGAAGGTGCGACCAAGTTCCGCGCGCTCGCTCGTTATCTCGAAGGCGCGAAGTGGGTCAGAGACCTCGAGCTCGACGCGGTGCTGCCGGGTCACGGGCCTGCCTTCCGCGGGCATCGGGAGCTGCTCGACGGGCTCTTCGCGTTCTACGGCGTGCGGCAGGAAAAGCTGATGGCGCGGCTGGCCCAGTCACCCGCGAGCGTCTTCGAGCTGCTGCCGACGCTTTTCCCAAGGCGCGATCCGGGCAGGCTGGTGCTCATGCTCTCTGAAGTGCTGGCCAACGTTGAGGTGCTGGAAGACCTCGGCCGGGTCACCGCGCTCGAAGGTCAGATTGTCCGCTACGCGCCGAGTTGAAGACGTGGGATCCTCTCAGCCGTGATCCAGATGTTCCACGTCACCAAGGCCTACCCGGGAGACCCCCCGGTGCTGACGGACTTGAACCTCGACATCGGCAAAGCCGAGTTCGTGTTCCTCACCGGGCCTTCTGGCGCGGGTAAGTCGACGCTGCTCAAGTTGATGTTCCTCGCCGAGCGGCCGAGCAAGGGGCAGATCCTCATCGGCGGGCGCAACATCGCGCGCGTGCGTGAGGCGTCGATCCCCTACCTGCGCCGGAACATCGGGGTGGTCTTTCAAGACTTCAAGCTGCTGCCCACGCGCACGGTGGCGGAGAACGTGGGCTTCACGCTCGATGTGCTGGGTGTCGCCCGAGAAGAGGTGCGCGAGCGTTCGGTGAAGATGCTCCGGCGCGTGGGGTTGGAGCACAAGGCTGACGTCTCTCCGCTCAAGCTCTCGGGTGGTGAGCAGCAGCGCGTGTCACTGGCGCGGGCGCTGGTGAACGACCCCGCGATGCTGCTGGCCGACGAGCCGACCGGCAATCTCGACCCCGCGCTCACCGTGGAGATCATGGATCTGCTGTGTGATGTGAACGCGCGTGGCACCACGGTGATCGTCGCGACTCACGACGCGTCGCTCATCGCCCGGTACGAGAAGCGCACCTTGCGGCTGGAACGCGGCACGCTGGTGGCGGATTCGCGCGGTGAGAAGGCGGCGCGGCTGATGGCGCACGACCAGTAGCACCGGTCCTCCCGAGCGCAGTCGAGGGATCACCTCTGATTCGCACGGCAAGTGCCCCCTCGACTGCGCTCGGGGAGACCGGTGTTTGGAGTCAATCCCTCTATTTCCGCCAACCCTCACGGGCTGAACGGATTTCGGCCGGTTCCGTTCGTGCCGAGCGGAGTCGAGGCACTTCTTTCATCAGTCTCCTTCGCAGGGCGAGGGAGACTGAAGTAGGACAGACTGCTTCTCGACGTGAGCATCAGCGCCCGGGTTGCCTACTTCGTCCGCACCGCCATCGGCAGCATGGTCCGCTCGCCGTTCGTCCACGTCATTGCGGTGGCCGCCCTCGGTCTCTCGCTCGTCGGCTTCGGCATGGCCCGTATCGCGTCGTCGCAGCTCGACGCACTGCTTGCGTCACTGGGAGGCGAGGTCGAGTTCACCGTGTATCTCGCCACCGACGCGCCCCCGGAACGGGTGGATGAGCTCGAAAAGGCGCTGACCAACCGCACCGGCGGCACGCTCGCCCGCGTCTCGCCCGCCACCGCGTTGGGCCGGCTCGCCGCGCAGCTGGGAGAACAGGGCAAGGCCCTGACCGAGCTCGGGGAAAACCCGCTGCCCTGGAGCCTCGAGCTCAAGCTGCCCCCGAACTCCCGCGAACCCGCCGCGCTCAAGCTGCTGGCCGAGAAGACGCGCGCGTTGCCCTTCGTCACCGGAGTCGACTACGGCGAAGAAGCGCTCGAGCGGCTGGGTGTGATTTCACGCGCGATGCGCCTGGCCGGGCTGGTCGCCTTCGTGCTCGTCTTCCTCACCACCGTCATCGTCGTCTCCGCCACGCTGCAGCTGGCGATCTTCGCGCGGCGGGAAGAGATCGAAATTCAGAAGCTCGTCGGCGGCACCGATGGTTTCGTGCGCATGCCCTTTCTCATCGAAGGGGCGATGCAGGGCGTGCTCTCTGGCCTCTTCGCGCTGGCCGCGGTCTACGCACTGGTGCGCTGGGTCGAACGTGAAGGCGGTGACCTCGTCGGCTTCCTCATGCTCGATGGCCGCTTCGTGGTGGCCTGGGGCCGGCTCGCGTTGGAGCAGCTGGGCCTGGGCGTTGCGCTGGGCCTCTGCGGCAGCTTCATCGCGGTGCGGAGGTTTCTGCGCGTATGACCGCTCTGCTGCTCGCCTTGCTGCTGCACGCCGGCAGCGACGTGGAAGAAGAGCACCAGCAGCTCGAGGCGCGGCTGGCTGCCGAAAAGGCCGCGTTCGACGCCATCGGGGGAGAGAAGAAGGATCTGCTCACCCTGCTCGACACGCTGGAGCGGCTCGCGCGCGAATCGTCGCAACGTTCGGTGGCCCTCGAACGCAACGTCGCGCGCGTGACCAGGCAGGTCAGTGAAGCGCGCAAGGAAGCCTTGGTGGTGCAGGCTGAGCTCCTCGAGCAACAACGCCGCATCGCGCCCCGGTTGGTGACGCTCTACCGCTTGCAGAAGCAAGACTCGCTGGGCGTGCTGCTCTCAGCCGGTGACTTCGCCACGTTGATCAAGCGGCAGCGCGCGTACCAGACGCTCGTCTCGAGCGACGTGCGTGAGCTCGAAGAACTCGTGGTGTTTGCTGCGTGGCAACGACGCCAGGCGCGCCGCCTCGAGCGACTTGAAGCCACGGGACGAAGATATCTGCGCGCGCTGCGGGCAGAGCAGGCCGTCAGTCAGGTGCGGCTCTCGCGCTTCACAGATTTGCTCGCCAGCGTGAGCGCCGAACAGAACCGCATGAGCCGTCTCATCGCTGAGTTGGAGCAGACCGAAAAAGAGCTCGCCGGAATGGTGACCGACCTGCAGAGCACCGTGGGCAACTCGTCGTTCCGCGCACGGAAGGGCCTGCTCCCGTACCCGACGAACGGCATCGTCGAGGTGGGCTTCGGCAAGGTGGTCAACCCGCGCTTCAACACCGTCACCGTGCAGAAGGGCATCGACATCCGCGCGGCCGAAGGCGCCGAGGTGCGCACCATCGGCACCGGCACGGTCGTCTTTTCAGGTTGGCTCAAGGGCTACGGCAACCTGGTGATCGTCGACCACGGCGCGAACTTTCACTCGTTGTATTCGCACCTTTCCAACAGCCAGGTCGACGTGGGCAGTGAAGTGGAAGAAGGCGAGGCCATCGGCCAGGTGGGCGATACCGGCAGCCTCAAAGGCAGCTATCTGTATCTCGAGATTCGAAAGAGCGGGCAGGCGGTCGACCCGCTGCCCTGGCTCAAGCCGGAAGAGTAGAAGGATCGCCGCATGCAATGGTTGTCGCTCGCCAATCGGGTCATTCGCCGCACCCTCATCGCCAGCGGGGTCTCGAGTGAAGTCATTCGGCTGCGCGGCACCGACGTGCACTTCTACCGTGCAGAGGGTTCCAGGCGCGGGCCTCCGTTGATGCTGGTGCATGGCCTGGGCAGCTCTGCCAACGCGTTCTTCCGCACGCTTTCCCCTCTGGCGAAGAGCTTCAGCTCGGTCTTCGCGGTCGATCTTCCCGGCAATGGCTTCTCGCCGCTCCCTCACGCGGGGCCGATGCCGGTGCGAGAGCAGGTCGACCTGCTGCTCGAGTTTCGACGGCGCGTCATCGGGCAGCCCGTGTTCCTGCTCGGCAATTCATTGGGCGGAGGCATGGCGCTCAACATGGCCTTCGAACAACCCGACTCGTTGTGTGCGCTCGGGCTCGTCTCTCCTGCGGGCGCGCAGATCACCGAAGAGCGTTTTCGACAACTGCTCCAGAGCTTTCAGGTGCAAGGCGCGCAGCTCAGTGCGCTGTCGATGCCCACGCTGCTGATCTGGGGGCAGAGCGAGAAGCTGCTGCCCTACGAGGGCCTCGACTTCTTTCGCGCACACCTGCCGGCACACGCAGAGATCCATGAAGTGAAAGGGTTCGGGCACATGCCGCAGATGGAACACCCGCGGGCCTTCGTGGATCGGGTCAAAAAATTCGCGGTGAGCCGTGGGCTGGTTGAGGCTGCTTGACGCCTCACGCCGTTTGACGCCAAAAGGCAGACCCTCATGGCTCGTGCGCTGTTCCTCTCGCTGCTGCTCGCCGCGCCTGCATGGGCCGACGCCGGCGTTGAGCTCGTGGCGGACGCGGGGCCCGTGCTCACCGAGGCGCCGGCTGTCGAAGAGACCGACGATGATGACGACGCCGATGATGAAGGTGAAGCCGAAGTCGAGGCGACCATCGCCGAAGTGCTGGCCGACGCGGGCATTCTCTACACCTCAGAGCTCACCGACGAAGAGCTGACCCAACGGTGGGTCGAAGCGCCTGATTCGCTGGGCACCATCAGCGTGGGCGTGACCGAAGCGGGGCGGCTGGTCAACGGCGTCTCGTTGCCCCCGGGCGACGCGTGGCAGGTGGTCGACGCGAACAACGCGTACGGAACGCAGGAGACCATCGACTTTCTGATCGCCGCCGCGACCTCCGTGCGAGAGCAGTTCACCGACGCCGCGCCGCTGCGCATCAACCACATCGGCCGCAAGCTTGGTGGCTACCTGCGCCCGCACCAGAGTCACCAGGCAGGCCGCGACGTGGACCTGGGTTTCTACTACCCGCGCAACGAAGACCCGGGCCACCTCTCGAAGAAGCGCGAGCTGGCGATGGATCTGAAGCTCAACTGGGCGCTGCTCAAGGCGCTGGTGAGCAACGCAGACATCGAGTTCGTGCTGGTCGACAAGCGCATCCAGGCGCGGCTCCATGCCTTCGCGCTGGATCAGGGCGAAGACAAGGTGTGGCTCGACAAGCTGTTCCACAACGGGGCTGCTTCCCTGGTCAAACACGCACGAAGGCATCGCGATCATTTCCACGTGCGCTTCTTTTCGGCGCGCAGCCAGGAGCTCGGCCGCCGCATTCTCCCGCTGCTCGCCAAGCAGCCGGAACAGAACGTGGTCATCTACCGGGTGAAGAAGGGCGACACGCTGGGGGGGCTCGCCACTCGCTACAACAGCGGCGTGAAGCTTATCTTGAAGGTCAACGGGCTCACTTCGACGGCGCTGCGGGTCGGGCGGACCTTGAACATTCCGCTCCGGGGCCCCTGTACCAACTGCCCCGTACCCCCTCCGCTGGTGATTCCCGACCGCTGCCTCCCCCCGTCCCTGCCTCCCAAGTCCTGAAGACTGGGGGTTTGCCTACACCGGCAGACATGGGGCGACGCGAGTGCCGTGCGCAGAGGGGCGGGTGCCTCTTAGGATGAAGAATCATGCGCCTGGCTGGTGTGACCTCCGTCCTCGTCGTCGTCATCGGCTCGGTCGCTCTGGCGGGCGCCCCTCCACCACAACCCGCCAACCGCGCTGAGGCGACGTACCGCCAGCTCGAGCTGTTCGCGCGCGTGCTCTCGTACGTGCAGAATAATTACGTCGAGGCGGTCGACGAGCAGCAGCTCATGCACGGCGCCATCAAGGGCATGCTCGAGACGCTCGACCCGCACACGCAGTTCATGCCGCCCGACGTCTTCAAGGAAATGAAGATCGACACCTCGGGCGAGTTCGGCGGCCTGGGCATCGAGATCGCCAAGAAGAACGACAACATCGTGGTGGTCGCGCCCATCGACGACACGCCCGCGCAACGAGCCGGCATCCGCTCGGGTGATCAGGTGATGAAGATCGACGACGAGCCCACCCGCAACATGGAACTGGCCCGCGCGATTCAGAAGATGCGGGGCCCCGCGGGCAAGAAGGTGCTGCTGAGCATCATGCGCGAGGGGTTCACCGCGCCGCGTGAGTTCGCGATCGTTCGAGATCACATTCGCATCGCGTCGGTCGAAGGCGCGCTCGTCGGGGGCATCGCGCACGTCAAGGTGAAGAACTTTCAGGAGCGCACCGACGCCTCGCTCTTCAAGGAACTCGAGCGCCTGCGCGGCCTCAACGGCGGCAAGGAGCTGCGCGGCCTCGTTCTCGACCTGCGCAACAACCCCGGCGGGCTGCTCGATCAAGCCGTCGCGGTGAGCGATCGTTTTCTCAACGGCGGGTTGTCCATCGTCTCGACGCGCGGCCGTTCGGCGACGCAGGTGACGGAAGAACGAGCCAAGGATCGCGACACCGAGAAGGGGTACCCCGTGGTGGTGCTGGTCAACGCCGGCAGCGCGTCGGCCTCGGAGATCGTCGCAGGCGCCCTGCAGGATCACCGGCGCGCGGTGGTGATGGGCACGCCCACGTTCGGCAAGGGCAGCGTGCAGACGGTCATCGAGATGGAAGACGGCTCGGGCCTCAAGCTCACCATCGCGCGGTACTTCACGCCCTCGGGCAAGAGCATCCAGGAAAAGGGCATTCTTCCCGACTTCGTGGTGCCGGAGGCCGAAGGCGGTCAGCTCACCAAGGCCGACCAGCTGCGTGAAAAGGACCTCAAGCGGCACTTCAAGGGTGAGAGTGAGGGGCCCGACTTCTCAGCGCTGAAGATCTCGCTGCCCGACAACCTCAAGCCGTGGGAGCAAAGCGACAAGTTGCCCGACTACCAGCTGAAGATCGCCCTCTCGTATCTGAACAGTCTGAATGGTTCGGGCGAGGGGCGCTCGACGGCGAGGGCGCCGAAGGACCGCTGACATTCGGCGGGCGCCCGCTAAGGTGCGCCGCTCAAGTGGCCGGAAATACCAAACAGATCTTTCAGTCGCTCGCCGTCAACCTGTGCATCGCGCTCGCCAAGGGCGTTGCCGCGGTCTTCACCGGTTCGGGCGCGATGTTGGCAGAGACCCTTCACTCAGCGGCCGACTGCAGCAATCAGCTGTTGCTGCTGCTGGGCGTACGACAATCGGCGAAGGCGCCCGATCAGACGCACCCGCTGGGCTACGGCCGCGACCTCTATTTTTGGAGCTTCGTGGTGGCCCTGCTGCTGTTTTCGGGCGGAGGCGTGTTCAGCATCTATGAGGGGGTGCACAAGCTCTTCACGCCCGAGCCGGTCGACCACGTGCCGATGGCTCTGGGCATCCTGGTGTTCTCCATGATGCTCGAGGGCTGGGCGACGTGGGGCAACCTGCAAGAGATGAAGAAGCGGCGCGGCTCGCTCTCGCTCATTCAGTATCTGAAGCGCACCAAAGACTCAGACCTCATCATTCTCTTCGGTGAAAACTCGGCCGCCGTGCTGGGCCTGACCATCGCGATCGTCTCGCTGCTGCTGGCGTGGATCACCGGCAACGGGGTGTTCGACTCGATCGGCTCGATGTTGATAGGCGTGGTGTTGATCGCCGTGGCCGTGTTCCTGGCCACCGAGGTCAAGTCGTTGCTCATCGGCGAGGCGGCTGACGAGCACATCAGCGAAGCGGTGAAGTCGACCGTGCCGGATCACCCGAACATCGAAGAGGTGCTGCGGTTGATCACCGTGCAGCAGGGCCCCGGCGAGGTGCTGGTGGCGATGAAGGTGCGCATCAAGTCGGGGCTGACCACGAAGGAAGTGGTCGACTCGATCAACAGCTTCGAGCAGGCAGTGCACAACCGCGCTCCGGAGATCCGCTGGTGTTTCGTCGAGCCTGACCACGAGGCGTGACCGGCGGGTCCTCCCGAGCGAAGTCGAGGGATTGCCTTTGCTCGCGCGGAAGGTGGCATCTCAACTGCGCTCGCAGGGTTGATCGAAATAAGGAGCGCTCACCGTTCATCCCGAGCGGAGTCGAGGGATTACCTCGGCTTCGAGCGGCAAGTGCCCCCTCGACTG
>JAYVFP010000199.1:0-3785 GCA_043773025.1 Archangium sp.
TACCTCGACTCCACCCGGGTGACCAAAGAGAGCAAGGAAGGCGAGAAGGCCGACCCCAACAAGCTCGACGTCACCAAAGACGCGAAGGCGCCTGCCGCGAAGGACTCGAAGGCCGCGGCGGTCGCTTCGGTCACCAACACCGCGGGCACCAAGACCATCGGTGGCGAGATGAAGACGCACGACGAGGCGCTCTACGGCGCGTTGCTGGCGCACTACTCGTCGCTCAAGCCCGGTGAAGTGGAGCGGCTCAACGCGTTCGAAGTGGCCGATGCCCGCCAGGCCTTGAAGCTGCTCGGCGCGCAGTACCTGGGCCGCTACCCGAAGAGCGAGCACGCGCTCGAGGTGAAGTTCAACATCGCCCGCGCCTATTACGAAGACGGCGACTACAAGAAGTCAGCCGAGCTCTTCAAAGAGTTCGCCCTGAACCACTCCGAAAACAAAGACGCACCGGTGGCCGGCAACCTGGCCTTCGACTCGTTGCGCCAGTTGAACGACTTCAAGGCGATCGACGAGTATGGCAAGGCGTTCCTCGCCTCCAACCTGCCGCCCGCGTTCAAGGGCGACGTGCAGAAGATCCTCACGCAATCCAAGAGCGAGGCGTTGGGTGAGCTCGCGCTCAAGTCATCCGAGGCGACCGGCGACGTCATCACCGGCCTGCTGCAGGTGGCCGACGAGAACAAGGGCCAGGAGATCGGCGAGAAGGCCCTCTACGGGGCGTTTGCGGCCGCGCGTGAGAAGCGTGACCTGCGCCGGGAGCGGGAGATCGGCGACCGACTGATCAAGGAGTACACGAAGTCTCAGTACATCTCAGACGTGATGCTGACCCTGGGCCGCCACGCTGCCGAAGCGGGGCGTTTCCAGGATGCCGCTGCCTACTTCGAGCAGATGGGCCGCCAGTTCGCGGGCGACTCCACCGGTCTCGATTCGATGCTCGCCTCTGCACGGTTGCGCACGGCGATGGGTGACTTCCCGGGCGCGGTGAAGGTGCTGGAGACCACCATCGAGCAGGCGGGTGCGCGAAAGGGCGAAGTGCTGGTGCTGCTCGCGCAGACGTACATGAAGATGAAGTCGCCGGCGAAGGGCCGCGTGACGGCCGAGCAGGCGCTCAAGGTCGACAAGACCAACGCGACCGCTGCGTCCATCGTGGCTGAAGTGGCCGCGGGCAACCCCAACGAGAGGCTCGACCCGATGATCGCCATGATGACCACCATCACCAACTCGCCCAACGGCGTGGGTGACGATGCGGCGAAGGGCCTCTGGTACGTGGGCGACATGCTCTATCGCCAGTTCAAGGCGATCCCCGGCGACAAGATCGAAGAGAAGGTCGCGGCGCTGCAGCAGATGCAGGGCGTCTTTCAGCAGGCAGCCTCGATGGGCAGCGCCGAGTGGGCGGTCGCATCGCTCTGGCGCATCGGCAACGGCCTGCAGAACATCGCCGACTCGGTCGAGGCCACCCCGGCCCCGGCAGGGTTGAAGCCCGCAGAAATCGAACAGTTTCGCGCGGCGGTCAAGGCGCAGGTCGACCCGCTCAAGGCCAACGCCGAGAACACCTTCCAGACCTGCATCAGCCGCGCAGAGTCGCTCGAGGTCTTCAGCGCGGCCGCGGTCGGTTGCCGCAAGAAGGTCGACGAGGCCTCTTCCCCGCTCAAGGGCCCGCCGGCTGAACGCGCCGTCAACGTCGAGGAACTCCAGAAGAAGGCAGAGCTCACCCAGAACGCGGCTGAGTTCGAAGCGCTCGGGCTCGCCTACCTGGGCGCAGGTCAGGTGAACAACGCGATCCTGAACCTGAACCGGGCCATCGAGATTGAAGACACCCGCGCCTCGGCGCACTCGGCCCTGGGCTACAGCTTCCTGCTCACCGGTGACTCGGCCTCGGCGCGTGGTGAATACGGCCGCGCGTTGGAAGCCGACCCGACCTTCGACAAGGCGCGCGCCAACCTCGCGGGCCTCAAGTGCCGCTACCTCGACGTGGTCGGGGCCAAACAAGAGGCAGCGGTCGTGAAAGATTCAGCGCTCGCAGGGCCCGACGTCGACCCGGAATGGAAGAGCTGCAAGTGATTGGGTTCGGCCGCCAGGTCACCACGCTCACCCTCGCCCTCGTGGCGTTGGGGCTCAGCGCGTGTGAGGTCGACCCACGCAAGGCGCCGCCGAAGTCGCGCCTCGAGGGGAGCCTCGGCCAGGTGATGGACACCGGCTACGACGAGGCGCGCGTATTGGTGGCCCCCACCGACATCTCGTTGCTCTTCGTGCGCGTGCGGCCGCTCGGCGCGGGCACCACGGCAGACGGCGGCACCGTCGACCCGATGATGATGATGGGCGTCTCGGAGGATTACCCGCTGCAGGTCGCCTACCGGTTGCTGGGCGATCCCATCGGAGGGCGCGTCGATCTCGCCTCGCTCGACGAGAACGGCGCGCAGCGCGGCAGCATCTCTCGCAACGTCGCCAACGATCCGCGCAACACCCTGCCCCGCATCCTGCGCGGCACGCTTTTTTTCGACCGCCCGCTGGATCCTGGCGCGGTGGTCAACGGCGACTTCCACATCACCTTCGAGAACGGCATCGAGGCGGCCAGCGGCCGCACGGTCTTCTCGACTGCGTTCTCCGCAAAGGTCCAACCATGATCTGGGTCGTTACGCCAATGAAGCAACTCATTCTTATGCCAGCGCTGGTCCTGCTCGCGACGGGCTGCGGTCTGCGCCGCGTGCCGATCGACGTGCTGGAGAAGCTCCCCTACGAGGCGAAGATCGAGCTGCTCGAGGCCGAGAACGATCTGGCGCTGGCCGTCGATCGCCTCGACGAAGCACGCGCTGAAGTGGGCCGCGCCCGAGATCAGATTCGCCGCGGCAAGGATCGATACTCGGCAGCGCGCGATGAAGTGGGCGCAGCGGCCGACCAGAACAGCAAAGAAGTCGCCGAGCTCGCGGTGGTCGAAGCCGACAAGCGCGTCGAGTGGCTGCGCGCCAAGCAGAAGGTCAACGTGCGCGAAGAGGAGCTCGCCGAGCAGAACCTCGTCTGCGCGCAGGCCCGCTACGAAGTGTCCCGCCTCACCGCGGCGCGCAAGGCGAAGCTCGAAGGCAGCGAGACGCTCGAGCCCGAGAGGTTCGAGGAACAGCTCAAGAGCTGCGAAGCGGACTACGCCAGCATCAAAGAGAAGGCCAAAGAGACCGGCGCCGAAGCCCAGACCATGCGTGCGGACTGGGATCAGGCGCGCGCTGCCCTGGCGAAGAAGACCTTCGATGCCCGCGCCAGCCCCTTCGTGGAGTGAGTGATGAGCCTCGCAATCGCTCTGAGCCTCGCGCTCGCCCAGCAGCCCGATCCTGAAGCCCTTCGCCGCACCGTGGCCGTGGAGGCCTCGACGGTGGAGAACGCCCCCGACGACACCGAGGCGCTCTATCGCCTGGGCCTCGCACACCTGTCGCTGGGTGAAGCGAAGAAAGCCATCAAGGTGCTCGAGCAGTTGGTCAAGGCCGACGCCGAGTCGGTCGACGCCAAGCTGCTGCTCGCGCGCGCGTACCGGGGCGCAGGGGAAATCGACAAGGCGAAGACCCTGCTCGACCGGGCGCTGCTGCAGATGCCCGATGACTCTTCGCTGCACGCCGAACGCGGTCAGCTCGCGCGCGCGACGGTCGATCTGCCCGGAGCGGTGGCGCACTACCGAAAGGCGGTGCAGTTCGCTCCGGAAGACGCCGACCTGCTCTTCAACTTAGGTGAAGCGCTGCAGGCCAGCCGCAACCTCGACGAGTCGATCGCCACGTACCGCAAGGTGCTCGCGCTCAAGAACGACC
>JAYVFP010000200.1:0-84782 GCA_043773025.1 Archangium sp.
CCGCCCGAAGGCGAGGTAATCCCTCGACTCCGCTCGGGATGAACGGTGGGCGCTCCTTATTTCGATCAACCCTGCGAGCGAAGTCGAGGGCGTACTTCAACGGTCTCCCCTGCGGGGGGTGGGGTGAGGGGCGAGCGTGCTATCTCGCGCCGCATGGTTCACCTCCCCGCGTACATCGTCGACTGGGAACTCGCGCAGGCCGAGCAAGGCATCGACCGCTTCATCACCTTCCTCTCCACCGCCGGAGTGAAGTTCGAGCCGTCTGATCAGCTCAAGAAGATGCTCAAGGCCCTGCGAGAGGCCGAGCCATCGAAGACGCACTCCCCGCGGGATCTCTTCGAAGAGCAGCTGATGGTGGCCGCGAACAAGACCCTCGCTGCCGCCGGAGATCCCCGCCGCATGTTCCGAGAGCTCGGCGAAGTGCGCCGCTGGCGCTTGATGAAGCCCGAAGAGGTCACGAGCGCCACCGCATCGGGCCTCAAGTTCGAGGCTGCGGGTGCAACGTTCAGGCGCGCGATGTGGAGCTTCGCCACGATTCCGGTCGCGATCGGCACGTACGTGATGGTGAGCAGGCTGCTCCGCGATCGAGGTGTCGATGAATGGGTCGCGTGGCTCGCGGCGATCGGCGCGTGGGCACTGGTGCGGTTCGTGTTGAACCGCACGTTGTTGCGAAAAGCGTGAGGTGAGTGACCGGCTTGCCCCTCACCCCAACCCTGCGCGACCGGGCACATCGGTGACATTTCAGAACGCGCTGAAGTCCGGCTTGCGCTTCTCGAAGAATGCGCCGATCGCCTCGGCGACCTCGGGTGAGGCGAGCTGACCTACGAAGTGCGCGCCCTCTTGCTGCATGCGCTGGGTCACCGCGCCGGCGTCCTTCATCAGCGCCTTGCTCAGCTTGAGCGCGGTGGGGGCCTTGTCGGCGAGCTTGCGAGCGGTTTCCAGCGCTTTGGGCAACACCTTTTCAGGCGCCATCACTTCGTTCACCAGGCCCAGCGCGTACGCCTTCTGCGCATCGATGGGCTCGCCGAGCAGCAGAATCTCGGCGGCGCGTACGTGACCTGCGAGGCGGGGCAGCAGCAGCGACGAAGCGGCTTCCGGTACGAGGCCCAGGTTGACGAACGGCGCCACCAGCGACGCGCGGTCGGAGATGTAGACGAAGTCGCAGTGCAGCAGCATGGTCAGGCCGAGCCCGATGCCCTTGCCGTCGACCGCGGCGAGCAACGGCTTCTCGAAGGCCGCCAGCGCGTTGATGAAACGAAACACCGGCGAGTTCTCACCGTCGGGCGGGTTCTTCATGAAGTCACCGAGGTCGTTGCCCGCGGTGAAGGTGTCGCTGGTGCTGCCGAACACCACGGCGCGCACGGTCTTGTCGGCGGCGGCTTCGGCGAGCACGGTGTTCAGGCGCTCGTACATCGCGAGGGTCAGCGCGTTCTTCTTGGCCGGGCGGGCGAACTTGATGAGCAACGTCGCGCCGTCGCGGCTGGTTTCGATGTCGTCGATGAGGGTCGTCATGCCGACCACCTAACCCTTCTCCCTCTCCTTGCGAAGGAGACTGGTGAAGCAGTGCCTCGACTCCGCTCGGCACGAACGGTACCGGCCGAAATCCGTTCAGCCTGAGCGAAGTCGAGGGCGAACTTGAACACTCTCCGAAGCGGGGCAAGGGAGCTCTATTTCGCCAGCACGAGCAACACGTCCTGCAGCAAGACGAGGTCGCGCTCGCTCAAGTCCATCTTGTCGGCGAGCTCCTGCAATCTGGGCTCGAACGCTTCCCTCGCGCGCGCACCCCCTTTGAAAAAGCCGCGGCCCTCGAGCT
The DNA here is from genome assembly GCA_043773025.1 of Archangium sp. GTDB lineage: Bacteria > Myxococcota > Myxococcia > Myxococcales > Myxococcaceae > Archangium_A. The sequence continues at coordinate 1,814 of JAYVFP010000200.1, forward strand.
GCTTGCTGAGCATTTGCACCAAGGCATCTCGCGATGGCTTCGACGCGCGGAAATCAGCCGTGACGTCCGTGCCCTCTGCCGCTGCGTTGAACAAGGTCAACATCACCGCGACCGAGTGACTCAAGTTCAAGCTCTCCGTCGGCCCCGGAGTCGGCAGCCGTACCACCCGCGGGCACAGCTCCGCTTCATCCACCGACAGCCCGGTGCGTTCATTGCCGAACACCAACGCCACCCGCTCCCCCGCAGCGGGCAGCAACAACCGCGCGCGCGCCACCGAGAGCCACGGCGTCTCCACCGCGTCGTAGATCTTCGACGACGTGGCCACCGCCAGCGACACGTCACTCAACGCCGCGCGCAGCGTGGTGAACACGGGCGCCGTCTCCAGCAACGCCTCTGACGGGTGCGCCATCTTGATCGCATCGCGCGTCGTGCGATCCATCTGCGGCGAGACCAGGCGCAACGAGCACCCGAAGTTCCCGCACAACCGCGCCACGCTCCCGACGTTGAGCGGGCCTTCAGACCGCACCAGCACCACCACGAGCCGCTCGAGCAGGTTCACCACGCCACCTTCATGAGCGCAGGCGAGCCGATCGCCGCGAGCACCGCCGAAAAGTCTACCGACGGGCTGCGCGCGATGAGGTCGATGCCCGAAGGAGTCGCCCACGTCTTCGTGAACGAGAGCGCCAGACACTGTTCATCCGCGGAGACGTACATCACCTGCCAGCGGCTGACGAAGAACCGCAGCCAGCCCCTGCCGCGCCAGACGTACTTCGAGGTGCCTTCACTTTCCTGCGTGTCGACGCCCGTGATGGTCTTCGTGCGGCCGCCTTGCACGTACTCCACGGTGTCGTCGAAGCGTTGCAGCCCCTCGACCACGCGCGGGTTGGAATAGATGAAACGGGGCCGGGTGCGATCGCCCTTCATCCACATGGGGAAGTTGGTCGCCACCACGTGCCATGCGCCTTCGAGGTTCATTGCGGCGCGCACCATGCCACGGCCCGTGAACTGGGGCCCTTTCCCGTCACGTCTCTTCATCCAGTTCACCATCACGCCACACCGGCGCTGGGCTCAATCTCCCGAAATCTGGCCCGGCCGGACGGCCCGAAACCTGCTGACCCCTCTCTCAGGAAAACTCACAAGGAGCGGCACATGAAGAACAACATCCTCAAGGCATTCGTGTTGGGTATGGCGTTGTCTGCACCCGCTGTGATGGCCGCGGCGCCGCCCTCTGATTCGATGATCACCGCCAAGGCGAAGCTCGCCTTGTGGACCTCCGACGTGCGCAGCAAGTCGGTGCAGATCGACACCAACGACGGCATCGTGACCTTGTCCGGCAAGGTGCGAAGCCAGGAGCAGAAGAACCTCGCCGAGAAGAACGCGAAGAAGATCGACGGCGTCCGTTCGGTGAAGAGCTTCCTGCAAGTGGTGCCGATCGCCGAAGAGAAGCTCGTCGAGCGCTCCGACAAGGACCTCAAGGAGGCCGCGCAGAAGGCGCTCGACCGGGAAGAGTTTGCCGACAGCAAGCTCAAGGTGAAGAACGTCAGCAAAGGCGTGGTGTACCTGAGCGGTGACGCTCACACGGTCAGTGATCACCTGCGCGCCGTCGCGTTGATCGACCGCCTGCCCGGCGTGCGCCGTGTCACCAGCGAAGTGAAGGCGCCAGACCGTTTCACCAAGGACGACCGCATCGAGTTCACCCGCGCGGATGGCCCTGCCGTCAAGCCGGTGCGCTCTGCTGAGGCGCGTTCGGCGGATGATCGCCGCGATGGTGAGCCCCTCAGGGCCGAGCGCAGCGGCTCATCTGACAGCGGCATCACCATGGCCGTGAAGATGCGCCTGCTCACCGCCGCTGAGATTCCCAGCAACGAGATCCGCGTCGACACCGAAGACAACATCGTCACGCTCTTTGGCATCGTACCCACCGATGAGGTCAAGCGCGCCGCCGAAGCCCAGGCCAGCCGCGTTTCGGGCGTGGCATCAGTGAAGAACGAGCTCGAGGTGGTGCCTTCGAACGAGAAGGAAATGGTCGAGTCGAAAGACGAAGACCTCACCGGCGCCCTGAAGCTGGCCTTCAAAGACCGCAAGGAATGGAAGAACGTGAAGGCGACCGTCAAGAACGGTGTCGTTCAACTGACCGGCCAGGTGGCCTCCCCGTGGGATGAGTTCAGCGCGGTGCGTGCGGCCCGGCAGGTGAAGGGTGTTCGCAACGTGGTCGACCAGCTCGAGGTCGAGCACGACGAACGCGATCGTTCGGGGAGCTGAAGCTGGCCTTCTGCCCTGGCGTGGACCTTCACGGGTTCGCGCCGGGGCACGAGCAGTGCATTGCCTCAACCTCAACAATTCAACCTGCAACCCAGGAGTGGACAATGGCGAACGCGAACGTGCAGACCGCAGTCAAGCGCGCTGTCTCCGATGTGCGTGAAGGTGACATGCAAGCGCTCAAGGAAGACGTGAACGTGGTGGTGGCCCAGGCCCAGAAGGTGGTGGGAAAGGAACTCGGCAAGTTCCGCAAGGCGGCGACGGGCGCGGCTGACTCCGTGTCGAAGAAGGCGCAGTCCTACCCGCTGGCTTCGGCGGGCATTCTGTTCGGTGCCGGCGCGCTGGTCGGTGCGGCCCTCTACGCCGCCGCAAGGCCTGCACCGAGCGCGCTCGAGATCGTGATTCGTGCGCTGAAGAACACCGCGACCGACACCCGCGACTCGGTGTGGTCGGGGTTCCAGACCGCGCGCCGCGCCGTTCGCTGAGCCGAGAGCAAAAGCGAGCTCGAAGACCCGAACATGCAGGCGCCTCGACCTGGAGGGAGTTCTGAGCAGCACATGCTCAATCTGTTGGTCGTGGATGACGATTCAATCGACCTCATGACGGTGAAGCGGGGGCTCATTCGCGCGGGCATCGCCCACCAATTGTGCGAGGCGAAGGACGGGGTGGAGGCGCTGGCGGTGCTTCGGGGGGGGGTGATGCCAGCAGCGCGGCGGTTGGTGCTTCTCGATCTCAAGCTGCCCCGCATGGGCGGGTTGGAGTTCTTGAGAGAGCTGAGGGCCGACCCCGCGCTCGCCTCCACGCCGGTGGTGATCATCACCACCTCGAGCCAGGAGAAGGATCGCCGCGAAGCCCATCGCCTTCACGTCGCGGGCTACTTCGTGAAGTCACTCGACTTCGTGAACTTCGTCGAGCTGCTGACCATCATCGACCGCTATTGGTCCGCGGTTCAGTACAGCTAAACCCGGTCCTCCCGAGCGAAGTCGAAGGAGCACTTCCGCCTCGCGCAGCAAGTGGCATCTCGACTTCGCTCGATGCGAACGGTGTGGGGCTGGTCCTTAGACTGCAAGTGCCCCCTCGACTGGGCTCGGGGAGACCGGTGGTGGAAACCGATTCCTATTTCCGCCAACTCAGAGCGTCGCCACGAACTTCGTCACGCCGTCTGCCGTCGACGTCGCCGTGAGCTGGCCGCCGTGAGCGTGCATCACCTCGCGGCTGATGAACAATCCAAGGCCAATCCCCTCACGAGACGCACCTTTTCCCTGCACGAACGGCTCGAACAGGCTCTCCAACGAAGCAGCGTCGATGGCCTCGCCGTGGTTTTCCACTTCGATCTCCACCCGCGCGCCCACTTGACGCAGGGTGACCACGATGGGCCACTCGCGATCGCCGTGTTTGGCCGCGTTGTTGAGCAGATTGCTCACCACCTGCGAGAGCCGGTCGGGATCCGCCTCGACCTTCACGGGGACCAGCCGCGTGACGATCCTCCGTTCAGTCCCCAGGCGCGTCTCATCGACCAATGAAGAAATGAGCGGCTCGAGCTCCACCACCTTGCGCTCCAGCGCGAGCCCACCGCCCAGCCGCACGCGGGTCAGATCGAGCAGCTGCGAGATGAGCCGGGTCATGCGCTCGGCGCTGGCGGTGATGTGCGAGACCACGCGCCGTTCCTTCTCGTTGAGGCGCTCACTCTTCGAGAGCAACTGCGCGCCCATCTTCACCGCCGAGAGCGGGTTCTTCAGATCGTGGCTCGCGATGCCCATCAGCCGATCCTTCATGGCCAGGGTGAGCGCTTCAGCCGCCTTGGAAGCGCTGATGTCGATCACCGTACCGAAGTGATGGTGACCACCAGGCTCACGCCGTCCCCGCAGCTCGACCCAACGACCGGGCAGCTCTGCGAGCTCGGCCTGCAAAGACACCGAGCCGTGCGCCAGCGAGGTCTCCAGTCGCAGCGCGTCGTGCGTCTTGAAGCAGGTGAGCCACTGCTCCATCGGCCAGCGCGTGGCCTCTGGCAGGTTGAACAGCTCGCGAAACCGTTCGGCGCCGCTCACGTACAGCGGCTCGCCGTCGGTGCTCCACGTACCGGCGCCCGAGGCCTCCAGCGCGAGCGCAAAGCGCGCCTGTTCCCGCTGCACCTGCAGCCGCAGTTGACTTGCGGCGCAGGTGCGCTCCACCAGTTGCGCCAGGCGGCCCGGCTCGGCGACCGCCGCCTTGGGCAAATAGTCTTCTGCGCCGGCCTTCATCGCTTCGACCGCAATTTCTTCGCTCCCGTGGCCTGAGAGAAAGATGCACGGCACACCCGGTTGTACGGTGAGCAGCCGCGCCAGCACGCCGGGCCCGGTGTCCGGCGGCAGGAAGTAATCGAGCAAGACCAGATCGACCCGGTGCTCGCGCAGCACGGCCTCGGCGCTCAGCGCGTCGATGGCCTCGAGCACCGTCACCGACTTCGACAGCGCGCGCCGCACCGACATGCGATCGACTTCATCGTCGTCGGCGACGAGCACCGTCAACTTCGGCCGGGTCATGTCTGTGCCCTGGTCACTGCGGCACGCCTCGCGAAGTGCCGTTGGCCGCGGTCATCGGCATCACAGTCACCGACGGTCTGCGCTCGGTAGGCAGGCCCCACCCTTCGAGGCGGCGGTAGAGCGTGCGGCGATCGATTCCCAGCATCACCGCGGCCCGGCTGCGATTGTCTTTGGCCAACTGCAGCACGCGCAGCACGTAGCGCTTCTCGAGTTGGTCGAGCGTGACCACCTCTTCCGCCGCGTCGACCTGCATGGTGAACCGTTCGCGTTCATGCAGGCGGATGTTCTCGGGCAAATCGGCCACGGCCAGCGTCTGCGTGGAGGCCAGCGCCGAGAGCCGCTCCATGCAGTTCTCCAACTCGCGCACGTTGCCCGGCCACGGGTACGAGAGGAGCTTCTGCGCGACCTCGGGTGGAATGGTGGGCACGGGCCGGCCATCACGCCCGCACACCTCGCGCAGAAAATGAGTGGCCAGGTGCACCACGTCCATCCCGCGCTCTCGCAGGGCGGGGAGATCGATGCGGATGACGTTGAGGCGAAAGAAGAGGTCTTGGCGAAAACGGCCGGCTTCGATTTCCGCCTCGAGATCCCGATGCGTCGCCGCGAGAATGCGCGCGTCGAAAGGCACCTCGGTGTTGCTGCCCACCGGCCGCACCTTGCGCTCCTGCAGCGCGCGCAGCAGCTTGGCCTGATTGTCCAGGCTCAGCTCAGAGACCTCGTCGAGGAACAACGTGCCGCCCGTCGCCTCGACGAAGAGACCGGTGCGCGCCGCGCGGGCGTCGGTGAAGGCGCCCTTGGCGTAGCCGAACAGCTCGCTCTCCACGAGTGATGCGGGCAGCGCAGCACAGTTGATCGCCACGAACGGTCCGTGAGAACGGGTGGATTGTTTGTGCAGCGCGTGGGCCACCAGCTCCTTTCCGGTGCCGGTCTCGCCGTGAATCAGCACGCTGGCCCCTGAAGCGGCGACCCGCGTCACCAGCTCGCGCACCAGCCGCATCGGGTCGCTCTGCCCGAAGAGCCCGGAATCGGTGGCCGGCATCGCCTGCGTCGCCGTTCGCAGCTCTTTGGCGAGGCGTTGCCGCTCAGCCGCCCTCGCAACACAGGGGAGCAACAGCGCGGGCTCCACCGGCTTGCTCAAGAAGTCGTACGCGCCTGAACGCAACGCGGCCACGGCGGTCTCCATCTTCGACTCACCTGTGACCACGATGACCGGCAGGTCGGGGCGCGAGCTTTCCAACGCCGCACACAACGAGAGACCATCCATCCCCGGCATCGTCACGTCAGCCAACACCACGTCGACCTGTTCACCCCCTTCAAGCGCAACGAGGGCTGAGTGCCCCTCGGGAAAAGTCACCACTTCATAACCCTCGGCTCTGAGCGTTTCGCTCAACAGCTCAGCCTGAATGGGGTCGTCCTCGACGATGGCCAATCTGGTGCCCATGTGTCTGCCCCCTTGAAGATGCGCGGTGTGCGCTCCTCCATGGTTGGGGGAGTAATGACAGGTGTGCTGTGAGGCATTCCTAAGTGCGATGCCGCCACACCCGAAATGACGGGGTGCACACGCGCCCCAATTTTGCGCGCCGAGTTTCAGCGCTTGAGCTGCCGCGGCCACGTGAAGAAAAACGTCGCGCCTTCACCGACAGCGGATTCGACCCACGCGCGGCCACCTTGCGCCTGCACCACCTTGCGCACCACGGACAGCCCGATGCCGGTGCTCTCCTTTTCATCGCGCGGCTGGAGCGTCTGAAACATGCCCCAGATGCGCTGGTGGTACTCGGGCGCGATGCCCGGGCCGTCGTCGCGCACGCTGAAGCGCACGAACGAGCCGTCGGGCTGCGCGTCGACCTCGATGTGCGCCGCGCCCTTCGCGCCGTGCATGAAGGCGTTGCTCAGCAGGTTCATCAACACCTGGAGCAGCAGGGCCTTGTCGCCGTGCACGCTCGACCCGGGCGCGGGGAGCAGCACCTCGCTTCCCGGCGGCGGCGCCAGCAACACCAACGCCTCAGAGGCCGCGTCACGTGCGTCGAAGGTCTCCAGCGTCTCAGACGATTGTCCTGCACGCGCATAGCCGAGGATGCCGTCGATCAACGCGACCAGCCTTCGCACGCGGCCCTTGAGCAAGGCCAGGTGCTGTCGATCATCGCGGCTGAGTTTTTCCCCTAAGTCTTCTTCGAGGAACTGCGCGAGCTGAGAGATGCCACGCAGTGGGGCCTTGAGGTCGTGGCTGGCCACGCTCGCGAACTGTTCCAGCTCGGCGTTGGAGAACTCGAGCGCCACGATGAGCCGCTCGCGCTCTGCTTCGGCGTGCAGCCGCTCGGTCTCGTCACGCATCACCAGCACGGCGCCCGCGCTGGTCCCATCGGGGTTCTTGAGCGGAGAGGCGGTGCCCGTGAGCACCCGATTGCCTCCGTCGGGGCGGTGCACCACCCACCTCGTCTCGCGCACCAGCTCACCTCGCAGCGCGCGGGTCAGCGGCGCCTGCTCGGGGGGCACGGCCGCGCCTTCCACGGTGAGCACCCGGTAGGTCGCCTTCCAATCAGGTGAGAGCACCTCGCTGCGTTGCACGCCGTACAGTTGGGCCGCGGCTTCGTTGAACAAGCGGATGACGCCGTTTCCGTCAGCCATGATGATGCCGTCTGAGCTCTGCTCCACCACCAGGTCGAGCAGCGCGCGCCGGCGATCGGCTTCGTCGAACGCAGCGCGGGTGATGAGCTGCGCACGTTCTGCAGCTCTCCTTCCGCGCAGTTGTTGAAAGGTCAGGCCCGCGAAAGAAAGGGCGAGCAGGGTGCCCACGCCGATGATGGCCACGAACGCGAAACGCTCCACGGCCTGGCCTGCACCTTCGCGAGAGACCAGGTGCACGGCCAGCTCGCGGCCGCCGAACTCCAGCAGCCGGGTCACGCCCTGCTCGGGGCCTGCGTCTGCCGGGAATTCCCTCGAGCTCCACAGCGGCGCCACGTCGGCGAGATCGATGACCTGCACGTGAAACGACGCGCTGGAGGCCGCGAAGGCGCTGGCGAAGAAGTCTTCGGTGGGGGCGCCGACGATGACCACCCCGCGGAACTGCGCGCGCCGTTCTTCCAAAGAGAGCGGGCGGCCCTCGTACACCGGGTGCAGCACGGCGCTGCCCGGTGCGGTCAGCTCGATGGGAAACTCGAATTGGCTGCTCAGCGTGACCTCGCCTTCGTCGCGGGCGCGTTCGATGGCCAGCCGGCGCGGCTCGCTGGTGGCGAGGTCGAGGCCCAGCACCTGTTCGTTGTCTCTCGATTTCGGCGAGACGAAGAGCACGGGGTACAGCGGTTGCGGCGAGCGGAACTTGTAGCTGGGTGACTCGGTGCGGCCGCGCGCGAGCACCGCGTCGTAGTCTTCGGGCCTCAGCGCGACCACCCACGACACCCGGCCTTGCGCGAGCCACCGCGTGACCGACTGCGCGCCGACGAAGGCGTGAAAGGTGCCTGCGTTGACCCGCTGCTGCGCGACGAAGAGCCCGGCGGTGCCACGCGCGACGCTGCCTGCACTCTCGAGCCGCTCCTTGAGCCGCTCGGCGGCGTCGTCGGCCACCTGCTCCATGCGCGCGCGGGCAGCGACCGAGAGCGAGTCGCGCGTCACCAACGCCGCGGTCAACGCGGTCAGCAGCGTGCTGACGAAGAGCGTGATTGGGAGCAGTCCGAACCGTTCGGCGGGCCCTCGCCCCTCACTGAGCTCAGGTCGCATGGCGAGTGCTAACCGCGTCCGTGACGAGTCACCTCCCCAGTTTCAGGTCGGCAACACCCGGGCGTTACGGTCGAGCTTCAACCGCCTGGGCCAGGGACGACTCAGGCCCCGATGGCCCGCGGTTCTGCACGCCAGAATCCGGGGCGCTCCAGCGCCTCTCGCAGCCTCTCGAGCAGTTGCTGCGGTGTGAAGGGCTTCTGCAGAAACGACTCGTGCGCTTCCAGAATCTTTTGATGGGCCAGCGCTCCACCGGTGTAGCCCGACATGAACAGCACCTTGAAATCAGAACGCGAGCGCGCGAGCTGCTCGATGAACGTCGGCCCGTCGAACTCGGGCATCACCACGTCGGTCAACACGAGGTGCACGTGGGTGCGATTGGCCCGGCACCAGGCCAGCGCTTCGCCCGGGGTTCCCGCGGTCACCACGGTGTAGCCGGCGCGCGTCAGGGTTCGAGCCGCGACCAGTCGCACCTGTTCTTCGTCTTCCACCAGCAGCACCGTTTCGGTGGGGGTCGAGTTGACCGCCCCTCCCAAAAGCGGTGGCGCCGCTGCGACTGGCTCGCTGTCAGTGACGGGCAAGTATATCTTGAAGGTCGTGCCCTGGCCGACGGCGCTGTGAACGAGGATCTCGCCGCGGCTCTGCTTCACTGCGCCGTGCACCATCGAGAGCCCCAGGCCGGTACCCCGCCCCACGGCCTTGGTGGTGAAGAACGGAAGAAAGATGCGCGCTTGGGTTTCAGGCGTCATTCCGATGCCCGTATCGGTCACGGCGAGCATCACGTAGCTGCCGGGCGCAGGGCTCAACTGGCTGCCAGGCGTCTGCCCGTCGAGATGGGTGTTCATCGTCTCGATGGTCAGCTTGCCGCCTTGCGGCATCGCGTCACGCGCGTTGACCACCAGGTTCATCAAGACCTGTTCCAACAGCCCGCGATCGGCCAGCACGTGGCGGAGCCCTGGGTCGCAGACCGAGATGAGGTCGATGTTCTCACCTATCACCCGCCGGAGAATCGCCTCTGATTGGCGCACCACGTCGTTGAGGTCGAGCACCACGGGGTGCATCACGTTGCGGCGGCTGAAGGTGAGTAACTGGCGGGTGAGCCCTGCAGCGCGGTTGGCGGCCTGTTCGATGTCTCCGAGGTCTACCTTGCCGACGTCGGAGAGCGGCTCCGCCTTCAGCGCTTCGACGCAGCTGAACATGACCGTCAGCAGGTTGTTGAAGTCGTGCGCCACCCCGCCCGCCAGTTGCCCCACGGCTTCCATCTTCTGGGCTTGCCGGAACTGTTCCTCGGCGGTCTCGCGCTCCTTCATCTGTGCCTGCAAGGCAGCGTTGCTCTGCTCCAGTTCTCGTGTGCGCTCTGCGACGCGCTCTTCGAGATTATCGTTGAGCTGCCGCAGCCGGCTCTGCGCTTCGCGCAGCTCAGCGTTGGCCCCATGCAGTTCGCGCGATCGCGCGAGGATCTGGGTTTCCATGTGACCCGCTTGCGAGCGCAAAGCCTGGTTCTCCGCCTTGTCTTCTCGCAGCGCCACGTACTCGGTGACGTCCTCGGCGCAGTGGATGATGTAGGCGAGGCGGCCGTCGACCTTCACTGGGAAATTGCGCGGGCTCCAGTAGCGCACCTCGAAGCCGCTGCCGTCGCGCACCCGAATGTCGTACCTCTGCACGGCCATCGCGTCGGGCTGCCCAGAGGCGAGCACGCGCTCGAGCGAGGCCCTCAGGTTGCGCACCCCGTCAGCGCCGGCATCTGCCGGATTGTCGGGGAAGACCTCGAAGACAGAGCGCCCCAGCACGGCCTCGCGACGGGTCATCGTGGCGCTCAGATACGCATCGCTCGACGCGACGATGTGCAGGCGCTCATTCAGCACCATGTACAGGCCCGGGGCTGACTGAAACAACACCTCGAAGTCGGGCTGGCTTTCCATTCACTTGTCTCTCTGACGGCGTTGCCAAAAAACCGGGAGTCGCTTTCAGGGCAAGTCTACATCGCCGCCAGCCTCTTCCTCGCCCGCAAACCTCAACGATCAGCCAGCGTCTGAGGCAAACTGGGCTGACACCCCCGCTGTGGTCCGAGGGGGCGACGGAGCCCTGGTGGCGTACTGGGCTGAGCAGCATGGGGCTGAGCCTCACGCATCCGACGTGGTGTTGGCGAGATCGACCGACGACGGGCGTACCTGGCAGCGCCTGGGCCTCGCTCATGACGACGGAACGGCCACGGAGCACGGCTTCACCACGCTCATTCCAGACGGCAAGGGGGTTCTCGCCGCGTGGCTTGACGGGCGAAAGACCACTGGCGGAGGCGCGATGACCCTGCGCGCGGGAACTGTTGGAGCGACTGCGGCATCGCGGGTCATCGACGCGAGGGTGTGTGACTGTTGCGGAACGTCTTCGGCGCTCACCAGCGTCGGCCCCATCATCGTCTACCGTGATCGAGGCGAGAACGAGGTCCGGGACATCTCGATCGTGAGAAGGCTCAAGGGGAAGTGGACTGAGCCGGCCTCGGTCAACTCCGATGGCTGGTCGATTCCCGGTTGCCCGGTCAACGGCCCCGCGGTCGCGGCGCAGGGAAGCCGGGTCGTGGTGGCTTGGTACACCTACGCCCAGAGCCAGCCACGTGTGAAGGCTGCCTTCTCGACAGATTCTGGTGCCACGTTCGGCCAGCCAGTCGAAGTCGATGCACAGCGCGCCGCCATCGCACCGATCGGTCGTGTCGACGTCACGCTCGATGAGCAGGGGCTTGCCTTGGTGAGCTGGATGACTTCGAACCGCGAAGACGGCGAGTTGCTGACTCGCCAGGTTTCGTCGGATGGGAAGCGGGGGGCGGTCACCCGCGTCGTTCGCATCGGAGCAGCGCGGCAGGCGGGGTTTCCACGCCAGCACAGAGACGGGAAGGACGTGGTGTTCGCGTGGACCGAACCTGCTGGCATTCAACTGGCGAGGGTCGCGGCCAGCAGCTTGTCGCCCCCCGTCGAGCAACAGAATCAGCCCCAGGCGCCACCTGTCGTCGCGGCAAGCCCAGCGCCTGAGGCTCGCGACGTGGCGGTGCGGACCATCGAGGGAGAGCCGACCTCACTCGCCAAGCTTCGCGGCGGGCCCCTGTTGGTGAACTTCTGGGCGACCTGGTGCGAGCCGTGCCGAATGGAGCTTCCCGCGCTCTCCAAACTCGACAGCGAGTACAAAGCACGCGGCCTGACGGTCATCGGCGTCAGCGTCGATGCCACCAAGGCTGCGTCAGACGTCAAGGCGTTCGCGGTTCGCCGTGGCGTGACCTTTCAGCTCTGGCACGACCCTCAAGAGACCCTCTCCAGAGCGTTCGGTGTGCAGACCTTGCCCGCCTCGTTCCTGCTCGACGCAGCGGGCAAAGTGGTTTGGAGCGCGACGGGCGCTATCGCGTCTGACGACGCCGGCCTCGCGACCGCCATTGAATCGGTCTTGCCACGCTGAACAAGCCAGGGGTGGGCCACTGCCCCCGGGTTACGGGGGATCGATGCGCAAGACGCGATTGCCCACCATGTCCACCACGTACAGCTTCTCATCAGGCCCAAACGCCATTCCGGCCAACGAGCCAGGCGGCAGCCCCGTGTCGAGGTAGTTCACCCTTTCACCGCTCAGAGTGAAGACCGAGATGCGACTGTTTCCATTGTCGGAAACGTAGAGCAGGTCGTTCTTGAGCTCGAGACCAGACGGTGCCTCAACGAGTGCGCTCAATTTGCTGACCACGTCAGCTGCGACTGCGTTCTCCATTCGATAGTGCGCTGCCATCGGTTCGAACGATTGGATCCGCTGGCCCCGCGTGCCCGTCGTCGTGTCCATCTTCACGATTCGGCCATTGCCCGTATCTGCGATGAACAGGCTTTGATCGGCTTGCCTGAACGCAAGATGACTGGGAATGCCGGGCGCGTACTTCAACTGGCCGGTGATGTACTGGAACGCCTCTCCGTCCCCGTGTTCATCGTTTCCAATGCCATCATCGACACCGAAGTCGTACTTCAAGACGGCGTTCGAGAGACCGCCGAAGGCCCAATATGAATTGTTGGCCTCGTGAGCGATGCCCATGCACAGCGGGCTGGCGTGAAGCATGTCCAGGTGGGAGCCCAGCCCGTTCGGGTTCAGCTTCGCAAAAATAGTCAGGTCGGAAGACCACAAGCTCGGGCCCATGAAATCGTTCGGAGCCGCAGCGCCACCGTAGCTATTCCGGGACTCCTGGCAGGTCGCGAACGTTCCCTGTCGGCCGAAGGTGGTCGGGGAAGCACCAAAAGCGATCGAAGACGGCGTCGCCATGAAGTGCAGCGCATAGCCGTCCTTTCGTCGTTCGCTCGTCCGTGAGGATGCGCTTGCGTTGGTGATGATGAGGACACTGTCGTCGCCCGCGTTGACCACCCACAGTTCATCCGGCCGAAGCGGATTGAAGCCGAGGTCTGTGGGCTTGTTCAGCCCGGCGGCCGCGACCGCAATCTGGGTCAGCGTGACTGACGAGGCGCTGTGGTCGCCAGTGCCGACCTCTGCCCCGAGCCTGGTTCCGGCATCCTGCTCGGGGATAACGCAGGTCATGTTGGAGCAGACCTGGCCGACCGCCGCGACGCAAACGTTGCAAGCCAGCCCGCCGGTGCCGCAGCCGTCGAGGGCGTCACCCGCCTGGCAGATGCCGTTGGCGTCGCAGCAGCCCGAGCACATCTCAGGGCCACAGGGTGACGGAGTGGTCGAGCAACCCAGGAGGAGAACGAGGAACGTTGAGGCAACGACGAACGAACGCATGATTGCTCCGGGCTGGATTGAGGCTTGGCCCTTAGACCAGGCTCGACGCTTCGGGCAACCCAGGGCGATGAACACGACGCGATGCGACGCTCTACTTCGCCTGCACCGCAGCGAACCGGCGCAAACGCAAGGCGTTGGTCAGGGCCCCCTCTTCGCCCTCACGGTGACGCTGCCGTTGGGGTGAGAAAACTCGATCGTGTTGCGCAGCAGGTTGCTCCATCGCCGAACGAAGCGCCTGCCTACGCGCCATCGCGCCACAGCGGGCGCACGCGCTCGGTCTCCCCTGTTTCCAGGCGGTAACCCCCGAGGCGAGATGAGGGGCGCCGGGGTTCACCACCGCAAATGGCACGGCCTTTGGATCACCTGGCCTGAACACCAACATTCAAACAGGAGTCGCTCATGGCCATCGCAGACTCAAAATCGAACAAGAACGTCGATCAGTTGAACAGCTTCCTCCGCGGCGAACGTTCAGCCGTCGAGGCCTACCGGAAGGCGCTCGGCCAGATTCAAGATGGCCCCGTGCACGCGCAGTTGCAGTCGTGCCTCGAGTCGCATCAGAACCGCGTCGAGGCGCTCATCGGGCGGATCAGCTCGCTGGGGGGTACGCCGGCCCAGGGGGCGGGTCCGTGGGGCGTGGTCACGGGTGCGATCCAGGCCGCCGCAGGCGCCTTCAGTGAAAAGGCCGCCATCGCAACGTTGGAGTCAGGTGAAGATCACGGGCTCGCTGACTACAAGCGCGACATCCAAAATCTGCCGGTCGATCTGCGGGGCCTCGTGATCAGCGAGCTGCTCCCCGCGCAGGAATTCACCCATGCCCGCATGTCTGAGCTGAAGCGGGCCATCAAGGACTGAGGAGAACACCAATGCTCTACTGGGCTGCCATATTCTTCGTCATCGCGTTGATCGCCGGTGTGTTTGGTTTCGGTGGAATCGCCGCGAGCGCCGCGGGCGTCGCCAAAATTCTCTTCGTCGTGTTCCTCGTGCTGGCAGTCATCTCGTTGATCACGGGGCGTGGGGGAAGATCGATACCCCATTGAGCACCTGAACTGCGCGGCTTGACCACGTTCGATCAGAACCCGCGATCGAGGAAGGCCTTCGGGCCTTGGAAGGTCACGTCGCTCCGCAGCGTGCCAATTCTGCCGACGGACCGCTCCCCAGCTGTCTGATTGGACCCTCTCCCCGCTGCGCAGGGCGAGGAAGACCTGTGTAGTTTCAGTTGGTTGCGTGGGTGGTTTCGACGCGGTGCGCCGGCCCTCGTGTCACCGTGGTCCGTGACGAGCCGATGACGTAGTTCGTGCGAGACAGCCCCCTCGTTTCTCCCACCCATTTTCGAGCAGGCGAATGAAGAGCACTGAGCTGACCTCGGTCGGCTACTGGCGTCCCGGCCCCGTCCCCCCCGTCTTCGAACCCGCCGAGCTCGCGCCGGTGTTGGCCCAGGTGCGTGAGCCGGTGCACGTCGTTCGTGACGCGACCCGCAATCGCATTGGCCTGGTCATCGGTGGCTCGGTGGTCACCACCGCCGCGCAGGGTGATTTGCCCCTGCTCGCCACGCTGCCCGCGATGTACCCGGAGTGGCTGGGCGATCGTTCCTTCTGCGAAGTGCACGGCGTTCGGTTTCCCTACGTCGCAGGCGAGATGGCCAACGGCATCGCCACCACGCAGATGTGCATCGCGATGGCCGAAGCGGGCCTGGTGGGTTTCTTCGGGGCAGGCGGCCTGGGTTACCCCCGCGTTGAAAAGGCGCTCGATGAGCTCGTCTCCAAGCTGGGCGGTAGGCTTCCCTGGGGCGTGAACCTGATCCACTCGCCCAACGAGCCTGAGCTCGAGAACCGCGTGGCTGAGCTGCTGCTGCGCAAAGGCGTGAAGATCATCTCTGCCTCGGCCTTCATGGGCCTCACCCCCGCCGTGGTGCGCTGTGCCGCTTCAGGGCTGCACCTCGACGCGCACGGCCGCATCGCTCGAAAGCACCAGGTGTTCGCGAAGATCAGCCGTCGTGAAGTGGCGATGCGTTTCATGTCGCCCGCGCCCGCCGACATGCTGCGCGCGCTGGTAGAGCAGAAGCTGATCACCCACGCCGAAGCCGAGCTCGCCGCGCGCGTGCCGGTCGCTGAAGACATCACCGTGGAAGCCGACAGCGGCGGTCACACCGACAACCAGTCTCTCGTCGCGCTCTTCCCCACCATCATGGCGCTGCGCGATGAGCTCTGTACGCAGCACAAGTTCGATCGCCCGATTCGTGTCGGCGCGGCCGGTGGTCTGGGCACCCCCGGTTCACTCGCCGCCGCCTTCGCGCTGGGCGCAGCCTATGTGGTGACGGGCTCGGTCAATCAGGCCGCAACCGAGTCGGGGCTCTCTGAGCTCGGCAAGCAGATGCTCGCTGAGGCCGATGTCGCTGACTGCATCATGGCGCCCGCTGCCGACATGTTCGAGCTGGGCGTCAAGGTGCAGGTGCTCAAGCGCGGCACGATGTTCGGCGTGCGCTCGGCCAAGCTCTACGACGCGTACCACCAGAACGCGTCACTCGAAGCGATCCCCGCTGAGCTGCGAGCGCGCCTCGAGAAAGACGTGCTGCACGCGACCTTCGAAGAGATCTGGACCGAGACCCGCGCCTTCTGGCTCAACCGCGACGCGCACGAAGTCACCCGCGCCGAGGCTGATCCCAAGCACAAGATGGCGCTCGTCTTCCGCTGGTACCTGGGCAAGGCCAGCAAGTGGTCCATCGACGGTGAGGTTTCGCGCCGCGCCGATTTTCAGATCTGGTCGGGCCCCGCGATGGGCTCGTTCAACCGCTGGGCGAAGGGCTCGTTCCTGGCGGAGCAGAAAAACAGAAGCGTCGTGCAGATCGCGAAGAACCTCCTCGAAGGAGCCGCCGTGATCACCCGCGCCGGCCAGCTCCGCAGCTTTGGTCTCCCCGTTCCCGCGGCGTCGTTTCAGTTCAAGCCCCGCCCTCTTTCCTGATCTTCACCGCTTTTCCGAGGTCCTCACCATGGCATCGCACCGCAAGCAGTCCCCCATCGCAGTCGTCGGCGTCAGCGCGCTCTTCCCCGGCTCCACTGACTCGCGCGGCTTCTGGAACGACATCCTCGCGGGCAAAGACTTGATCACCGACGTGCCTTCGTCGCACTGGTTGATCGAAGACTATTACGATCCGGATCCGAAGGCGCTCGACAAGACCTACAGCAAGCGCGGCGGCTTCCTGGGCTCGGTGGACTTCGACCCGCTCGAGTTCGGCCTTCCCCCGACCATCGTGCCGGCGACCGACTCGGCGCAGATCCTCGCGCTCATCGTCGCGCAGAAGGTGCTCGACGACGCGAGCCAGGGCCAGTTCGCCACGATGGACCGCGAGCGCATCAGCGTGCTGCTCGGCGTGACCTCTGCGCAGGAACTGCTCGGCAGCATGGTGAGCCGCCTGCAGAAGCCCGTCTGGCTCAAGGCGCTGCGTGAGTCGGGCATCCCCGAGACCGAAGCGCAGGACATCTGCCTGAAGATCGCGAAGTCGTACACGCCCTGGCAAGAGTCCTCTTTCCCCGGCCTGCTCGGCAACGTGGTCGCTGGCCGCATCGCCAACCGCTTCGACCTGCGCGGCACCAACGCGGTCACCGACGCTGCGTGCGCCTCTTCACTCGCCGCCATCTCGATGGGCATCAACGAGCTGCAGCTCGGCCAGTCTGACCTCGTCATCACCGGCGGCGTCGACGCGATGAACGACATCTTCATGTACCTCTGCTTCAGCAAGACGCCCGCGCTGTCGCCTTCAGGTGATTGCCGGCCGTTCTCCGATACGGCTGACGGCACGCTGCTGGGTGAAGGCATCGCGATGGTCGCGTTGAAGCGCCTCGAAGACGCCGAGCGTGATGGCGATCGCATCTACTCGGTCATCACCGGCATCGGCTCTGCGTCTGACGGCCGCGCGAACAGCGTGTACGCGCCGCTGCCCGAAGGTCAGGCCCGTTCGCTGCGCCGCGCTTACGAAGTGGCGGGGTACGGCCCCGAGACGGTGGAGCTCGTCGAAGCGCACGGCACCGGCACCAAGGCGGGCGACGCCGCTGAGTTCGCGGGGCTCAAGCTCGCCTTCACCAGCGAGGCGCGCAAAGACAACCAGTGGTGCGCGCTGGGTACCGTGAAATCGCAGATAGGTCACACCAAGGCGGCTGCGGGCGCTGCCGGTTTGTTCAAGGCGGTGATGGCGCTGCACCACAAGGTGTTGCCGCCCACCATCAAGGTCGATCGCCCCAACCCCAAGTTGGAGATCGAGAAGAGCCCGTTCTATCTGAACACCCAGCGCCGCCCGTGGATCCGCGATTCGTCGTCGCACCCGCGCCGCGCCTCGGTGTCGAGCTTCGGGTTCGGCGGCAGCAACTTCCACGTCGCGCTCGAGGAGTACGCGCCGAAGAAGGCCACCAACGGCAAACACGCATGGCGGCTGCGCGCGGTGCCCACTGAGCTGGTGTTGCTGAGCGCGTCGACCCCGGCGGCGCTGGTGGCGAAGTGCAAGGAACTCGCGAGCTCGAAGAATGAGTTCCACCACATCGCGCGTCAGACGCAGCTCTCGTTCTCCTCGAAGGACGCGGCTCGTATCGCGATCGTCGCGGCGAACGCCGGTGAGCTCGCTGAGAAATTGACCTCGGCCGCCTCGACCATCGAGAAGGCGCCGGGCACCGGCTACTCCACCCCGAGCGGCGTGCACTACGCGACGGGCGCTGCTGATGCGGGCCAGGTGGCGTTCCTTTTCCCGGGGCAGGGCAGCCAGTACGTCGGCATGGGCGCGGAGGCCGCGATGGCCTTCGACGAGGCTCGCAAGGCGTGGGACTTCGCGGCTTCGCTCCCGTTTGGAAATGAACGTCTGCACGACGTGGTGTTCCCGGTTCCCGTGTTCACCGATGCAGATCGTGAAGCGCAGCAGAAGAAGCTGACGCAGACCCAGTGGGCTCAGCCCGCGCTCGGGGTGCACAGCCAGTCGCTGGCGGCCGTGCTGCACCAGGTCGGCGTGATTCCTTCGTGCGTGGCGGGTCACAGCTTCGGTGAAGTGTCGGCGCTGCACGAAGCGGGCGCGATCGATGCGCAGACGTTGGTGAAGGTGGCGCGGAAGCGCGGCGAGTTGATGCGAGATGCGTCGGCGGTGCCGGGCGCGATGACCGCCGTGGCGAAGTCCATCGACGAGGTGCGCGCGGCCGTGGCTGCGAGCGGCGCCAGCGTGGTGGTGGCCAATCACAACTCACCGACGCAGGTGGTGTTGTCGGGTTCGGTCGAGGAGATCATTAAGGTCGAGGCTGCGCTGACCGCGAAGGGCCTGACCGCGAAGCGTCTGCCGGTGGCGACCGCGTTCCACAGCCCGCTGGTGGCTGGCTCGAGCGCGCCGTTCCGCACGTTCCTCGACGGGGTGACCGTGAACGCGCCGAAGTGCGACGTGTACGGCAACGCGACCGCTTCCGTGTACGCGAAGGATGCCGCGGCCATTCGGGAGCAGCTCGCCTCGCAGTTGGCGCAGCCGGTTCGGTTCGTCGAAGAGATTGAAGCGATGTACGCGCGGGGTGTTCGCACGTTCGTCGAAGTGGGCGCGGGCAGCGTGTTGACCGAGCTCGTCGGCCGCATCCTGGGTGATCGTGCGCACCGCGCGGTGAGCCTCGATCGCAAGGGCAAGCACGGCGTGACCACGCTGCAAGAAGGTCTCGGCCGGCTCGCCATCGCAGGCGTGCAGCTGAACCTCGCGCCGCTGTGGGAGCAGTACCAGCCCGCGTCGGACAAGCCGGCGAAGAAGCCCGCGATGACCATGCCGATCAACGGCGCGAACACGGGCCGCCCGTATCCTCCGGTCGGTGGCGCGAAGGACTTGCCCAAGCCGAACGGGCCGCGCGCGGCGCAGATCGTCGAGAAGATCGTGACCGTGGAAAAAATCGTGCACGTCGAAGTCCCGGTCGCCGCAACCGCAACAACTGCCTCCAGTGCATTCAGTGCCTCCCTCTCCCCCGCGGGGGAGAGGGCTTACCAGCCGGAAGCCCACACGGCCTGGGTGCACGCCTTCCAGGAAACGCAGCGCCAGACCGCTGAAGCCCACGCGGCCTATCAGCGCGCGATGGCCGAGAGCCACGTGGCCTTCCTCAACACGGCGCAGTCCTCCTTCGCTGGCCTCAGCGCGATGATGGGAGTCCCCGCACAGCAGCAGCAGCACTACACGCCGGCGCCGCAGTACATCCCCGCGCCCGCGCCGGTGCAGCAGTACGTGCCGCAGCCGCAGTTGATCGCTGCCGCCCCGCAGCCCGCCTACGTCGCGCCGGTCGTCGCCCCTGCACCCGTCGTCGTCGCAGCACCTGTTGCACCTGCTGCGTCCTCGACTTCGCTCGGACAGACCGGTGGGGTCGATCTCGAAGCGTTGATGATGACGATCGTGGCCGAGAAGACCGGCTACCCGAAGGAAATGCTCGGTGCACAGATGGAGCTCGAAGCCGACCTCGGCATCGACTCGATCAAACGAGTCGAGATCCTCTCGGCGATGCGAGAGCGCGCGCCGAACCTGCCCGAGGTGAAGCCGACTGAACTGGCCACCCTGCGCACGCTCGGTCAGATCGTCGATCACATGAAGGCCGCCGGTGGTGCCGCATTCCAGTCGGCGCCTGCTGCGGCCTCGACTTCGCTCGGACAGACCGGTGCGCCTTCGGTGGACCTCGAAGCGCTGATGATGACGATCGTGGCCGAGAAGACCGGCTACCCGAAGGAGATGCTCGGCGCCCAGATGGAGCTCGAAGCCGACCTCGGCATCGACTCGATCAAACGAGTCGAGATCCTCTCCGCGATGCGAGAGCGCGCACCGAACCTGCCTGAGGTGAAGCCGACTGAACTGGCGACGCTCCGCACGCTCGGGCAGATCGTCGACCACATGAAGGCTGCTGGTGCCGCGTTCCAGTCGGCGCCTGTTGCACCTGCTGCGTCCTCGACTTCGCTCGGACAGACCGGTGCGTCCTCGACTTCACTCGCACAGACCGGTGCGCCTTCGGTCGACCTCGAAGCGTTGATGATGACCATCGTGGCCGAGAAGACCGGCTACCCGAAGGACATGCTCGGTGCGCACATGGAGCTCGAAGCCGACCTCGGCATCGACTCGATCAAGCGCGTCGAGATCCTCTCGGCGATGCGAGAGCGCGCGCCGAACCTGCCTGAGGTGAAGCCGACTGAACTGGCCACCCTGCGCACGCTCGGTCAAATCGTGAATCACATGAAGGCGGCCGGTGGTGCACCCGTCACCGCACCGGTCACCCCGAGAGCAGTCGAGGGGTCACCTGCACCGTCCGCCCCGTCCATCGATCTCGAAGCGCTGATGATGACCATCGTGGCCGAGAAGACCGGCTACCCGAAGGACATGCTCGGCGCGCACATGGAGCTCGAAGCCGACCTCGGCATCGACTCGATCAAACGAGTCGAGATCCTCTCTGCGATGCGTGAGCGCGCGCCGAACCTGCCCGAGGTGAAGCCGACCGAGCTGGCGACCCTGCGCACGCTCGGGCAGATCGTGAACCACATGAAGGCCGCGGGTGCGCCTGCTGCGCCCTCGACTTCGCTCGGGCAGACCGGTGCCGCTGCGACCAACACGAAGGCGAACGTCGAACGTTTCGCGCTGCGTGAAGTGCCCTCGACCTCGGTGGGCATGGCGCTCTCCGGAATCCTCGGCGCGCAGCGCATGGTCATCACCGACGACGGCGCCGGCATCGCCCCGGCCCTGGTGATCGCGCTCGCGAAGCACGGCGTGAAAGCCACCGTGGTGACCACCGTACCGGCCGACGCCGACGCGGTGATCTTCCTCGGCGGTCTGCGCACCGTGAAGACCATCGACGAAGCGGTCGCCGTGAACCGCGAGGCCTTCCGGGCCACGCGCGCCGTGGCCGCCCGCTTCGGTGACACCGGCGGCACCTTCGTCACCGTGCAGGACACCGGCGGTGACTTCGGTCTCTCCGGCCGCGACGGCACCCGCGCGTACCTCGGCGGTGTCAGCGCGCTCGCACGCACGGCGGCACTCGAGTGGCCGAAAGCGGCCGTGAAGGCCATCGACCTCGAGCGCGGTGCACGCGACGCGAGCGCCACGGCCCACGTCATCTCGCACGAGCTGCTCGGCGGAGGCACCACGTTGGAGGTCGGTCTCCACGCCGACGGCCGCCGCACCAGCCTCGCTTCGGTGCACACCGCTTCTCCTTCCACCGCGGCCGCGACGATGAACTCGGCTTCAGTCGTGGTCGCCTCGGGTGGTGGCCGTGGCGTCACTGCCGCAGGTCTCATCGAACTGGCCAAGGCAAAGAAACCCCGCATCGTGCTGCTCGGCCGCACGCCGCTGGGTGAAGAGCCCGCCGAGCTGCGCGGTATCAACGACGAGCCCGGCCTCAAGCGGGCCCTGATGCAGCGCGCGCAGGCCGAAGGCAAAAAGGCCACGCCGGCCGAGCTCAACGGTCAGCTCGCGTCACTGCTCGCGCTTCGAGAAATCCGCGCCACCATGGCTGCGCTCCAGGCAGCGGGCTCCGACTCACGCTACGTCGCCGTCGACGTGGCGAACGCTTCGGCGCTCTCCGCTGAACTCGACTCCGTGCGCAAGGAATGGGGCCCCATCACCGCCATCGTTCACGGCGCGGGCGTCTTGGCGGACAAGAAGATCGCCGAGAAGACCGACGAGCAGTTCGATCGCGTCTTCGACACCAAGGTCAGCGGCCTGCGGGCGCTGCTCGCGGCGACCGCGAAGGATCCGCTCACCTCGTTGTGCCTCTTCTCCTCCATCGCCGCGCGCACCGGAAACCCCGGGCAGTGCGACTACGCGATGGCGAACGAAGTGTTGAACCTCGTCGCCTGCGCCGAGCGTGCACGCCGCGGTGCAACCTGCGTGGTGCGGTCGATTGGCTGGGGCCCGTGGGAAGGCGGCATGGTGACGCCGAGCCTCAAGGCGCACTTCCAGCAGATGGGCGTCGCGCTCATTCCGCTCGACACCGGTGCACAGCGTTTCGTCGACGAGCTGATCGGCAACGGTGACGACGTCACCGTGGTCGTCGGTGGTTCGCACGGCGAAGGCGCGCTGGGCGCGAAGGTGATTCCTTCGGCGACCCTCGAAGTGCGGGTCGACTCGAAGTCGCACCCGTACCTGGCAGACCACGCGATCGCCGGCGTGCCGGTGGTGCCGATGGTGCTCGCGGTGGAGTGGTTCCTCCGTGCAGCGCGTGCGTGCCGGCCTGACCTGGTGTTGGCGGCGGTGAAGCAGGTGAAGGTGCTTCGAGGCATCAAGCTCGACGGCTTCAGCCAGGCGGGCGATCGGTTCGTGATCAGCGCCAAGCAGCTCTCCAACGGGTCAGGCGCTGAGATCGGCGTCGAGCTGCGGGGCAAGGGCGACGTGCTGCACTACAGCGCGACCGTGAAGATGACGACGGGCGCCGTGGCACAGCCGGAGATTGAAGCTGCGCCGGTGCTGGAGAAGTGGACGCAGGCCGCGGTGTACGACGGCCACGTGCTCTTCCACGGCCCGAGCTTCCAGGTGATCGACTCGGTCAAGGGCGTCTCGCGTGAAGGCATCGTGGGGACGCTCTGGGGCACGCAGAAGTCGGCGTGGGCCGGCGAGTCGTGGCGCAGCGACGCGGCCGCGATGGATGGTGGTCTGCAGCTCGCGCTGCTCTGGTCGCGGCATGTGCTCGGCGGCGCGGTGTTGCCGATGGCGATGGGCGAGTACCGCAGCTACCGCGACGGGCTGACGGATGGCCCGATGCAGGGTGTGGTGCACGGCCGGAAGATCCACGATCAGCGCACGGTCTGCGACATCGCGTTCTCTGATGAGAGCGGCCACGTGGTGGCTGAGATCATCGGAGTGGAGACCGTTCTCCGCCCCGATAGCGCACGTAACTGAAGAGCCAACCACTCTGACCCTCTGTCTCCCTCTCCCCGAGGGGGAGAGGGTCGGGGAGAGGGCTGACGCTCATGAACTTCGAACCCATCGCCATCGTTGGCCAGTCCTGCGTGTTGCCAGGAGCACACACGCCCGCTCAGCTGTGGGCGAACGTGCTCGCGGGCAAGAGCGCCATCTCCGCAGTCCCCGCAGAGCGTTGGGGTCTGCCCCGCGACTCAGTGATGGGAACACCCTCTCAATCATCCGACCGCACCTGGTCGGACATGGGCGGCTACGTCACCGGCTTTCAGTTCGACCCCACCGGCACCACCATCGACGCGGCCGAGCTGCGAGCACTCGACCCACTCTTTCAACTCACCATCCACACGGTCCGTGAAGCGCTGCGAAGCGCGAACCTGCAAGGCACGCCCACCACGGGCCTGGTGCTGGGCAACCTCTCATTCCCCTCCGCCGGACAAGCCCGTTACGCCCAGAGCGTCTGGCTCGAGAAGTCCCCGCGCCCGCACGCGAAGAACCGCTTCAACTCTGGTCTACCCGCGCATTTGACCGCGCGCGCCCTGGGCCTGGGTGCCGGCGCCTTCGCGCTCGACGCCGCCTGCGCTTCATCGCTGTACGCGATCAAGCTCGCCTGCGATCGCCTGCACGACCGCAGCGCTGACGTGATGGTTGCGGGCGCGGTGAACCAGGCAGACGACCTCTTCATCCACGTCGGCTTCTGCGCGTTGTCGGCGATGAGCAAGACGGGGCAGAGCCGCCCTTTTCACCGCGATGCCGACGGACTCGTTCCTGCTGAAGGCGCGGGCTTCGTGGTGCTCGAGCGTCTCTCCGATGCGCTCGCGAAGGGTCACAAGGTCCTGGGTGTTATCCGCGGAGTCGGGCTCTCGAACGACGGCCGCGGCCGCGGGTTGCTCGCGCCCTCCGAAGAAGGCCAGGAGCGCGCCCTTCGCCTCGCGTACGAGCAAGCCGGTCTCGCGCCTTCCGACGTGAGCCTGCTCGAGTGTCACGCGACGGGAACTCCGGTCGGTGATGCCACCGAGCTGCGCAGCATGGCGCGGGTGTTTGCCGGCACGAGCGGCGTTCCCATCGGTTCGCTCAAGTCGAACCTGGGTCATCTGATCACCGCGGCTGGCGTCGCGGGGCTGATTAAAGTGCTCGCTGCGATGGATCACGGCAAGAAGCCGCCCACGCTGCACGTGGATCAACTGAACCCCGCACTCGAAGGCACGCCGTTTCGCGTGCTGCGTGAAGCGGAAGAGTGGACGGGTCCCAAGCGAGCGGGCATCAGCGCGTTTGGTTTCGGCGGCAACAACGCGCATTTGATCGTCGAGTCCGTGGACCTGACTCCCTCCCCCTCTCCTTCGAGGGTGAGGGGCGCGTCGCAAGTCGCCATCGTTGGAATCGGAGCCAGAGTCGGTCAGGGCGACAGCGCCGCCGATTTCGCGCGCGAACTCCTCACGGGCAAAGTCTCAAACGCCCCACGCCAGACCGTCACGGTCGGCCTCGAAGGTCTCAAGTTTCCGCCGAACGACCTCCAACAGTCGCTCTCGCAGCAGACGACGGTGCTGGAAGCCGCGCGTGAAGCGGCGCACGGCCTCAAACTTCCCCGCGAGCGCACCTCGGTGCTCATCGGCATGGGCTGCGACGCGGAAGTGTCGCGCTACGGCGCACGCTGGCGTCTGGCGAATGAAGGTACCGACGCGGCGTGGCTCGAGACCGCGCGCGATGGGATCGTCCCGGTGCTGCAGTCGTCGGGTGTCGTCGGCACCATGCCGAACATTCCGGCGAACCGGATCAACAGTCAGCTCGACGTCGCGGGGCCGGCGTTCACGGTTTCGGCAGAAGAGGCTTCGGGGATTACGGCGCTTCGCCTGGCGGCTCGTGCGCTGGCGGCGGGTGAGATCGACGCGGCGCTCGTGGGCGCGGTCGACATGTCTCACGAGGTCGTGCACCAGACCGCGTTGAAGGAGCTGGGGATCTCCGCGGCTTCGGGTGATGCGGCGGTCGTGTTGGTGCTGAAGCGGCTCGATGATGCGCGTCGTGATGGCGACACCGTGTTTGCCGTGTTGGCCCCTCACCCCGCTTCGCAGGGAGAGGGCGCTTCGTTCGGTGAAGGTTCGATCGACCTGGCCGCCTCGTTCGGCAAGTCACACGCCGCGAACGGTCTGCTGCACGTCGCTGCGGCGGCGCTTGCGCTGCGACATGCGGCCCGGCCGAAGTCGGGTGGAGTGGCGATGCCGTGGTTCGGCTCACGCTCGGCGAACGTTTCCGTGTCGGTGCTCGAGGCGGGGAAGGCCACAGCTCAGCTCACCGGTGGCGATGTCGCTGCGTGGCTCAGTGAAGCGCCCGCGAAGCTTCATGTGTTCTCCGGTGCGAACAAAGCGGGTGCGCTCGCTGCACTCGCCGCGGGAACTGCGTCGAACACGGGTCCCGCGCGGCTGGTGCTCGTCGCGGCTGATGAAGTCGAACTCACGGCTCGCGCTGAGCAGGCGCGCCGTTGGTTGGAAAGCGGCGGCCCGATTCCCGAAGGGGTCGCGTTCCGTGAAACGCCCATCGCTGGACAGACCGCGTTCGTCTTCACGGGCGCTGCCGCTGCGTACGCTGGCATGGGCCGTGAGCTCGCGCTCGCCTTCCCGAAGCAGGTGGCCGCCGTCGCCGAACGTTGCACTGAGCTCGAGTCTGCCACCGACTGGCTCTACGGCCCGGGTGACGGCAACCCGAAACACCCGCTCGATCAGTTGTGGGGCTCGTCGTTCGTGTGTCAGCTCCACGCGGAGATTTCGCGGCGTGTGCTGGGGCTCACGCCTGATGCGACCATCGGCTACTCGTCGGGCGAGTCGAACGCGCTCTTCGCGATGGGTGCGTGGAATGATCTCGGTGAGATGATCAAGGCGAGCCGCGCGGGCTCGATCTTCACGGCGGATCTCGTGGGCACCTTCGAGGCTCCGCGCAAGGCGTGGAAGAAGCTCGGCTCGACGGGCGCGACCTGGTCGAACTACCTCGTCTCTGCGCCCGTGGAGCAAGTGAAGGCTGCGCTCGCCGACGAGCCGCTCGTTCACTTGACCAGCATCAACACCTCTGACGATTGCGTCATTGGTGGTGAAGCGACGGCAGTTGAACGCGTGGTGAAGAGTCTGGGTATGCAGCGCACGCTGCCGCTCGGTTACGACATCGCGGCGCACTGCCCTGAAGTCGAAGAGATCCGCGACGCGTGGTGGAAGCTGCATCACCGCGCGGTGACCGAAGTGCCGAACGTGCGCTTCTATTCGAACGCGTCGAACACCTGGTTCAAGGCGAGCGCTGAGGCCGCGGCTGATGCGCTCACCGGTCAGGCCCTGCGCACGCTCGACTTCACCAAGACCATCGAGAACGCGTGGGCCGATGGTGTGCGCGTGTTCATCGAGCACGGGCCGCGTGGCCTGTGCGCCGGGTGGATTCGGAGGATCCTCGGTGAGCGTGAGCACGTGGTGGTCTCGCTCGACGTCGCGGGTCGATCGGGTGTCCGGCAGGTGCTCAATGCCACCGCGTCACTGGCCGCTGCGGGCGTGAAGCTCGACTCGGCCGCGCTCGAGCAGCTCATCTCGGAAGGCGCGCCGAAGAAGAGAATCTCAGGACCCGTTCTGACGCTCGCCGCTCACGCACCCACCCCTGTTCTCCCTCGCCCTGCGAAGCGGGGAGAGGGCCGGGGTGAGGGGCCTTCCGTGCAACCAAGCCAGCCCATCGCAAGGCCGCTGGCCGAAGTCCAAACTCACATGACCCCAGCTCCGAAACTCGAGCCCGTTCTGCAGAACATCCACAAGACCCTCACCCCGACCCTCTCCCCCGCGGGGGAGAGGGAGGCCGTGAAGGCAGTCGTCGCAGCCAGTGCCCCCGCACCCGTTTTCGCCGCGCCCGTCGCCACCGCACCCGTCTTCACCGCGCCAGCACAAGTCCAGGTACCGCAAATGAACGACACGCTCTCCCGCTTCATGGCGCAGCAAGCCCAGCTCGCCGCGGTGCACCGCGAATTCCTCGCGCAGCAAGCCGCCGTCCACGAGCGTTTCCTCGCGCTGCAGCAGTCCGCTGAAGCGGGTCTTCGCCAGGCCTACGGCATCGCCTCGCAAGGAAGGCCGACCGTCACCATCCAGGCTGCCCCGCAGCCGCAGATCGCGCCGCCGCCTCCTCGCGCACCGATCGCCGCGACGCCCGCGGTGATCGCAAAGCCCGCACCCGTCGTGCAGGCACCCGTCATCGCGCCCGCACCGCCGCCCGTGGTCGCGAAGCCAGCACCCGCGCCCGCACCGGTGCAGGCCAACGCCTCCAAGCCCGGCCCGAAGTACGACCGCAAGCAGCTCGAGATCCTCGCGTCTGGAAAAATCTCCACCGTCTTCGGCCCCCAGTTCGAGAACCAGGATGGCTACGCCCGCCAGGTGCGCATGCCGGAGCCCCCGCTGCTCCTCGCTGATCGCGTGACCGGCATCGACGCGGTGCCCGGCTCGATGGGCAAGGGCACCCTGTGGACCGAGACCGACGTGAAGGCCGACAGCTGGTACCTCGACGACGAAGGCCGCATGCCGGCCGGCGTGATGATCGAGTCAGGTCAAGCCGATCTGCTGCTGATCAGCTACCTCGGCATCGACGCGCTCAACAAAGGCGAGCGAGTCTACCGCCTGCTCGGCTGCGATCTCACCTACCGCGGTGGCCTGCCGGTGCCCGGCGAGACGCTCGCCTACGACATTCACGTCGACGGTCACGCCACACAGGGCGACGTTCGGCTCTTCTTCTTCCACTACGACTGCCACATCGACGGGAAGCCCCGCCTCTCGGTGCGCAACGGCCAGGCTGGGTTCTTCACCGAAGAAGAGCTGGCGAACTCTGCCGGCGTCTTGTGGGATCCGAACGAAGAGAAGCCCTCACCCGCGCAGGTCGATGCGCCCCTCGTCGCGCTGCAGAAGAGCAAGCTCACCCCGACCGAGCTGAAGGCCTTCGCCTCTGGCCGCCCGTACGAGTGCTTCGGCAAAGGCTGGGAGACCGCGCAGCCGCACGTGCGTTCGCCCCGCATCACCTCGGAGAAGATGCAGTTCCTCCACGAGGTCACCGAGCTCGACCACCAGGGTGGCCCGTGGGGCCGCGGCTACCTGCGCGCAGAGACGCCGGTCACGCCTGACGACTGGTTCTTCAAGGGCCACTTCAAGAACGACCCCTGCATGCCGGGCACGTTGATGTTCGACGGCTGCCTGCAGACGATGTCGATCTACCTGGCGAGCCTCGGCTACACCATCGAGCGCGACGCGTGGCGCTTCGAGCCGGTGCCCGACACGAAGTTCCCGATGCGGTGCCGCGGCCAGGTCACGCCGACCAGCAAGCACCTCGTCTACGAAGTGTTCGTCTCTGAGGTGAGCGCAGGCCCCATCCCCACGGTGTGGGCCGACCTGCTGGTCACCGTCGATGGCCGCAAGGCGTTCCACGCGAAGCGCGTCGGGCTGCGCCTCGTGCCCGACTGGCCGATGGAGCACTGGAAGCACCTCGCGCCTGCGCAGACGCAGCTCACTGGTGAGCCCGTGCCGCTCCGTTCGCTCTCGGGCATGGTGGGTTACGTCGAGCCAAAGCCGTGCGCGACGGTCGACGGTTTCGCGTTCGACTACCACTCGCTGCTCGCTTGCGCGTGGGGGCCTCCGTCGAAGGCGTTCGGTCCCTTCTACGCGCGCTTCGACGGCACTCGCCGCGCCGCGCGTCTGCCCGGGCCGCCCTACCACTTCATGTCGCGCATCACGAAGCTCGACGGTGCGCTCGGTGGCATGAAGCCCGGCACGGGCGTCGAGGTCGAGTACGACGTGCCCGTCGAGCAGTGGTACTTCGAGCAGAACGGCAACGACACCATGCCCTTCTGCGTGGTGATGGAAGCGGCGCTGCAGCCCTGCGGCTGGCTCGCCTCCTACGTGGGCAGCGCGCTGACCACCGAGACGGACATGTTGTTCCGCAACCTCGACGGCACCGGCACGATGTTCGCGGAGGTCATCCCCACGAGCGGCATCTTCAAGACGAAGGTGAAGATGACCTCGCTCTCGCAGAGCGCGGGGATGATCATCGAGAACTTCGAGGTCGAGTGCTTCATCGGTGACACCAAAGTGTTCGCGATGAAGACCGTGTTCGGGTTCTTCCCGAAGGAAGCGTTCGAGAACCAGGTCGGCTTGCCGGTTTCCGCCGATGAACGCACGCGCATGACCGCGCCCGCGAAGCAGACCATCGAGCTCACCACGCGGCCCGCGAAGTACTGCGAGTCACAGCCGAAGCTCGCGGGAGACATGTTGCTGATGCTCGATCGCGTGATCGAGTTCACGCCCGATGGCGGGCCGAAGAACCTCGGCTATCTGCGCGGCGAGAAGACGGTGGACGTCGACGAGTGGTTCTTCAAGGCGCACTTCTTCCAGGATCCGGTGCAGCCGGGCTCGCTGGGCATCGAGGCGCTGTGCCAGTTGCTCCAGTTCTTCATGCTCGAGAAGGGCATGGGCGAGGGCCTCAAGAACGCGCGCTTCGAGCCCCTGATGCTCGAGAAACCGGTGACCTGGAAGTACCGCGGGCAGGTGGTGCCGAAGAACAAGGTCATCGGGAGCGAGATTCAGATTACGGAGATAGGTGAAGACGAGAAGGGCCGCTTCGCGATCTGCGAAGGCTGGTTGTGGGTCGACGGAAAGCGCATCTACAGCGCGAAGAACCTGGGCATGCGCATCGTGGCGGGCCCCGAGGCGACCACGCCGACGAAGAAGCAGCCGAAGGAAGAGTCACTCGACCCGAAGAAGGACACGTGGCTGGCTCATCACTGCCCGACGTGGACGTTGCCGGCGCTGCCGATGATGTCGATGGTGGATCGCCTGGCAGCCGCTGTTTCGGCGACGGGGCAGGTCACGTTGACCGACGTTCAAGTCAACCGCTGGCTCCCGTTCCCGGGTGGTGCCATTCGCCTGAAGACCGAAGTCGCAGGGGACGACGTCACGCTGCTCGCCTGGCGCGACTCACCGAACCCCGCATTGTCGCGCTTCGAGCCGGTCGCGACCGCGAAGGTGCGAGCGGGCGCGCCTGCTGCGCCCGCTCCGTTTCCTGCGCTCACCGGCCTGGTCACCGAAGCCGATCCCTACGCAAGCGGCGCGCTCTTCCACGGCCCCGCCTTCCACTATCTGACCTCGCTCGCCTTCGGGGCGCACGGCTCTTCCGCCACCCTGAGGGCTGAAAACGGAAACGTTCCTCGAGGTGCGCTGCACCAGGGTCTGCTCGACGCTGCGACGCACGGCCTGCCGCACGACAACCTCTCGCGATGGTCTGATCAGATCCCCCCTGACGTGGTCGGCTACCCGTACCGCATCAAGCACCTGCATATCTTCCAGGCGCTGCCCGATGCAGGTGAACTTAAAGTCGAGGCCCGCTTCGTGGGCTTCGATGGTGAAGCGCGTTTTCCCATGCTCGACGTGCAGGTGCAGCAGAACGGCCTCGTGCTGGCCGAGTTCCGCCTGGTCGAAGTGCTGCTCCCGCGTGGGCCCATCGGCACCGCGCCGCGTGATGAGCGCCGCCGTTTTCTGCGCGATCGCCAGTACGTTCCCAACGTCGCGCTCTCGAGCTTCGATGGCCGCACCACGGGGCTGAGCGCGCAGGTGCTCCGGCAGAGCGATTGGCTGCCCGGCAACGTCGCGACCATCTACGACGTGGCACCCGAACGCCGCGGAGATCTCGTCGCCGAGGTCGCGCAGAAGGAACACGTCTCACGTCGCGCCTTCGTGCACCCCTCAGCGGTGACGGTGGAGCAGGGTGGTGCCCGCGCCGCGGTGCGCCCCCTGCGGTTCCATCCGCTGCAGGTCACGCGTGCCGGTGACGACGTGTTGGTCGCCGACGCTTCGCCGCCAGTGCAAGATCTGTCGGTGGTGAAGAGCTACTGGCGCAAACACTTCGGTGTCGGCGAGTGGCCGGTGGAAGATCTCTATTACGGCCTGGTCGAGCATTTCGTCGGTGACGTGGTGCTGGCGGATCCCGCGGCGTTCGCGGCGGTTCAGGGCCGCAGTTGTCTGTATGTCGCCAATCACCAGGTGGGCGTCGAGTCGTTGCTCTTCAGCCTTTTGATCTCTGCGCTGAGCAAGACGCCGACGGTCACGCTGGCGAAGGCGGAGCACCGCACGAGCTGGCTGGGCACGCTCATCGCGCACAACTTCTCGTACCCCGGTGTGATCGACCCCGGGGTCATCACCTTCTTCGATCGCGACGACAAGGAGTCCCTGGTCAAGATTATCGGAGAGCTCGCTTTCGAGATGAAGCAGCGTGGCAAGAGCGTGATGGTGCACGTCGAAGGAACGCGTTCACTGTCGGGCCGCACGCCGGTCCAGAAGATGAGCAGCAGCTTCATCGACATGGCGATCGCGATTGGTGCGCCCATCATTCCGGTGCGGCTCGTCGGTGGTCTGCCGGTCGCTCCGCTCGAGACGCGCCTCGAGTTCCCCGTCGGCTTCGGCCGCCAGGACTACTGGCTCGGAGCGCCGTTGATGCCGGAGCAGCTCGCGAAGCTCCCCCTGAAGGAGCGCAAGGATCTCGTCATCGCCGCGATGAACGCGCTCGGGCCTGACCTCTCGACGGAAGTGCCGCTGCCGGGTGACGCGCAGTTCGGTGTGGCCGCGGAAGGGTGGCGTTCACGTACCGGCGCGACTGCGGAAGACGCGGTGCTGTTCACCACGCTCGCGGGGCTGCGCAATCCGGGAGCCGAAGTGAAGGCGATGCTCGAGGGTGCGCGTGCGGGCACGCTCACGGTCAGCGCTGATCCACGCTCGCAGTGGTTGGGTCGATTGGCGAAGCGGCTGTTCGGAGCGAATGGTCCGGCGGTCGAAGGACTGCAGTAGGTCCACTCGTGTGGCTCTGGCTCATGGAAGGCGAAGCCGGTTGATCCGACCACGTGGTGAAGGCACATGAAAACCACGCTTCCTCAGAGCACGCGGCTCTACTGGGTGAACCCCGCAACGTTCACCCAGACACCCGGTGCGTACGCGCTGCTGACCGAAGCAGAACGCGTTCAACACCAACGCTTCATCCCGCCGGGCAAACGCCGCGAGTACCTGGTCGCCCGCGTGCTCGCGAGAACTGTGCTGGGCGACGCGCTCGGCATCGCCCCCGAGTCAGTCCACTTCACCACCAACCCGTGGGGACGACCCGAAGTCGCAGGTCTCCACTTCAACCTGACGCACACGGACGGCCTGGTGACGTTGCTCGTCTGCGAGCACCACGAAGTCGGAGTCGACACAGAGCTCCTCACCCGCGCCCCGAAGCTGCTCGAGCTCGGCCCCAACGTCTTCGCGCCGAACGAATTGAAAGACCTCGCTGCGCTGCCACCTGATCGACGACCCCACCGCGCAGTCACGCTCTGGACGCTCAAGGAGAGCTACATCAAAGCGCGTGGAATGGGCCTGGCACTCGCGCTCGACGGCTTCGCCTTCCGCTTCACCCCCGAAGGACTGCGCCTCGAAGTCGAGCCCGCCCTCAACGACGACGGCGCGCGCTGGCAATTCCAGACACTTACCCTCGGCCCGCACCTGATCAGCACCGCGATCCATCACCCGCCGGCTGATCCCGTAAAGCTCGAACTCCTCGAGGCGTCGCTCTGAACCACCGTTCGCATCGAGCGCAGTCGAGATGCCACTACTGCGCGACGCGGAATGGCCCCCTCGACTTCGCTCTTGAGGACCAGCCCACACCGTTCGCATCGAGCGCAGTCGAGATGCCACTGCTGCGCGTTGCGGAAGTGCCCCCTCGACTGGGCTCGGGGAGACCGGTAACGGAACCCGATTCCTGTTTCCGGGAGCGCTGATCAGTCAGGACGCAGACTGGCGCACCCGGGGGCACATGGTTATCTCACACGTGCGCCGTTCTCGATGACGGCGCCGGGCTTCCTTTTCGGGGTCTGATTTCGAAAGTAGAACAGTCAAATGGCAACCGGTACCGTGAAGTGGTTCAACGATGCGAAGGGTTTTGGTTTCATCAGCCAGGATGGCGGCGGAGACGACGTCTTCTGCCACCACACCGCGATCACCGCGGATGGCTTCCGCACCCTCGCAGAGGGTCAGAAGGTGGAGTTCGATGTGAACAAGGGGCCCAAGGGCCTGCAGGCGGCGAACGTACGCATCCTCGGCTGATTTCCAGCTTCTGATTCACCCTGGGGCTCAGTCTCTTCACCGAGCCTGAGCCCCAGTCATTTCGAACTTCGGCCATCGAGCACGTCGCGCACCTTGCGCGTGAGCGTCTCGACCGTGAGCGGCTTCTCGAGAAAATGGATCCCCGAATCGAGCACCCCGTGGTGCACGATTGAGTTGTCCGTGTAGCCAGACATGTAGAGCACCTTCATGTCGGGGCGCACTGAATGCAGGCGATCTGCCAGTTGACGGCCAGTCATGCGCGGCATCACCACGTCGGTCAGGAGCAGGTCGATGCGCGCGGGGTGTTGTTCACAGATGAGCAACGCGTCGCCGCCGCTCTGGGCCTCGAGCACGTGGTAGCCGTGCCGTTTGAGCACCGTGCGCGCCAGCGTACGCACCCGCTCTTCGTCTTCCACCAGCAGCACGGTCTCTGCCCCGCGTGAAGGGGCCACGAAGGCCTGCGGGCCCACCTCAGGCTCGCTCACCGCAGCGTTGGCGCAGGGGAAGTAGACCTTGAAGGTCGTGCCGACGCCGGGCTCGCTGTAGACCCAGATGTGCCCGCCGCTCTGCTTGACGATGCCGAACACCGTCGAGAGCCCCAGGCCCGTTCCCTGGCCTTGACCCTTGGTGGTGAAGAACGGGTCGAACGCGCGCGCGCGGGTCGCCGCGTCCATCCCGCTGCCGTTGTCGCTCACCGCCACCATCACGTGCATTCCCGGCGTCACGTCAGGGTGCTCCCGGGCGTACTCGGCGCTCAGGTTCACGTTGGAGGTCTCGATGGTGAGCTTTCCCCCGGTGGGCATCGCGTCGCGCGCGTTGACGGCCAGGTTCATCACCACCTGTTCGAGCTGGCTGGGGTCGACCTCGACCAGCCCGAGGTCGTGCTGCGAGAGCACGGTGAACTCGATGTTCTCACCGATGAGCCGGCGCAGCAGACGCTCGAGCCCCGAGATCAACGTGTTGAGCGCGATGATGCGCGGCTTGAGGATCTGCTTTCGGCTGAAGGCGAGCAGTTGCTTGGTGAGGTCGGCAGCGCGGCGGCCGGCGCCGACGATCTCCGCCACGTCTTCGCGCATCGGGTCGCCTTCGGTGAGGCCCGACTCGATCATCCCGCCGTAGCTCAGGATGACGGACAGCAGGTTGTTGAAGTCGTGCGCGACGCCACCGGCGAGGCTGCCGATCGCCTCCATCTTCTGTGACTGGCGCAGCTGCTCCTGCGCCTGACCCAATGCGGTCTGGGTGCGCCTGAACTCACTGAGGTCGGTGGCGCAGACGAGCACCTCGGTCTTGCCGAGCAACGCCACGCCCATCAGCACCGAGATGCGTGAGCCATCTTTGCGGAAGAACTGGCGCTCTTGTGGCGGCACCACGCCATGGCTGATGAGACGCGCCTTGTTCTGCGTGGAGACCTCGGCGTACTCGGGCGGCGTCAGCTTGAGGCCGTCGAAGCCCGGGGCGAGCAGCTCCTCGCGCGTGTAGCCCACCAAGCGGGCGAACTCCTCGTTCACTTCGAAGACTCTCCCCCTCATGTCAGCCAGCGAGATGGCCATCAGGCCCGACTCGAAGAGACGGGTGAAGCGGTCTTCAGCCAGGCGGCGCCGGTCGATCTGCGCAGTGAGCTCGGCGTTGCTGGCCGCAAGCTGAGCCGTGCGTTCGGCCACGCGGCGCTCGAGCTCGGCGTGTGACTTGCTGAGCGCCTCTTCGCTCGCCCGCAGCGCCGCTTCTTCCTTCTTCTGCTGCGAGATGTCGCGCGAGGTGATCGCCACCGAGTCGCCCAACGGCGCTGCGTGATGGCGGACCCACGTCGCGCTGACGCCGGTGATGGCGAGCTCAGTCACTTCTTCGAGTGGTTGTCGACTCTCGACCACCGCTGCGTAGCGAGCGACAAAAGGAGCCATCTGTTCTCTTGGGAAGAGCGTGAGCAACGTCTTGCCGATGACCTCGGAGCGGGCCTTGCACAGGCGCTCCTCGGCGCGCTGGTTCATGTCCGCGTAGCGGAAGTCGACGATGGTGTTCTGCTCATCGCGAATGGCCGTCAGGACGTAGAACGAGTCAAAGCTGGCCTCGATGAGGGCGCGCAGGCGCTGGCGTTCTAAAGTCTCCATGCTCGCTGAGGCCACAGCCATCGTCCCCGTCTTCAATGCGGTGCCCAGGACCCGCTTTCTTGAAACAGAACAGCTCAGACTTGGTAGCGCAATCAACTCGGCGCGTCAGGAAAGTGACGCGGCAGAACGGCCCGAACGGGTTGATCAGCCCCCTCGTTGGATCAGCTCGATTTTGTAGCCATCGGGGTCCTGCACGAAGGCGATCACCGTGGTGCCGTGCTTCATCGGCCCCGCCTCGCGCGTCACCACGCCCCCGCGTTTTTTGATCTCCGCGCAAGCGGCGTACGCGTCGGGCACCTCGAGCGCGAGGTGCCCGTAGCCGGTGCCCAGGTCGTACTGCGGGGTGCCCCAGTTGTACGTGAGCTCGAGCGCCGCCTGCTCCGACTCGGGGCCGAAGCCGACGAACGCGAGGGTGAACTTGCCCTCGGGGTAATCGCGCCGGCGCAGCAGAGTCATGCCCAGCACCTCGGTGTAGAAGGTCAACGACCGCTCGAGCTCGCCCACCCGGAGCATGGTGTGAAGGATGCGCATGCGACTGTCTACGGTAACCTCCGCCGCATGTCCGCGTTGGGAGTGCAGGCACGAGTCTTCCTCGTGGATGGTGACAGCTTCGATCGCCGCCTCATCGAAGCGTGGATTACGAAGAACCACCCGGGCGTTCCGGCCGAGCTGATCAGAATCCCACCCACCCGTGCGTGGGATGCGGGCACCCTCCATCCCGCACTCGCTGAGCGGCTGGCTCGAGGCGACGACCCGGTGCTCACGCCGGTGCGGGTGGCCTGGTTGCCACGGCAACTTCAGGGCGAACGTGCGGTGCGGCTCTTCGACCTGCTCACCCTGGGCAATCCGCGCGCGCCCGGGTTCATCGGCAAACGCTGGGTGCTCTCCCGCCACCCCGATCGGTGCCGCGTGGTGGAAGGCGAGCCTGCACCCATGGCCGCGCTCAAAGCACGCTGGCTCAGCGGCGGCGCAGACCAGGACCACGATTTCGCCTCCTTTTCGCTGTTCGTCTTGCGGCAGGCGGCCCTCGCGCTCGAGCGGGCAGAGCGGCCGCTGCGCGGTGCGCGCTACAAGGTGCCGCGTTTCGTGCGTCAGGAGATCCTCGCGCACCGTGAGTTCCGCGCCGGGCTCTCCACGCTGTCCACCAGCACGGGGCTCTCACCAGCGCGGGTCAAGCGCCGCGCGGGTTACTACCTCGGTGAGATCGCAGCGCGCGTCAGCCCCTACGTCATCGATCTCGTGCACCGGTTGATCGGCCTCATTTACCGGCAGGGCTACGGCGAAGAGGTCATCTACGATCGGCCGAAGCTGCAGGCGTTGCTCGCGCCGAAGCCGGGCCAGACCGTGGTGTTTCTGCCCACCCACAAGTCGAACCTCGATCACGCCATCTTGCAGTACCTGCTCTACGACAACGGCTCGCCGCCCAATCACACGGCGGGCGGCATCAACATGAACTTCTTTCCCATCGGGCCCATCTTCCGGCGCACCGGGGTGTTCTTCATTCGCCGCTCGTTCAAAGACAACCCCATCTACAAGTTCGTGCTTCGGCAGTACGTCGACTTCCTGGTGGAAAAGCGGTTCTCGCTCGAGTGGTACATCGAGGGTGGCCGCTCGCGTTCGGGCAAGTTGCTCCCGCCGCGCTTCGGCATGCTCGCGTACGTGGTCGATGCCTGGCGGCGCGGCCGGGCCGATGACGTGCTGCTGGTGCCGGTGTCGATCGCCTACGACCAGATCTCCGATGTCGGTGACTACTCGCGAGAAGCGCGCGGCGGTGTGAAAGAGAAGGAAGGCCTGGGCTGGTTCGTGCGCGTGATTCGGTCGCTCAAGCGCAGGTACGGCAACATTCACGTGCGCTTCGGTGAGCCTGTTTCGCTGCGCGCTGAGCTCGGGTCGCCGCAACCGCTGGGCGCTGAGGCCGACTCGGAAGAGAAGAACCTGCCGGTGCAGAAGCTGGCCTTCGAGGTCTGTCACCGGATCAACCGGGTCACGCCCATCACGCCCAATGCGGCCATCTGTCTGGCGCTGCTGGGGGCCGGTGAACGCGCCGTGTCGGTGGACGAGCTGCTCTACCTGCTGCGCAACCTGGTGCAGTACGCGCGCAAACGCTCGCTGCCTTCCACCACGCCGCTCGATGATTTGGAGACGCCCGAGGGGCTGACGCGGCACCTGCGCGGCCTTGCGGAGAACGGCGTGGTGCGCTGCTTCGATGAAGGGCCCGAGCCGGTGTGGGCGCTGGTGCCTGATCAATTCCTCACCGCGGCGTATTACCGGAACACGATTCTGCATTTCTTCGTGACCGCTTCCATCGCAGAGCTGGCGCTGCTGCACGCGGCGACCGTGCCGGGCTCAGGGCGGCAGGCGTTCGACGACGAGGCGATGCGGCTGCGTGACCTGCTCAAGTACGAGTTCTTCTTCGCCGAGAAAGATGAGTTTCGCGTCGAGCTCGCCGCGGAGCTCACCTTTCACGCGGCTGATTGGGAGGCGCGCCTGGAGCAGGGTGAGGCGGAGGAACTCGTGCGGCGGTTCAAGCCGTTCAGCGCGCATCGTATTCTGCGGCCCTTCGTCGATGCGTGGCGCACGGTGGCCGATGCGTTGCTGCGGCACGATGGCAAGGCGCCGGTGGAAGAGGGCCCGTTCGTAGAGAAGTGTCTGTCGCTGGGGAAACAGTACGTGCTTCAGAAGCGCGTGCACTCCGAGGAGAGCGTCTCGAAGGTGCTCTTTGCGACGGCGCTCAAGCTCGCGGCGAATCGAAAGCTGCTCGGCGTGGGCGAGGGCATCGTCGAGCGGCGGCGCGCCCTCGCGGAAGAGTTGAAGGACGTGGTGCGGCGGCTCGATGCCGTGGAGTCACTGGCCGCCAGCCGCAGGGCTGGGTTGATCGATTGAGTGAAAAACCTCTCCCTGCGCGACCCGCTTCGCAGGGCGGGGGGGTTAAGTGAAATCGTGCTCCATCTGCTCATGGAGATTCTCTTCACCGCGCTTCAACGCCAGCCGCACCAGCACCTGCCGCACGGCCGGGTAGTCCGCGATGATGTCCTTCACCTTCGGCATCTCGAACCGCATCAACGTCACCGGCGTCGCTGCCTTCACGGTGGCCGAACGCGGCTCACCCAGCAGCGCGGCGATCTCTCCGAAGAACGCGCCCTGCGCCAGTGAAGCAATCGTGCGCGACTTGCCATCTTCCTCGACCAACACATCGAGCTCGCCCTCAGAGACGATGAAGAACGAGTCACCGGCCTCGCCCTGCTTCACCACCACGCCCCCCGGGGTGAACACTTCGGTCTTCGCCACCGCCATCAAGCGCAGCTGCCCTGGCTCATCGAGCAACGCAAACAACCGGGACTGCGCGCGAAACTTCTCAAGCTCGGGGTTGGGCATCGAGGCAGAGTACAATGACTGACCCGTGTTGCGCGCGTTGTGGATCCTCCTCCTGCTGAGCATCACCGGCCTGGGCGTCTGGCTCGCTTCGTCGCTCATCGCCTTTGCGGGAGGCCCGGCCGAGCTCGCCTGCGTGGGCGCCGTGCTGCTCTTTCCGGTGCTCCCTCTCTGGTGGGAGAAGCGCGCGACCGACGCCTTTTATGCGCAGCTCCGGCGCTCGACGCGGCTGTTGCCCAGGAAGCGCGCGCTCACCGGGTGGACGCGCGTGGCCCTGCGGACCCTGTTCATCAACGTCGTGTTCCTGACCGCGCTGGTGTTGCTCTGGCCGAAGGTCGCCTTCGCCGCGCTCGCCACGCGGGGTGACTGGTTTCTCGCAGATGCCGACGGTCAGTGGGCCCAGCGCGGCCGCGCGGTGCTCCTGTCGGCTGCCTCGGGTCTCGAGTGGGTGCACAAGGCTGCGCACGACAACCCCAACCGCAAACCTGAAGACGACCAGCCGGTGCCCGACACCGTGCAGCCCGTGGTCGCCGTGGTGACCCCTTTCGGGAGCGGCGCGCGGTGGCGGCCGCGCGACAAGCCCAGCGAAGAGCCGGTGCAAGACCCCGTCGTGCCCACGCCTGACGTGCCGCCCGAACCGTTGCCCGAGCCCGAGGCCGAGCAGGCCGCCGCGTGGACGGTCGGAACCACCCGTTGGCCGTGGGCCACGAAGGTGCACCCCGTGGTGGTGGGCATGACGGCAGGTGACGAGACCAGCCCGCAGGCGGTGGCCCGCTACATCAGCGCGCGGGTGACGGATCCTTTTGAGCGTGTGAAGGCGCTGCACGACTGGGTGGTCACCCGGCTGCGGTACGACCACGCGTCGATCACCGGCCCGCGCAAGGCGCAAGATGCGCAGTCGGTCTTCTCGAGCCGGCTGGGGGTGTGCGAGGGCTACGCGCGCCTGCTGGTCGAGCTGGGCAAACACTCGGGCGATCGGTTCGTTTACGTCACCGGTGAGGTGCGCGAGAAACACGGTGAGCTCGCCGCGGTGGGGCACGCGTGGAACGCCGTCGAGGTGCAGGGCGCGTGGTACCTCGTCGACGCCACCTGGGATGACCCCACGATGGAAGGCAGCGCTGCCGACGTCTACGAGACGACCTATCTCTTCATTCCGCCCGACCTCGCGGCGCTCAACCATTTCCCCGATGAGCCGCGCTGGCAGTTGCGGGCACAGCCCCTGTCGCGCGCAGCGTTTCTCCGTCAGCCGTTGGCCCGGCCGGGCCTCGCGCGCGAACACCTCGAGCTCAAGTCACCCTCGAGGCTGGTGGTGCAAGTCGGTCAGACCTTCGAGCTCTCACTGGGTAATCCGGCGCACCGGTTCGTGATGGTCGAGATGTTGCCCGAGAAGGTGGTCTGCGGACCCAGCGATGC
This sequence comes from Archangium sp., assembly GCA_043773025.1. GTDB lineage: Bacteria > Myxococcota > Myxococcia > Myxococcales > Myxococcaceae > Archangium_A. The sequence continues at coordinate 41,952 of JAYVFP010000200.1, forward strand.
CGCCGATCTCACGCTCTCGTGCCCGGTGACGAGCAGCTCGAAAGAAGCGATCGTCTTCGTGAACGCAGCGCGTGAAGGGAACTACGCCTTGGTGGCCAGCTTCAAGCTCGAGCCGCGTTGACCGAGCCCCGGAAATAGGAATCGGGTTCCATCACCGGTCTCCCCGAGAGGGTTGGTGGCAATAGGAATCGGGTTCCATCACCGGTCTCCCCGAGCCCAGTCGAGGGGGCACTTGCAGTTCGAAGGCGAGGTAATCCCTCGACTCCGCTCGGGATGACCGGTTGGTTGTTCCTTCGAGTGAATTCGAAGGCGAAGCCGGTTCCCTGCTCGGGAGGACCGGTCTGAACTCGCACTAGCGGGGAACCTCGACCGAGGCGACCACTTCGCGGAGCACGTCGGCCGGCGTGGCGCCGTCGAGCTCGGCATCGGGAGAGAGCAGCAAGCGGTGCTTGAGCACCGGCCCCGCGAGGTAGCGGATGTCGTCGGGCGTGACGAAGCTGCGGCCACGCAACGCGGCGAGCGCCTTGCTCGCGAGAAGCAAATGCACTGCCGCGCGAGGCCCTGCGCCCAATCGGATGCGCGGTGAACGGCGGGTGGCCGCCACCAGCTTGCGCACGTACGAGAGCACCTGCGGCTCGATGCGGACTTCGGTCATCGCCAGGCGAGCCTGTTTCACCTGATCCTGGCTGACGGCCGCCTGCACCCCGGCGCGCTGCAGATCGCCTGCATCGAAGCCCTTGTTCACCGCCGAGAGAATGGCCTCTTCTTCTTCGTCGCTCGGGTACCCGACGTCGATCTTGAAGAGGAAACGATCGAGCTGCGCCTCGGGCAGCGGGTAGGTGCCCTCCGATTCCACCGGGTTCTGCGTGGCGAACACCGTGAAGAGCGGCGAGAGCTGAATGTGTTTTCCCTCGAGCGAGACGGCGCGCTCCTGCATCGCCTCGAGCAAGGCCGACTGCGTCTTCGCGGGCGCGCGGTTGATCTCATCGGTGAGCAGCAGGTCAGTGAAGATCGGCCCGCGCACCAGCACGAACGACTGCGATTTCAGATCGAAGATGCTGGTGCCGAGAATGTCGGAGGGCATCAGGTCGGGCGTGAACTGAATGCGCTTGAACTCGGCGCTCACGCTGCGAGCCAGCGCCTTGGCCATGAGCGTCTTGGCGACGCCCGGCACGCCTTCGAGCAGCACGTGGCCACCGGCGATGAGACCGCAGAGCATGAGCTCGAGCGCTTCGTCTTGCCCGACGACCGCCTTCCGCACCTCGCGCAGGCTCGCTTCACGCACGGCAGCGGCGATGGTCACCGCCGCTGATTGCGGCGCGGCTACTTCAGGCGGCAAGGCAATGGGTTCAGCAGTCGGCGTCATCGGGTCTTCCTCTGGTGATGGTTCAGGGCTTTTCGGGCGACGGCCGCGAGCGTCGCGACCCGCTCTACGTCGGCTTCAGTGGTCGTCGCCGCCACGGCGCGGGCAATGTCGAGCAAGGCGCGGGCGAGATCCTTGCGGCCCTTCACCTCGAGGGCAGCGCCAATCTCCGCGGGCTCCAGCCGCCCGCTCACGCCTGCCTTCACGGCGAAATCAGCGGCCAGGTGTCTCAAGATGCTCGAGGCCGCGTGGCTGTGATGCTTGCCCTCGCGGTACAGTCGGCTGGTGGCGAAGAGCGCGTCGGTGCTGCCGACCCGGAGTTCTTCATCGGGTGCGCGCGGGCTGCCGAAGCGTTTGAGCGCGAGCGCCCACAACATCACGCCCAGCAGCAGTTGGCCGACGGCGAAGTGAAGGCCATAGCGCGCCGCGAACTCGCCCATCGAACGTTCACCGGTAAAGCCGTGGTGGAACTCGTCGAAGGCGATGGGCCCGGTGGTGGCGACCGCCGAGAACAACGAGTGCCAGAACTGCGCGTTGTCAGCCACGCCGAGCGTGCGATTCATCGCGAGGCTGGGGGCGCCGATGATGATGACCCGGCCCTGGCCATAGGCAAGCAGCGCGGCGACCGGCTTCTCGAACTTCTCGTCGATCAACAGCGGCACGGCCCCCGGCGGCAGCTCGAGAAACGCGCGCACCGGGGTCACCACGCGCTCCACCCCCTGCACGTAGCGGCTGGGCTGCGCAGGCACGAGCGTGCGTACCGACAAGGAGGCATCGGTGCGCTCGAGCGTGACGTCGAGATCTTCCAGCAGGCGCGCGTCGCGGTAGCTCGACGGCACGTAGACCAGCGTGGCTCCATTGCGCACGTGCTCGAGCAGCTTCTCGCTCTCGTCGTTGCTGATGGGCGGTGACTTGAGCGCGTTGACGCCGCGCGATTTGAACTCGGCGTCGTCGGCCTCTTCGTCTTCCGGCACTTCCACGCCCGCGTCGCTGCCATCGAAGGCGGTCTTGTCGAAGCCCAGCTCGCGGGAGAAGCGCGTGCCCAGCAGCACGAGGTTCCGCTTCGGCGGGATGATGGTGAGATCCTGCTGGTGGCGGATGACGGGAAGTCCCGACTCAGAGAGCAGCAGGTAGAGGGCGCGCGCGCCGTCTGGCTCACTCTTGAAGGTCGAGAGCTGATCCGCAAAGCCACCCCGGCGGGCTCCCTGCAACAAGAACCAGCCCAGCGCGCCGATCAACATCACGCCGCCGACCATCAGCAGTGGAAACCGGTCACGCACGGGTCGTGCTTCCTTCCGCAGGCACCAGCAGCGGCTCAGCCACCTTGCGGAACATCGCGTACGCCGGCGAGTCGACGCCGAGGTTGCCGTACCAGGCGAAGTCGAAGCGGCGGGTGAGCTCTTTGAAGCCGGCCTTCAAGCTCGAGGCGCCCTTGAAGGCGAAGAGGTACTCCCAGTTGCTCAAGGTGGGGTCGTAGTCGATGACGCCATCGCGATGCAGCCGCGAGAGCAGCGCGAGGTACAGATGGCGAATCGCCTCGCGGTACTCGCCTTTCGCAGCCAGCTCGTCGGCAAGGCCGGCCCAGGTCTCCGGCGGCTTCGACAACGCGCTCATGGTGTCGTGATGAAGCGGCTGCTGCGTGAGCCCACCGGTTTCATCGAGCTCGGTCTGGCTGGGCTGCTTGCGCTTGAACGATCTGAGCAAGATGAACAGCAGCACCGCCGCGACCAGCACGATGGCGCCGATCATCACGGCGTTCGCGCCCGCCATCGCCGGAGACGCAGTCACCTCGACCTCCGGACGCGCCTTTCGATCATCGTCGCGTTGTTTGTTGAGCCATTCCCAAAGCGCCTTGAAGAGCTTCGCCAACCACCCCGGTTCGTCGGGTGCGTTGGCCTCTTCGGTCTCTTTTCCGGGATCGACGGAAGTCTGGAACTCGCGGCGCGCGAGGATCTTCTTCGCGGTGTCCTGCGCATCGAGCGGCGCTGGTTGAGCCTGAAGCTCGGCGTAGAGCCGCAAGCCCTCGCGCAGGTCGGCCTCGGCCGCATCACAGTCGTCGTCTTCGAATACCCGGCGCTCCACGCGGGAAATGAGCCGGGTGAGGGAAGACTGTTCGTCATCGGGAATGCCTTGAGCCTCGAGCGGCGAGAGATCCACCCGCATGGAGCACTCATCGGTGAGCTTCGCCGCGCGCTCGACCAACGCCGATTCGGCGCGGGCGGGCAGGGCGAAGCAGAGCGCCAGCGCGATGGCCAGCGCCACACCTTTGGGCTTCTTGCGGCGGGGCAGTTGCTCGACCTGGGCGATCAGATCGAGGCCTTCCTGCCGCACCCGGCCGTCGATCAACATCAGGGTCGAGGTCGCCGCACGCACGGGCTCAAACAACGCGAAGGTGACCGCCGCCACCGTGGCCAGCCAGGTCGGGTTGTCGAGCGAGGTGAAGCGCTCCACGAAGGTGACATTGAAGCCGAACAGCCCGCGGCCCAAAGAGAGCACCATCTGGGTCATCAAGTGCACGTTGAGCGCGAGGATGAGCTGGCTTGTGCCGCAGACGCGCACCCACGGAGCGATGTGCCGCGTGGGCCCGAGCAGCTTGGAGCACGTGCCGTAGATGCCGACCACGCTGCCCTGGCCGCGCATGGTGGTCGCGTAGCCCGCGGCGTGCGCGCCCACGAAGAGAAACCCGATGCCGATCGTGAAGACCCACAGGGCCAGGTTGATCATCGCCATCACGGTCGACGCGATGATCAGCGCCGGGGCGCGTTTGATCGCCGCGAGCAGGCTGGCGCGCACTGAAGGCGCGGTGGTGCCCACCACCTGCTGATCGACGTAGTGACACGCGGCGCCCTGGCTGACCGCGCGCAGGATCCAGGCGAAGGTCCACGCGGCGACGGGAAGAAACAGCGGCTCATGCCGGGTGGTGGCCTCGACCAGAGAAAAGGCCGTGGCGATCAACAAGGCGCCGGTGGGCAACGTGATGGCCCACACGCCGGTGGTGGTGGCGCACAACCGCACCGCCGCATCGAAGAGCGCGACGGCGTTGCGGGGCCTGAGTTCGAGCGCGTCGACGGCCATCGCTTCAGAGCCGCACGAGTGAAGCGAGTCCGTAGAAGCCGCCGAAGAGCACCGCCACCGCCATCAACGCGAGCAACACGCTCCCGACCGACCAGTCTTTCCGAACGACGAGGGTGCGGGCTTTCGCCAGCCGCGCGCCCAGACACTGCGCGCACCGGTTGATGCCCTCGAACTGGGTCGTGCACTCGGTGCAGATGACATTCCTGCACTCGACGCAGATGCCCAGCCCTGCGCGCTCCGGGTGGTAGTGGCAACGCCCTGATCCGAGTGCCATCGCGGGCGAAGCCTACCTCCAAAAGCTCAAAGCTCTTCGAGGAACTCGTCGTTGTAGGTGTACCGGCCGAGCCGCTTGAGGAGCGCTTCCATCGCCTCGACAGGCTTGACCGAGAAGAGCATGCCGCGCAGCTTCTTGACCTTCTCGTATTCCTTGTGAACGAAGAGCTTCTCTTCTTTGCGCGTTCCAGACTGCGCGATGTTGATCGCAGGCCAGATGCGCTTCTCGCCGAGCAGGCGATCGAGGGTGACTTCGGAATTACCCGTGCCCTTGAACTCTTCGAAGATCACCTCATCCATGCGGCTGCCGCTGTCGATGATGGCGGTGCCCACGATGGTGAGCGTGCCGGCCTCTTCCGTGGCGCGCGCTGCGCCGAAGAGACGCTTGGGGCGCTCGAGGGCACGGCTGTCGACGCCGCCTGACATGGTGCGGCCCGAGGAGTCGATCTCCTTGTTGTAAGCGCGCGCCAGGCGGGTGATCGAGTCGAGCAGCACCACGACATCTTTCCCGGCCTCGACCAGACGGCGGGCGCGCTCCATGGCGAGCTCGGCGACACGCAGGTGATCGGCCGTCTTGTGATCGCTCGAAGAGGCGAACACCTCGGCCTTGATGTTGCGGCGCATGTCGGTGACTTCTTCGGGCCGCTCGTCGATGAGCACCACCATCACGTGCATCTCGGGGTGGTTGGTCAGCAGCGACTGGGCGATGCGCTGGAGCATGATCGTCTTGCCGGTCTTCGGCGGCGCCACGATGAGCGAGCGCTGACCCTTGCCCAGCGGGGCGATGAGGTCGAGCACGCGGCCGATGAACTCCTTGTGGCCGTTCTCGAGCTTGATGCGATCGATGGGATCGACCGAGGTGAGATCGGCGAAGTGGGGCAGGCGAGAGGCGACGTCGACCGGCATGCCGTCGACCGTCTCGACGCTGACGATGGTGCCCTTGAGGCCCTTCATCTGCGCCTTGGCCACGATGTACTGGCCGGCGCGCAGACGGAGCTTCTGCACCAGGTTCTTGGGGATCTCCGCGTCTTCCGGCGACGGGAGCAGGTTCTTCTTGAGGCTGCGCAGCCCTGCGTTCTGACCCTTCACGTCGAGGTCGAGCACGCCTTCCACGGTCTGCACGGGCACCGAGACGGGGAGCCCCTGCGACTGGGCCACGCGCATCTGGGTCTGCTGCTGTGTCTGCGCCTGCTGCTGCGCGAGCCGCTGCTTGTATTGATCGAGCTCCTGCGCGGTGAGGAAGACGTTGACCACCTGGCCGTCGGGCTGGATGACCTTCCGGAACGCCTGACCGTCTTCCGCAAAGAAGACCGGGTTGCCCTTACGACGGCGGCGCCTGCGCTTACGGCGGCCTCCGGCCTGACCGGGTTGTCCAGGCTGGCCACCTTGCGTTGCGGGGGCACCACCATCGTCGGGGCCCTCGTCACCACCGTCGTCGTCGCCGTCATCACCCTCGTCACCTTGGGGCGGGGGGGCGTTCGTCGGGTCGTTCGGGTCAGGCAGGTCCTGTTCACTCATGCGGCTTCACCAGCCTCGACTCCACGGGGTCGGAGTCAGGCTTCCTCTTCTCGCTGTGGGGCAGGGTGCTGACCGCGGGGTACGTCGACCCACCGCGCGCTCCCTGAACCGACCCGGGGCCTCTTCGCGAGGGGCCCGAACGAGCCGGCGGGGCTGTCGTAGCAGCCGCTTACCCAGACTTCACCTGATTTTAAGCCAAAGATGCCGGGCGGCTTCACTTCACGTCGATGGTGTACTCGAGCCGCGCCTGCACCTTCGGAGACTCGAGCAGCCACGACGCGCTGCCGAGCTGTTCCGCAAGTGACTGGAGGCCGGGCGGGAGCTGCTGAGAAGGCAGGGATGCCTGAAGCAGCGCATCGGGGGCCGCAGCGCCGATCAGCGCGCCGATGAGGCCAGGTGAGCTCTGGTAGATGTTGATGTCGAGCTCTCCCCTCACGCCTGACTTCACCTTCGCGAGCGCGATCGCATCCATCAGGCCGCCGAGGTGATCGACGAGCCCTCGCACCTTCGCGTCTTCGCCGCTCCACACCCGGCCCCGCGCCACCTTGTCGACGGCCTCCTTGGGCATCTTGCGGCTCGAGGCGACCTCGGTGATGAATGAGTCATAGAAGTCATCGATCCACTTCTGCGCCGCGACCCGCTGATCCGGCGTCCACGGCTCGAAGGTGTCGGTGATGCCCGAGAGCTTGCCGCGCGAGATGGTGATCTGCGTCGCACCGAAGTCTTCCGCGAGTTTCTTGATCGAAGGCTTCGCGAAGAAGACGCCGATGCTGCCGGTGAGCGTGGTGGACGACGCCACGATTTCATCTGCGCCCATCGCCACGTAGTAGCCGCCCGACGCAGCCACGTCGCCCATCGAGGCGATCACCGGCTTGCGCTTCTTCGCCTCGAGCACCGCGCGGTACATCAGGTCGCTCGCGAGCCCGTCACCACCACCCGAGTCGACTCGAATCACGATGGCCGCGACGCTGGGATCTTCCGTTGCTTCGTTGAGCGCCTCCATGAACGACTGCGCTCCCGCGACCAGGTCACCCGTCAGCGGCGTCGTCTGGTTCTTGCCGCCCGCGATGTTGCCCAGCACCGGGATCACCGCGATCGACTTCTTCTTGCCCCAGCGCTCATCACGCGTGTCGAACGGGCGGTAGTCACGCGAGACGCGCGCGTTTGGCAACTGCGCGCGGATGTGCTCTTCGAACTGCTGCGGCGTCATCACCGCGTCGAGCTGACGCAGCTCCACCGCGCGTTTCGCCGGCTTGAGCCCCTCGTCGAGCGCCGCCTGCCAGGCTGCCGGCTCGATGCCCCGGGCCTCTTTGATGCGGGCCGCGATCGTCTTCACGTTGGTGTCGAGGTACGCGTTGATCGTCTCGCGCTGCGCGTCACTCATGTCCTGCCGGGTGAACTGCTCGGGGAACGTCTTGTAGTCACCCACGCGCGCCACATCGACGTCGATGCCGAAGCGTTTGGCCGTGCCGCCGAAGAACGTGATGCTGGTACGCAGGCCGTCGACCATCACCATCGCTTCAGGCGCCGCGTAGATGCCGTCACAACCGGAGATCATCAGGTACTCCGCGTCGCCGGCTGAGAGCACGTACGCGTAGACCTTTTTTCCTGCAGCCCGCAGCTTCGCGATCGCCGCCCGCACTTCATCTGCACGGGCGAGGCCGATGCCCGCGCCTTCCACCTTGAGCACCAGGCCCGCGAGCTCGGTGTCTTTTGCGGCATTCTCGAGGAAGCGCACGAAGCGCAGATACCGATCTTCGCTGGCCAGCCCGAGTAACGAGCCCACCGTGGTGCCGCCGGCACCGGCGAGGTCGGAGAGCGAGATGACCGCGAGCTTCTGCTGTGGGATCACGCTCTGGTACTTGTCCATCGAGAAGCGGCCGGCGAACTGCCAGTTGAGCTCACCCGAACCGTAACCGACGCCCTGGGTGTAGCCGACGTTCTCGAGATCGAGCCCGATGCCGCCATGAAAGTAGAGCGGGTCGACCGCGGTGAAGCTGTGGCTCACGCCGGCCAGCAGCCGCACGCCGCCGAGCAGCTTCGCCTGCACGGTGTATTGCAGCCGGCTTCGGTTGACGGGCAGGGCCTCGCCGAGCACCCAGTCGACGCCGAGGGTGAGGTATTCGCCGAAGGGGCGAAGGCCCACGCCCACCGTCCACTCGCGGGGAAAGAAGGTGCTCAGCCCATTCAAGTTCGCGCGCGGTGCGTTCAGGTTGCGCACGAAGGCGCCCAGCGACAACCAGCGCAGCGGGCGTGACTGCACGCCGACGTCGAGCGTGGTCACCCACTGCGTGTTCTGGCTGGAAAACCAGTTCACCGTAGAGCCGACCGAGAACGACTCGGGACCCGCTGAGAACGCGAGCGAGGTCTTCGCGCGTTCGAAGCCCAGCCCGTTGCCGGGGCGCAGCCACTGAAAGCTGACGCCCAGGCCGACCATGTCCGCGATGCTGGTGGCGAACCAGAGGCCGTCGTTGTCTTGCGGGCGGATGTTGCTGCGCTCGTGCACGTACCAGGCGTTGAGCCGGCCGACGCGCCCGAGGCCCGCGGGGTTGTAGACCATCGAGGTCGCTTCATCGCTCCACGCAGACGAGCCCGGCAGCAGCGTGGTGCCGCGCGAAGGGTCGGTGCCGCTCAACACCGCGGTCTGGGCGAAGGCAGGGTAGGCGACGAGGGCGAGGACCAGCGACAGGCGCAAGCGCATCTGCGCCGTGTACTACGAGTCTCGCGCTGAAACGGAGCCGGCTCGGCAACCACGCGAATCTTCGTAAAAGTGCTTCGGCCGGCAACTTGCTCTGGGAAGGCAGATGCCCTCCATCTCCCGCCTCGTTCTCGCCACGGTTCCTCTCGAGCCCGAACACGTGCCGCTCCCGGTACGCAATTCGGTGGAAGCCTTCCCCTCGACCCCACGCACCCAGGACGAGGTCACGCTCGAGCGGGTGCTGCGCGCGAAGCCGTCGTTGGTCTTGCCCGATCATCTCTCCACGCCCGCGGCGAAGCTTCTCTACGTGGTGACGCACCGTGAACTTTCGCGGGGGCTTGCACCACTCTCCGTGCGCGTCGGGCTGAACGATCACGTTCGCCTGCAGGCCGATGGGAGCTTGTCGCTTTCAGCCCCAGGCAAGCCGACGCTGCAACTGAACAATCGTCACGATGATCTCGCGACGCTGCTCGAGGTCGCGCACGTGTACGACGCGAGCTCGATCGAGGCGCTGCTTCAAGAAGCAGTGCACCGTTTTCATGTGGCTGGGCAGTTCGACGGCGGTGGTGCGGCGGCCAACGAACGCGGCGAACGCGCTTTCACCTTCGCCACCATTCAGCAGGTGCTCGTCTCACCCGATCCTTCGCAGCCGGGCCTCGAATGCCTTGCTGCTGCCGCGGTGCACTTGTGGAAGTCGTCGGGCCTGGTGCCGCCGGGGCTGAGCCGCGAAGAGTTCGAACACCGCTACACCTCGATTCACGCAGAGCGGGGCGGGGTGCGCCTGGGGCCCGAGTTCAACAAGACCCTGCGAGGTGGGCGCTCAGAGATCCGCCTCGATGCCGCTGCCACCGCTGCCTTCGCCAATGACCTGCGTGGGGACGACTGGGCGAAGCTGACCGGCGCCGCGAGCGGCCGGTACTTCGTGCGCCCGCTGCCGGGCATTGACGCGGTGGTGAAACACTTCGAGGGCGGCGGAGCGGGCGTGCGATCGACCTGGGCCGACGGCGGGCACTACTTCGTGCTCAGCGGCGCCCAGCGGGTGAACGGAGAGATCCTCGTCAATGAGGACGACTCACTGCGCTTCGCACCGGCACGGCGAAGGAGTGAGACGGATGAGCCGTATCGAACGCCGTACGACGAGCGACTTCACACTCGCTTCTGGACGCTCGATCGAAGCTGACCGGTCCACACCGGTCTCCTGCGAGCGGGGTCGAGGGATTGCCTCTCCTTCGCACTGCAAGTGCCCCCTCGACTGGGCTCGGGGAGACCGGTGATGGAACCCGATTCCTATTTCCGCCAACCCTGCGAGCGAACGGTGGTCACCAGTCGTCGGTGCCGCTGGCGCTGTCGAGCGGGTCGCCACCCTTGGACTTCTTCTCGCGGTTCACGTTCTTGCCGCCGCGATCCTCGCCCTGCCACTCCTCGGTGCCCCCCTTGTTGTCGAGGGGATCGGGGGATCGGGTGACCTTGTCGCCACCGACTTCGGAATTCACCAGGTGGTTGACCATGCGCTGAACCTCACCGCGCAGCTGGCCGAACTCGTCACCCTGAAACGCGACGCGCTTGATGGCGATGCGCTTGCCGGTCTTCAAGTCGAAGTACGCCATGGTGAGCTCGGTCGACTCGTTGTTGCCTTCCTTCAGCACGCCTATCACCGCGCGCTCGAGCTTGAGCGAGTTCGCCACGCTGGTCATCGTGCCGCCGCCCTTGTCCTTGAGTGCTTCGCCCGCGAGCCGATCCATCAGCGCGTCGAAGGCCTTGTAGCCAGAGGTCGCGGTGAGCTCGCTGGTGATTTCCTGATCTTCCGGAGTGATCTCGACCATCAGGCCCAGTTGCTTGAAGCCCGGGCGTTCGATCTTCACCAGGTGTTTGCCGATCGGCAGCGTCTGCAGTGTGTACGGCGAGTAGCCCTGCAGCTCACCGTTGAGGAAGACGCGCGCGCCGGAAGGTTTGGTCTTCACCGTCACGCTGCCGCGCAGTTGTGCGTTGCGGCTGGTGGCCACCTGCGCCTTGAGCGCGAGGAAGTTCTGGGGGTAACGCTTGCGATCGAGCTCGAAGGTGGGGCTGAGCGCGAGCAGATCGAGGATGGCGATCTTCGCTTCTTCCACGTCACCCCGGGCCTGCAGCACCGAGCCGAACATGGCCACCGCATCGCAGAGGTTGCCGCAGTTCTTCATCGCGCCGACGGCCTTGCCGTATTCCTTGATGGTCGCGCGCAGCTTGCGCTCGGCGTCTTCGGAGTTGCGTTCATCGAAGGCGGTCTTGCTCTCCTTGAAGCCGGTCTCTGCGCGCTTGAGAGAGGCCGCCGCTTCTTCGTCAGCTGCGACGCCGAAGAGGTCGTCGCTCGTGCGCACCTTGAAGCCCTGGTACTCGTTGAGCGCTTCGTTCGCGAAAGACTCGACCTTGAGGGTGAGCGCCTCTGAGCCCTTGTCCATGGGGAGGATCAGCGCAGAGACACGCTTCTCCGAAGGCGGCGCGGCCAACGCGTGCGTCGCGACGAGACAGGAGACGATCGGGATCAGCAGCGCGGACTTCATCGAACACACCTCAGGGGGTACCCAGCACGACGTTGAACGGACGCCCGCCCGAATTGTTCGCTCCGGCGACGGCTCCCGCCGTGATGCCGCCCACCGCCACGACGCCGACCGCGGTCCAGAACCACCACTTCTTGTACACAGGGCCGCCCGCCGCCGGTTCCTCGGGGGGCTCGGTGACCTCGGCCGCGGCGACGGCGGCGCTGCCGGGCTTGGCGATGAACGCGCCGATCTTCTTTGCGCTCTCGTTCACTTCTTCAGCCGCCAGCGACAGGCCTGCGAGGCGATTGCCGGTCTCGACATCCCAGACCTCGGCGATGGCTCCGTCACTGACCACCAGGAAACGCGCCTTCACGACCTCGCCCAGCTTCCTGGCGCCCGGGGGCAGCGCGCCTTTGACGCCGACGCCCTTGCCGACCACGGCGGTCGCCGCGTCGCGCACCTCGAGGTAGCCGGGGGCCGCCGTGAGGGTGGGTTTGGCCGTGCCACCTTCTTTCCTGACGTCGGCGTACGCGCCCGAGGGCTCGAAGCCGGGCTTTGAGAACGTGAGCAGGTGACGGCCGACCGGCACCGAAGGCGCCTCGGCGATGGGGGTCAAACCCAGCTCCTTGCCGCGCAAGCTGACCATCGCGCCCGGGGGCGACGAGTCGATCGCCAGCGGGCCCACGCCCCTGGCGCTGATTTCGGTGAGCGCCTTGTCGAAGGCCTTCTTCACGTCGGCGCCGTACACCTGGGGATCGCAGGTGAGGTCGGGGGTGTTGAGAAGCGCGCGCACGAACTCTTCAGTGGCCTTCTTGGAGTGCGACTTGCCGCCGTTCTGAATCGCCAGTGCGCCCACGAAAAAGTGAGCGTCAGCCAGTGACTTCGCGTCGGCCAGGTGCGGGTTCTTCACGAAGAACTCGAGCGCCTCGTTCCACTTGGTGGCCGCGCCGTCGTAGTCGAGGTCGTCGTAGGCCTGCCGGGCGTCCTTCACCAGCGTGTCGCCGCTGTCGTCACGCGCGGCCAGGGGGAACCCAGCCGGCACGTCGACCACGCTCACGCTCTCGTCCTCCAACGCCTTGATCAGCTCGGCTTCGGTTTTGGCAGCCCCTGCCTCATCGGGCGAAGAGACGAAGACCGCGGCCTTGGAGGGCAGGAGGGGCTTGGCAGGAGCGGCTGAGCCTTTGGGCGCAGCAAGCACGAGGAGAATGAGGGCGAGCACAGCCCACAGCCTAGCCCACGCTTTTCAAAGATCACCTCAGTCGTATGACCGCGACGGGCAGGAGATCTGAAGGCATTCCGCGAGGTTGGCCATCGGCTATTTCTTGCTGCCCGGGATCAGGCTGGTAAGGTCCGCGCGATCAGGCCTGTAGCACTCGCTTCATGGCCCGCAACGAACTGAAAGATCGAGGTATTTCGTGAGCGAAGCTGAACAGGTGAACAGCGGCAAGGGTGGCGGAAAGCGCGGTAAACCGCCTCCGGCCGGTGCGGGTGGGGGTGGCGCAGACCGCCCCATCAACCTCTCCGACGAGGCCCGCAAGCGCTACCTCGCGTACGCGATGTCGGTGATCACCTCGCGAGCGCTGCCCGACGTGCGAGACGGCCTCAAGCCCGTGCAGCGGCGAATTCTGTACGGCATGTGGAACGAAGGCGTCAGCTCCGACGCGAAGTACCGCAAGTGCGCGAACGTGGTCGGCGTGGTGATGGGCCAGTTCCACCCGCACGGCGACCAGTCGATCTACGACGCGCTGGTGCGCATGGCGCAAGACTTCTCGCTGCGCTACCCGCTGGTCGACGGTCACGGCAACTTCGGCTCGGTCGACGGCGATGCGGCGGCGGCCATGCGTTACACCGAAGCGCGCCTGCAGAAGCTCGCCGAAGAGATGCTGGGCGAGCTGCAGCAGAAGACGGTCGAGCTCAGGCCCAACTACGACGGCACGCGCAGTGAGCCGGTCGTGTTGCCCTCGAAGCTGCCGCAGCTGCTGATGAACGGCACCACGGGCATCGCGGTGGGCATGGCCACCAACATTCCCCCCCACCACCTGGGCGAGCTCATCGAAGCGTGCCTGGAGCTCATCAAGGATCCGAAGCTCGAGACGAAGGATCTCTTGAAGGCGGTGAGGGGCCCCGACTTCCCCACGGGCGGGCAGATCCTCAACTCGAAGAAGGAGCTCAAGGAGATCTACGAGACCGGCCAGGGCGCGGTGCGCCTGCGCGGCGAGTGGAAGCTCGAGGAGCGCGCGCGCGGTGGGCAGAACATCATCGTCACCTCGATCCCCTACATGGTGAACAAGTCGACGCTGGTCTCGCGCATCGGCGAAATCATCACGGATCGAAAGCTGCCGGCGCTGGTCGACGTGCGCGACGAGTCGACCAAAGAAGTGCGCGTCGTGATGGAATTGAAGCGCGACTCCGACGCTGAGCTGGTGATGTCGTACCTGTTCAAGCACACGCCGCTGCAGACCAACTTCAACGTCAACCTCACCTGCCTGGTGCCCGGTGAAGGCCCCGACGCGGGCATGTCGCCCAAGCGCCTCAACTTGAAGGAAATGCTCTGGCATTTCCTGGTGTTCCGCCTGGAGGTGGTCACCAAACGGCTCACCTTTCAGCTCGAGCAGCTCAAGGCGCGCCTGCACATCCTCGAGGGGTTCGAGAAGGTCTACGACGCCCTCGACGAGATGATCAAAATCATCCGCAAGTCGGAAGGTAAAGCCGACGCCGCGGGCAAGTTGATCGCGCGCTTCAAGCTGTCCGAGGATCAGGTCGAGGCGATCCTCGAGATGAAGCTCTACAAGCTGGCTCGCCTCGAGATCCTGGTGATCCAGAAGGAACTCAAGGAGAAGCGGGCCGAAGCGAAGGGGCTCTCCGAGCTGCTCAAGCCCGACACCGCGGGCAAGAAGGCGCGCTGGACCCTGGTGCGAGACGAGCTCTCCTTGGTCGGCAAGATGTATCAAGACAAACGCCGCACCAAGATCTCCGGGCCCATCGAAGAGGCCGAGTACAACGAAGAGGCCTTCATCGCCGACGAAGACTGCCAGGTGGTGGTCACGCGCGATGGCTGGGTCAAGCGGGTGCGTGAGCTGAAGGACCCCACCTCGACGCGCATGCGTGAGGGCGACGAGCTGATGGCGCTCATCGCAGGTTCGCTCAAGTCGAGCCTCATCTTCTTCTCGAGCGCGGGCGCGGCGTACACCACGCGCTTCAACGACGTGCCGCCCTCTACGGGCTACGGCGATCCGGTGCAGAAGCTGTTCAAGTTCGACGACAACGAACGCATCGTCGGCGCGGTCTCACTCGATCCGCGCTTGCCGATTCCTTCGATGATGGTGGCCGTCTCGAAGGACGGCTACGGGCTTCGGTTCGCCCTCGACGCGCACAAGGAAGTGTCGACCCGCTCGGGCCGCCGCTTCGCGCGTTGTGGCGAAGGCGACGAGATCATCGGCGTTCAGGGCTGTGTCGAAAAAGACCTGCTCGGCGTGGTCACCAAGAAGACCAACGCGCTGGTGTGCAAGGTCGACGAAGTGAACGTGCTCGCGGGCCCGGGGCGCGGCATCACCGTCATCAAGACGGTCGATGACGACCAGGTGATGGCGTTCATCTGCACCACGAAGAAAGACACCGCGCTCGTCATCGAGACGGCCAAGGGCAAGAGCCTCAAGTTCTCGCTGGGCCGCTACGAAGTGACCGGCCGCGGGGGCAAGGGCCGCGAGATGTCGAAGAAAGACGAGATCAAGACCATCTCGCGCGAGGCGGTGCACGTGCTGCTGCCCGAAGTGAAGACGGACAAGAGCGACAAGCCCGAAAAGAGGAGCTGACCCATGGCTGCCAAGAAATACGACGCGTCCGACATTCAGGTGCTCGAGGGGCTCGAGCCGGTGCGCATTCGCCCCGGTATGTACATCGGGGGCACGGGCGCTGACGGGTACCACCACCTTCTCTGGGAGATCGTCGACAACTCGGTCGACGAGGTGATGAACGGTCACGCCTCGCGCATCGAGGTGCGGCTGCACAAGAACGGCACCACCATGACGGTGGGCGACGACGGGCGCGGCATCCCCGTCGACACGATGAAGAAGTACGACAAGTCGGCGCTCGAGGTGATCTTCACCACGCTGCACTCCGGCGGAAAGTTCGAGAAGAAGAACTACACCCACTCCGGCGGTCTGCACGGCGTCGGCTCGTCGGTGGTCAACGCGCTCTCGACCGAGCTGGTCGCTGAGATCAAGCGCGACGGCAAGCACCACGAGATGACCTTCAGCCGCGGCAAGGCGGTCTCGAAGCTCAAGACGATGGGCAACGCGCGCGGTACGGGCACCACCATCACCTTCACGCCCGACACCGAGATCTTCGGCGCCAAGCTCAAGTTCGACGTGGAGCTGATCAAGGAGCGCCTGGAGTCGAAGAGCTACCTGCACAAGGGCCTCGAGATCGTCTTCGTCGACGAGACCGCCAGGCCCGCGACCGAGTCGAAGTTCCGGCACGACGGCGGCATCGCCGAGTACATCACCAAGCTCATCGCCGATCGCGGCAAGGCCATCGTGCCGCCCGCGTCGACGCCGTTCTACAAGTCGCACGAGAACGGGGTGAAGCTCGAGTTCGCGCTCGCGTGGAGCGAGGCCACCGACGAGCTGGTGAAGAGCTACGTCAACGGCATCCCCACCAAGAACGGTGGCACGCATGAGAACGGGCTCAAGTCGGGCCTGGTCAAGGCGGTGCGCAACTACATCGAGACGCATGAGCTGACGCCCAAGGGCGTGAGCCTCACCGCAGAAGACATTCGTGAAGGCATGGTGTGCGTGCTCTCGGCCTACGTGGTCGAGCCGCAGTTTCAGGGCCAGACCAAGGAGCGCCTGAACAATCCGGAGACCCAGGCCCAGGTCGACAGCGTCATCCGCCCCGCGGTCGAGAAGTGGCTCAACGACCACAAGACCATCGCTGAGGCGGTGGTGGCCCGCGTCATCCTGGCGGCGCGCGCGCGTGAGGCGTCACGGGCGGCCCAGGCGGTCACCCGCAAGTCGGCCATCAGCCACAAGCTGAACCTGCCGGGCAAGCTGGCCGACTGCTCGTCGACGGATCCCGAAGACAGCGAGCTGTTCATCGTCGAAGGTGACTCTGCAGGTGGCTCGGCCAAGCAGGGCCGCGATCGCCACACGCAGGCGATCCTCCCGCTGCGCGGCAAGGTGCTCAACGCCGAGCAAGCCAGCACCGACAAGGTGGCAGGCAACAAGGAGCTTCAAGACATCGCCAGCGCGCTGGGCTGCGGGCTGGGCGCCGACGTCGATCTCACCCGGCTGCGCTACGGGAAGATCTTCCTGTTGATGGACGCCGATGCCGACGGGCTGCACATCTCGACGCTGCTGCTGACCTTCTTCTACCGGCACCTGCGACCGCTGATCGTCAACGGGCACCTCTTCATCGCCCAGCCGCCGCTCTACAAGGTGGAGATCGGCAAAGAGGTCTACTGGGCGCTCGACGAGGCGCACCGCGACCAGATCATCAAGGAGAACGGCCGGGTGAACAGCAAGCCCAACATCATGCGCTTCAAGGGTCTGGGCGAGATGACGCCCGACGAGCTCAAGATGACCACGCTCGACCGCAAGAAGCGCATCGCGCTCAAGGTGAGCATCGACAACGAGCTGGAGACCGACTCGACCATCAACGAACTCTTCGGCAAGGACGTCGGGCCGCGCTTCCGGTTCATCATGGAAGGCGCCGACAAGCTGAAGGAACTCGACGTTTAATTCTTCTCTCCCTCTCCCTGCGCGAGCGGGGAGAGGGCCGGGGTGAGGGGCCCCACTGCTCAGGTCAAGTCAGCCTGCTGAGCGGGCCTCGGCAGAAGGTCGCTTCACCGTACGTGCTGAGGTTGCCCCCGTAGCCGTTGATGATCGAGACGAGCAGATCGTTGTGGTACGCGTTGGTCCACTTCACGAAGCGGCCCATGCGGAAACCAGCGCCGCCGCCCGCGAGCATGAAGGGCATGTCGTCGTGAGAGTGCACGTTGCCGCGCGAGACGTCGCTGCCCCAGAACACGAGCGTATGATCGAGCGCCTTGCTGCCATCCACTTCCTGGATGGAGTCGAGCTCTTGCAGCAGCGTCGCCAGCACCCCGGCCTGCCAGGTGTCGCGGGTGGCCACCTTGAGCCGCTCGGGATCGCCGTCGCCGTAATGGGTCAGGTTGTGAATGTCAGAGGTGATGTTTAAGTGCGGCATCGCGACATGGTTCATCGCGTCGCTGAACATCACCGTGGCGACCCGGGTGAGATCGCAGCGGATGGCCAGGGTCAGCAGATCCATCTGCAGGCGGGCGACGGTGGGGATCTCTGCCTCGCGTTGGAAGTCGACCATGCCGGGATCAGAGGGCGACTGGCAGGTGCCGGGGGGCAGGGCGGTGAGCCGATTTTCCATCTCGCGCACGAGCGTGAGGTGCTGATCGAGGCGCGCCTGGTCTGACTTGCTGACCGACTTCTTGAGCGCAGCCAACTGCGTCTGCACAGCGTCAAGTACGGAACGGCGGCGCACGCGCAGCTTTTCCAGCTCGGTGGGCGGCATGCCCGAGTCCATGAAGAGGGTGCGGAAGGTGACGCGCGGATCGTTCTGCGCGAGCAGCGGCTGGTTGGGGCCCCGGTAGCTCACCACGCCGGCCACGTTCGAGAGCAGCGCGTGCACGCCCAGCTGCAGGCTGGGAACGCGGGTGCCCTGGCTGATCATTCCCGCGATGGTCTGGTCGACCGAAGGCCCCAGCGCGTACCCGGCGCGGCTGCCGTCGTTGCCGACGAAGGTGCCGGTGTCGAGCTTGGCGCCGGTGAGGAACGCGCCGATGCCGCGCTGGTGCTGCTCGCCGGGGCCCGAGAGGGCGACCTGCATGTCGACGCCGCTGGTGAAGAGCAGCTTCGACTTCCACGGGGCGAGCGCCTGGTGAATGGGGCCCAGCGTGAAGTTGTTCTCGTCGCCGGTGGGGAACCACTGCGGCGTGTAGACGCCGTTGGGGTGGTAGATGCCGATGAAGCGTTTCTGGGGCATCGACTGCGCGAAGGCAGCACGGGGCGCGAGCGCCTCGAGGAAAGGCAGGCCGACCACGATGCCGCCTGCGCCCCTGAGGATCTGGCGTCGGGACAACTTCATGGCGTCATCTCCGGGTTCGCGTTGCGCCGGAACGAGTCGGACTGAACGATGGCCAGCATCAGCTCCTTGAAGTTGCCGCCCGACTTCATGAATCGATCGCCCACCAGCGTGGTGGTGCAGGTGTCGGCCTGGGTGAGGGAGCGGCCCAGCGCGAAGCGGTAGAATTCCTTGGCCACGCAGTCGTGCACGTTGCGGCTGGTGGAAAGCTTCGCGCTCAGCTCGGCCACGCCGGTGACCTCGCCTATCACCTGCGTGTCGCGGGAGATCTTCACGCCGCCCGTCGCGTCGATGGCCTGCCCATTCTCGGTGTCGCGCCACAACCCCATGCCGTCGTAGTTCTCGAAGGTGAAGCCGACGGGATCGATGAAGCGGTGGCAGCCGATGCAGCCTTCGCTCTGGCTGTGGGCCGCGAAACGTTCGCGGGTGGTGTTGCTGACCGAAGGCGCGGGCGGGGTGATGTTTGCTCCCGCGGGCGGCGGCGGCGGCACTTCACACATGAGCTGATCGAGCACGAAGATGCCGCGGCGCACGGGCGAGCTGCCATCGGGCATCGCCTTGAACGCGAGGAACCCAGGCTGGGTGAGCAGGCCCTTGCGCTGCGTACCGGGCATCTCGTTGCGCACGAAGGCGGCAGACGGCGCCGAGGGCCCGTACATCGACATGGAGTCGTTCGTGTACATCACGTTCGAGGTGAGCAACGCGCTCAAGGTGCCCTCGCGGGCGAGCACGTCTCTGACGAACAGCTCGAGCGAGGCCCGCCAGGCGGTGGCCAGGGCCGGCGAAAACTGCGGGTAGACCGCGGGGTTCTTCTCGGTGTTTTCCACGCCATCGAGGTACAGCCACTGCGAGAAGAACCGCATCATGCCGTCGGCAGAGCGGCCATCGGCGAGCATGCGCCTGGCTTCGCGCTCCAGGCCTTCGGGCGTCTCGAGCGTTCCGTTGGCCGCCGCCTCGAGCAGCTGCTCGTCGGGCATGGTGCCCCACAGGAAATAGGAGAGCCGGGACGCGAGCTCGAAGCCGCCCAGGGTCACCACCGCCATGGGCACGGGCCCCAGCGCCTGCTCGTCGCGATAGAGGAACTGAGGCGACTGGAGCATCGACTGCAGCGTCACCTCGATCGCCCCATCGAAGCCTTCGGTGGCGTTGATGGTGGTGAAGAGCGTGTTCAAGTTGGCGCGCTCTTCTGCGTTGAGCGGGCGGCGGAAGGCCTTCAAACCGGTAGTGGCGATGAAGAGCTCGCCGCAGGCCTGGTCTTTGGTGCCACAGGGAACGACGGTGGAGCGGCGGTTCACGAGGGTGTCTTTGGCGAGGAACTCGGCTGCCTCGAGGTAGCCGCTCACGTGGGCGCCCGTGACCTGGTTGAGCACCGCGTCATTGTCGAGGCCGTGGGCCAGCGGCTCGCGGGGAAAGTCGCGGGAGGGCTTGTGGGTCGCCCCCAACAGGTCGCGCACGGTCAGATCGTATTCAGCGCGGGTGAGCAGGCGCAGGGGGGTGCCCAGGGTGACGGGCGGCACACAGTCGACCTTCGGATCGACGGTGGACGGATCGACGATCGGCGGCGGCCCACCGGGTTTGCAGCCGGCCAAGAGGCCCATCAGGAGAAAAAAGACCGTCGTTCGCACGCGGGGGCAGACTGCCAGCCGGGGTCCTTCGGGTCAAAGGCTCGGGAACGAGTCAGTGAAAGGAGCCTTGCGCGTCACGGTGGCATGGTCCAAAAGGCCATCACGAAGACGGGGCGTAGCGCAGTCTGGTAGCGCGTCTGCCTTGGGCGCAGAAGGTCGTCGGTTCGAATCCGGCCGCCCCGACTTTGAGTAGTTCGCAGGTGCCCATAGCTCAGCTGGATAGAGCACCGGCCTTCTAAGCCGGGGGTCGTGGGTTCGAGTCCCGCTGGGCGCGCTCTTTAAGTTCGATTGACGTTCCGCGGCGCATTGGGTACTCCGCGCGCGCCTTTGTCTTTTTGCAATGTGTTGATGGCGGTTTTAGCTCAACTGGTTAGAGCGCAGGACTGTGACTCCTGAGGTTACCGGTTCGATCCCGGTAAGCCGCCCATCGCAAAGCACGAGCGCTCATAGCTCAGCTGGATAGAGCATTGGCCTTCGAAGCCAAGGGTCGGGGGTTCGAATCCCTCTGAGCGCGCTGTGATTCCGTACTTCGAGTTACCGGCGTTGAACCTGCCCTTCGGGCAGCGCATCGACATCTTCGGAGTGCTCTCTGCCGCAGGCGTGATGGTTGGTGCGTGGCTGGCGGCGCGCCAGGCGCGTCAATACGGGCCCGGAAACGATCAACCGTTGCGCGAGATGGTGCCGTGGGCGGTGATCTTCGGCCTCTACGGCGGCCACTTCATGCACCTCTTCGCGTACCACCCGGAGCTGCTGACGATGGCAGACCCGTTTGTGGTGCTGCGCTTCTGGGAGGGCCTGTCTTCGATGGGTGGCGTGCTCGGCGCGCTGGTGGGCATCTTCGTCTTCTTCCGGCGCATCAAGACGCCCATCGGGCCGTACCTCGACGCGCTGGCCCTGGGGACCGCGCCGGGGTGGATGGTGGCGCGCATCGGCTGCTTCTTCGTGCACGATCACCCCGGAGTGCTCAGCGACTTTTTTCTGGCGGTGAACTTCCCTGCGAGGACCTATGGGGGGCCGCGGCACGATCTCGGGTTGTACGACGCGCTGGTGCTCGGCGTGTTGTCGCTGGTGCTCTACGCGCTCAAGACCCGCCGGCCGGCGCAGGGCCGCCTGATGGGCGTGCTGGCGGTCGGCTACACCGTGCCCCGGTTCTTTCTCGATTTCTTGCGAGCGTCAGACCTGAGCTTCGTCGATCGTCGCTATGCGGGCCTGACGCCGGCGCAGTACGTGGTGGTCGGGCTGTTCGCCGCAGGAGTCTGGCTGCTGACGAGGCCTGCTCCGGAGATGTCGAAAGAAGTGGGTTGACAGGAGCGGCCGAAAAACTTTATAGGCGGCCCCGCAACGAGTCGGAAGCGTAGCTCAATTGGTAGAGCAATGGACTCTTAATCCATAGGTTGAGGGTTCGATTCCCCCCGCTTTCACAGTACGACGGCCGGTGTCCTGAGAGGGTCACCGGCCGTTTCTGTTTGGGGCAGATGGCGTAACTGGTAGCCGCGCCAGACTTAGGATCTGGTTCCGCAAGGAGTGGGGGTTCGAGTCCCCCTCTGCCCATGGCGTTTTCGGTCCGAGTCGTGGTGGACACCACCTTTGCCAACGACGCGATGAAGTCGTGCTTGTGGGTCGCATTCGTACGTGGACCTTCCCCAGGCTCAGGGACGGCAACCCAGTGAAGGTGAAGATTGGCGTGAAGTTCAACTTGGGGCGGTGAGCTCTCACCCCTGAAGATCGGGAAGTCGAGGTACGGCGAGTGTATTGATCGCACTGACGATCACACGGTGAGCCCGCGCGTTGTTCAGGAGCGAGATACACTTCGGTGCCGCGCAACGGTGTTCCGTCAGGCTCGGCCGCGCCCGCACTGGCGAGCCCGAAGTCCGTCACGCGAACGCGCTCGTCATTGCCGACGAGAATGTTGGCTGGCTTCACGTCTCCGTGAACGATGGCCGCTTCGTGCGCCGCGGAGAGGCCTTCACCTGCCGCGGGGAAACAGGCCACCACCTGCTGCCAGGTGCGCTTGCTCGAGCTCCATTGTCGGAGCGTGCGGCCGGGCACGAGCTCCATCGCGATGAACAGCTGACCGTGCCCTTCGAGCACGTCGTAGACCGACACCACGTTGGGATGCGCCAGCTACGCCATCAACCTCGCTTCGGTGAGGAGCTGCTGCGGCTCAGTGCGCCGATCACGCACGCAATTGAGCGCGACCTGGCGATCGAGGCGGGAGTCGAAGGCGAGATAGACGACGCCCATGCCGCCTGCTCCGAGCGGCTGCTGGAACTCGAAGTGGCCGACCCGGGTGCCGCGCGGGAGGACTTCGGTGTTCGACTCAGGCGACTTGAAACGATCACCGACGGAAGAGAGGGCTGCACGAGCGAGGGCAGGGAGAAGCTCGCGGAAGGAAGTGCACCCGTCGATGTGCGCGTCAATCTGGGCTCGTTCGGGCGCCTCGAGAAGATTGGCGGCGTAGGGAGCCGCCGTTTCTGGTTCCAGATGCTCGGCGGCCATGTACGCCAGAACTCATAGCCCAGACTTGTGCTCCCGAGAGAGGCTGAGGACGTAGCGCTGCTTCGAAGCGAAGGTCGCCGGCCAGGCGAACCTCGCCGCAAGCACAGTGAGGCTCGCGCCGATGCAAAGGGCTACCGCTTCAAGAATTCCGAACGGAGTGCCCTGCAGAAAAAGCCAGAGCAGCAGCCAGGTCGTGCCACCGAAGAATCCCACCGCCACCACCTCTCTTCGCACGTCGGAAAAGAACGGGAGCACGGCGATGAACCAGATGAAGATTAACGAGAGGAGGGTGACGATCATGGTCGTCTCTCAAGTCGCGCCGCGTTCTGCGTCGATGCGCGCTTGATACGCCTCGGCGCGTTGCTCCATGCGGCGGTCGCCGAATTCCCTCCAGGCGGTCAGCGCGAAGTGCACAGCCAAGCCGGCGAAGATTCCGATCCCTGCTTCTCCGAGGTTTCGGAGCTGGCCGCCACACAGACACAAAGACACAGAGACCGCAGCCACACCTGCCATCCGTCCGATCGTTCGGAATCGGTCGGGCACGGACCAGATGAGGGGTACGACGAGCATGGAACAGAGGAACGCGACTGAGCCGACGATAGCGATGAAGATCATGGGGTGCCTTCAGTGGGGCCCGGGGAATCGGGTGCGCTGTCCCAAAGCACCTTCGATGCCAGCCCCAACCACTCGGATTGATACGTCCTCGCCTCGTGAAAACCGTCTCTCGCGGTGAACGCGCCGTGATTACGAGAGACGCATGTCGACCTTCACGTTGATCACCGGCGTCAGTCGCGGCCTTGGCCAGGGCGTCGCGCGTTCTCTGGCCGCCCAGGGGCGCTCGCTCATCCTCACGGCCCGTTCTGGGAAGGCTGCAGCGTCGCTCGCGAAGGACCTCGGCCCTGCCCATCGCGCGTTCGAGCTCGACGTGACCAACGACGCTCAGAGAAAGGCGCTCGCGCAGTCGCTCCAGGGCACACGGCTTTCCTGTGTGATTCACAACGCAGCCGTCTACGAGCGCAGTTCCTCCCCTGAGGCCGCCGCGAAGACGATGGAGACGAACGTGCTCGCGCCGATCCGGCTGCACGAAATGGTGCTGCCGCTGATCACCCAGGAAGCACGGCTGGTGTTGGTCTCGAGCGGCATGGGCGCGCTGCACGGTTATTCACAAGCGATCGTCGATCGCCTTCAGAACGCCACCACCACCGCCCAGGTCGAGCAATTCGTGCGCGACTACCTCGCTGAGACGTCGAGCGCGAAGGACTCGACCCGGAGCGCCGACGCCGCTGAACGCGCCGGCTTTTCGCGAGATCCGTACAGCGTGTCGAAGGCGTTCATCAACGCGTTGGCGCGCGCGTGGGCGCATGAACTCCCGAGCCGATCGGTCATCGCGGTCAGCCCCGGTTGGGTGCAGACCGACATGGGCGGTCCGGGTGCGCCGCGGCCCGCGGAAGAAGGCGTCGCGCGCATCGTGGAAGCCACGACCGCAACGCATGTGCGCAGCGGCTCCTATTTCGAGGGCTGATTCTTCGACTACAGTCACTCGCGGTGCCGACCTCCAACCTGGTGCTCAACAAGTATCGGCTCGGAACCCGCCTCGCGGTCGGAGGCATGGGCGAGGTGCTCCTCGCGCAGACCCCCGAAGGCAAGACGGTGGTGATCAAGGCGCTGCTGCCTCATCTGGCCGCAGACAAACAAATGGTCGCGCAATTCATCGACGAGGCGAAGCTCGCTTCGAAGCTGCGCCACCCGAACCTGGTGCAGGTGCACGAGTACGGTCAGTGGAACGACACCTGGGTGCTCGCGATGGAGCACGTCGACGGGCTCGATCTCGGCCAGGTGCTCAAACGGTGCGCGCGGCAGGGGCTCGTCATACCCTGGCAGGTCACCGCGGCGATCGGCTGTGACGCAGCGCTGGGCCTTCAGCACGCGCACGAGTTGAGCGACGCGCGTGGAACGCGGCTCGACCTCATTCACCGCGACATCAGCCCGCAGAACATTCTCGTCGGCCGCGATGGCAGGGCACGCGTGCTCGACTTCGGGATCGCCGCCAGCGTCGACAAGAGCACCCGCACCGCCACGGGCGTCTTGAAGGGCAAACTCGCGTACATGGCGCCCGAGCAGGCGCGCAGTGAGAAGCTCACGTGGAGCGTCGATCAATTCGCGCTCGGCCTCGTGCTCTGGGAATTGTTGACAGGAAGGCGCGCGTTCGTGGGCGCCAACGATCTCGCCCTGCTCAAGCTCGCCATCGCAGGCGAAGTGCCACCGCCCTCGAGCGTGAACCTCTCGGTGCCGAAAGCGGTGGAGGCGGTGGTGATGCGCATGCTTCGGCCGCTGCCGGCCGCTCGCTACGCCAGTTGCCGCGACGTGCAGCTCGCGCTTCGCGGCCTGCTCATTGGAGATCCTCAAGAACTCACCCGTGCCTTCGTCGCCAGGGTGCCGCCCGAAGACGAACTCGCGACCTCCGAGTTTCGCAAGCCGCCGCAGCTCGCTGACGACACCGCCACCCCAACTCGGGGTCAGGCCACGGCCGAGGTCAGCAACACGCCGACGCTCGACGCGTACCTGGCGAGCCTGCCGCAGGGCCTCGAGACCTCGCCCGAGATGCAGCAGAAGGGCAGCGTCGTGCAGAGTTTTCTGGAGGGCGTGCCGATTCACACGCACCTCTCGGCGTTGCCGCCTGCGATCGCCGAGCTGGTGAAGCACCCTCCGCTGCCCAGCGCGTGGATCTCGGAAGTGAAGGCCTTCGCGCTCTTTCTCGCCTGCGCCGATCTCTGCTTTCCGTCACCCGAGGCGTACGTAGAGTTCGCCTACCGCGCGAACAAGAAGATGATCGAAGGACCCCTCTACTCGATGTTGTTTCGCATGCTCGGCGTGAAGCGAATCGTGAAAGTCGTGGCCGGCCGGTGGGACCAATTTCACCGCGGCACCTCGCTGACCGTCGTGCACTTCGAAGGCAACGAAGGGCGCTTGCGGCTCGACAGCCCGCTCCACGCCACGCCGTTGCTGATCGCGCAATGCCACGGCACGGCGATGCGCGCGGTCATGGAGATCGTCGGTGCGAAGAACGTGAGCGTCACCTGCACGCAAGCGAGCCCCACCGTCTTCGACTTCGTCTGCCGTTGGACCGACTGACGAAAAGCAGACTACGGTCAGCCGCTCCGCACGGCCCCGCCTCCGATGGTTCGTCGCGTTTTCGAGCGCACCAACGAACGTTCCTGATCGTTCGGGTGATGTGGCCGGGAGGCGTGGCGGTGATGCTGGGTCCCGCTTGAACCCCTCTTCGCCCTCACAACCGTTGACCCACACAGACCCGTCCTCTAAAGCCGACTCCTTCGTTTTCCGTCAGAAAACGCGCGATTCACCCAAAGAGGATGGCCCATGAAGGTTCAGGTCGAAGACGTCTCCAGCATCGAGAAGCGCCTCTCCATCGAGGTTGATCCCTCGCTCGTCGAGAAGGAGCTCACCGCCGCGTACACGAACCTCTCGCGCCAGGTGAAGGTGCCTGGCTTCCGCCCGGGCAAGATCCCGCGCCGGATCCTCGAGCAGAAGTTCAAGAGCGAGGTCGAAGCCGACGTGGTCAAGCGCGTGCAGTTGCTCGGCTTCATCGACGCCCTCAAGGAGACCAACGTCGCCGCGGTCGGCGACCCCTCGTTCTCGGGCGGAAAAATCGAAGCCCAGAAGCCGTTCAGCTACTCGGCGCGCGTCGAGGTCAAGCCGGTCGTCAGCGCGAAGGACTACAAGGGCCTCGAGCTGCCGAAGTTCGAGCTGGGCGTCACCGACGAGCGCGTCACCGAGCAGCTCGATCGCATGCTCGGCCAGCGCACCCAGGTGGTGGCCGTGGAAGGCCGCGACGTGGTGCAGAAGGGTGACCTCGTGGTCATCGACTTCGACGCCACCAAAAATGGCGCCGCGTTCCCCGGCAACACCGGCCGCGACGTGACCATCGAGGTCATCGACGGCGAGCTGATCGAAGGCAACCTGCCCGCGCTCGAAGGCGCCAAGCTCGGCGGCACCAAGGAGCTCGATTACAAGTTCCCCGACGACTACCGCGTCGAGGAGATCAAGGGCCAGACCGCGCACTTCGTGGTCACCGTGAAGGAGCTCAAGCAGAAGAAGGTGCCCCCGCTCGACGACGCGTTCGCCAAGGAAATGGGCGAAGAGACCGCTGACGCCCTCAAGGCGCGCATTCGCCGTGACCTCGAGAAGGCCGCGAAGAACCGCGTCGAGATCGACGAGCGTGACGCGCTGTTCAAGGCGCTCATCGAGAAGAACCCCATCGAAGTGCCGACCGCCATGGTGAACCGCGGCGTCGACTTCATGCTCGAGAACGCGCTGGGCAGCCTGATGCGCTCGGGCATGGACCCGAACATGCTTCAGCTCGACTGGGGCAAGCTGCGTGAAGAGCTGCGCCCCAAGGCGACCCTCGAAGTGCGCGGGCAGCTGCTCCTCGAGGCAGTGGCGAAAGAAGAGAAGCTCGAAGTGGCCGACGCTGAGGTCGACGCGCGCCTCGAGAAGCTGGCCACCGATGCTGGGGTGGGCCTGGACGTGGTGAAGAAGCAGTACCAGAGCGCCGAAGCCCGTGAATCTCTGAAGAACCGCACTAAAGAAGAGAAGGTCATCGCCTTCTTGAAGCAGCACGCCAAAGCCTGATTCCCCACCCGTACCGCAGGAGCCTGCAATGCCCTATTGGCCGCCTACCGTCGTCGAGACCACCCACCGCGGCGAGCGCGTGTGGGATCTGTACGCCCGCCTCCTGCGCGATCGCATCATCATGCTCGGCACCGAGATCGATGATGACGTGGCGAACGGGGTGACGGCGCAGCTCCTGTTCCTCGAGTCGGAGGATCCGGACAAGGACATCACGATGTACATCAACAGCCCCGGTGGTTCGGTCACCGCGGGTTTGGCCATCTACGACACCATGCAGTACGTGCGGTGCAACGTGGCCACGGTGTGCACGGGCCAGGCGGCCTCGATGGGTGCCGTGCTGCTGGCCGCCGGCGTCAAGGGCAAACGGTCGGCGCTGCCCAACTCGCGCATCATGATTCACCAGCCGCTCGGCGGGGCTCGGGGGCAGGCGCGCGACATGAAGATCCAGGTGGCCGAGATGGCCCGCCTCGAGATGGTGCTCTACGAGATCCTCGCCAAGGCGACGGGCCACACGGTCGAGCGCATCGAGAAAGACTGCGACCGCGACAACTTCATGAGCGCGCCCGAGGCCAAGCAGTACGGCCTGATCGACGACGTCACGGTGCGCAACAAGTCAGAGCCCAAAAAGTAACCAGCCTGGGCTTGTTTGGCGAGGCACAGAACTCAGGGTTAACGTCAGGAACGCATGGCCACGAAGAACGTCGGGCGAGAAGGCGGAAACCAGACCCTGTGCTGCTCCTTCTGCGGGAAGTCGCAGAAAGAGGTCAAGAAGCTCATCGCGGGCCCGACGGTCTACATCTGCGACGAGTGCATCGGTCTGTGCAACGACATCATCGCTGAAGAGATCGATCGCGAGGAGTCGAAGGACACCAAGCTCCGCATTCCCAGGCCCAGCGAGATCAAGGCCACCCTCGATGAGTACGTGATCGGGCAGGACCGCGCGAAGAAGGTGCTGAGCGTCGCGGTTCACAACCACTACAAGCGCATCGAGTCGAAGGTCGCGCTCGACGACGTCGAGCTGCAGAAGTCGAACATCCTGGTGCTGGGGCCCACGGGCTCGGGCAAGACGCTGCTGGCCCAGACGCTGGCGCGGATCCTCAACGTGCCTTTCACCATCGCTGACGCCACCTGCCTGACCGAGGCGGGGTACGTGGGCGAAGACGTCGAGAACATCATCGTCAACCTGCTCCAGGCTGCTGACGGTGACATCGAGCGGGCGCAGCGCGGCATCGTGTACGTCGACGAGATCGACAAGATCGCGCGCAAGTCGGAGAACCCCAGCATCACCCGCGACGTGAGCGGTGAAGGCGTGCAGCAGGCGCTGCTGAAGATCATCGAAGGTACGGTGGCCAACGTACCCCCGAAGGGCGGCCGCAAGCACCCCCAGCAGGAGTTCCTGCAGATCGACACCACCAACATTCTCTTCATCTGCGGCGGCGCGTTCGGAGGCCTCGACAAGGTGATCGAGCGGCGCCTGGGCGGTAAGTCGTTGGGCTTCGGCGCAGAGATGAAGAAGAAGTCTGACCGTTCGTTGTCTGAGCTGCTCTCGAAGGTCGAGCCGGAAGACCTGCTCAAGTTCGGCATGATCCCCGAGTTCATCGGCCGCCTGCCTGTCGTCACGGCGCTCGAGGAACTCGACGAGCCTGCGCTCATCGACATCTTGATCAAGCCGCGCAATGCGCTGACCAAGCAGTACAAGAAGCTGCTCGACCTCGACGGCGTGACGCTCAAGTTCACCGACGGCGCGCTCAAGGCGATCTCGCAAGAGGCGATTCGGCGGAAGACGGGCGCTCGTGGTCTGCGCGCGATCCTCGAGTCCGTGATGCTCGAGCTGATGTACGAGATCCCCTCGAAGAAGACCGCCCGCGAGGTGGTCATCAACGAAGACGCGGTGATGAAGAAAAAGCAGCCCGTCGTGCTGCACGCGGAAGACAAGCCCAAGGCTGCTGAGTCGGCGGCTTAGGCGGCCGATCGATATTGTTTGCGCACTCGGTGTCCTTTCATGCCGAGAGGGTCTTTGGACACCGGTCTCCCCGAGCCGAAGTCGAGGGGGCACTTGCCGTGCGAAGGAGAGGCAATCCCTCCACTCGGGATGCGCCCAGCCGCTTTAGTCAGAGCGCTGTCGCGCGCCCGAAAGTGAGCGCTTGCTTGATGATCGCGATCACCTTGTCGGGATCTTCAGTGACCTGCTTCCAGGTCAGCATCATCACTCGCCAACCGCTCGAGACCAGCCGCGCGGCCCGCAGTCGATCGTTCTCGAACGCCTCTCGTGTTCCGTGCGTCTGGTAGCCGTCGCACTCGATCGCCAGGCCGTGCTGCGGGAACGCGAAGTCGACGTGCCCGGGTTGGCCGAAGTCGTCCCGGAACTCGTAGTGGGGCACGGGAATGAGGGTGTGCCGCTTGAGCAGCCGCCAGAGCCGCACCTCGAGCGCGCTTTCCATCGCTCGCTCGCGGCTTCGACAGTCTGCGAGGATCTCGGCGAGGGCTCCCGTGCGGCGCGCCTGCTTTCCGAGCTCCTTCAGGCGCTGCGCAATCCAGTCAGGGGCGGCGATCTTTCTGCGCCAGGCGTCCTCGACGATGATCGCCAACTCTTCGTCGTCGAACTCACTTGCGAGATCGATGATCGTCCGTGCACCCGTCGTGACGGGGATACCGCGAATGGTGCGGCGGTCGCGCTCTTCCAGGCTCTTGCTGCGATGCACGACCACGCCCTTCGCGCCTCCCGGAAAGCGCGGTGGCGTCGTGACCTCGAGCTCGCCCTTCTTGAGGTCGAGCCCCAACAGCCTTGCTGCCGAACGGTGGCTCACCACCGCGCCGACGCCCAGCCATAGACACACGGAGAAGAGCGCCTGCTCTTCGGTTTGCGACTTGGCTGCTTTTCGGAAGACGCGTGGCCGCACCTGTTCCCAGGTGCCCGAGCGCACCAGACGAGAGAGCGCTGTTCGCGTGAGGCCCGCGGTGATCGCCTGCGCGTGGGTCACCAGCCCGTGCTGCTTCGAGGCCAGCGCCGAGAGCGCGTGGGAGTGCTTGTCGAACATGTGTCGCGCATTGTGCAGCGCGCGGCCGGGGTTGGCTTGTGGCGAAGGAGAGGCGGACTTGGATGACGATGCACAAGCCGCCACAGGTCTGCGGGAAAAGCGCCTTGAAGCGCGCGAGTGTTGTTGGGTCTGCCTCATGCGTCATCGCGCGCAGGCCTCTTGGCTTCGGGCGTGGATGGTCAGATGGTGCAAGTCGCGCGTGTTGCGGATTTTGCATCGAGATGGGCTCGCTGTTCATCACCCTAGCTGGAGGCGGCCTTCTGGCCTCAAAAGTGCTTCTCGATGTAAAATTCGCAACAGCAGATCTCAGCCAAGCGCTCTTGCACGACGCGAGAGGCCAGCGCGCGAGGGCTGGCAGCCGCGACCTTCGCCCACCGCCTTCCCTCGAGGCCTTTCTGGGTTCGCTGACCCGTTACCTTCGACGAACCCTTTCCGGCCCCCCTGTTCTGGCTGACCTCGAAGCGCGCAGGAGGTGTAAGGAACTCGCGCCATGCGCCGGATCTTCATCGCCCCCTTCGCCCTCGTCGCGGCTTGCGCCACTTCACA
Organism: Archangium sp.; assembly: GCA_043773025.1. Lineage (GTDB taxonomy): Bacteria > Myxococcota > Myxococcia > Myxococcales > Myxococcaceae > Archangium_A. Next base: position 72,869 of record JAYVFP010000200.1, read on the forward strand.
GCCCGCGACGGTCGCCGAGGCGCCCAGGCCCGCCCCCGTTGTCGAGGCACCGAAGAAGCCCATGCTCCCTGCGACCCGCGCCGAACAGATTCCTTCAGACCCCTACCGCTGGCTGGAAGACGAGAAGTCACCCGAGGTGCAGACGTGGATGAAGGTGCAAGACACCTTCACGCGCGAGCGCATCAACGATCTGCCCGCGCGCAAAAGGCTGCTCGCCCGCTACCGCGAGCTCTATTACCTCGACTCGATGAGCGCGCCCGTGAAGCGCGGCGGCCGCTACTTCTACGTGCGCACGCACAAGAACAAGGAAAAGGCGGTCGTCTATTGGAAGCAGGGCGCCACCGGCGAAGAGAAGGTGCTGCTCGACCCCAACACGTGGAGCACGGACAACACCATCAGCCTCGGCGTCTGGGTGCCTTCCTGGGATGGCAAGAAGGTCGTCTTCGCGCAGAAGCCCAACGCGGCTGACGAGTCGACCTTGTATGTGCTCGATGTCGAGAGCGGGGCCCGCAGCGAGATCGACGTCATCCCCGGCGCCAAGTACGCGAGCCCCTCGTGGACTCCAGACTCGAAGGCCTTCATCTACGAGTGGCTGCCGATCGACTCGACGATCCCCGTCTCTGAGCGGCCGGGCTACTGCGAAGTGCGCCTGCACAAGCTGGGTGAAGCGAGCCTCAAAGACGAGCAGCTCCACCCGCGCACGGGCGACCCCAAGACCTTCATCGGGGGCGGCATCTCGCGCGACGGCCAGTTCCAGTTCGTGGTGATCATGCGCGGCTGGAACGAGAACGACGTCTTCATCAAGCGCGTCGGCAAGGACAAGACCTGGCAGCTGCTGGTCGAAGGCCAAGACGCGAAGTACTCGGTCGATTCGTGGAAGGGCCAGCTCTATGTCTTCACCGACCAGGGCGCGCCCAACAAGCGGGTGTTCAAGGTCGATCCCAACAAGCTCGATCGCAAGAGCTGGAAAGAGCTCATCCCCGAGGACAAAGAGGCTTCGCGTGAGTCGATGGTGATCGTCGGCGGGCACCTCGCGATCGCATCGCTCAAGAAGGCGGTCTCCACCGTCGAACTCTTCACTCTCGAGGGCAAGAAGGTGCGCGACGTCGAACTGCCGGGCCTGGGCACCGCGTCGAACCTGTTCGGCGACGAAGAAGACGATGAGGCGTTCTTCAGCTTCAGCTCGCTGACCCAGCCCAACCAGGTCTTCCGCACCAGCGTCAAGAGCGGGAAGTCAGAGGTCTACAGCAAGGTCGAGGTGCCGGTGGACGCCTCGAAGTACGAGGTGCGCCAGGTGTTCTATCCCTCGAAGGATGGAACGCAGGTCAGCATGTTCATCGTGGCGAAGAAAGACGTGGTGCTCGACGGCAACAACCCCGTGCTGCTCTACGGCTACGGCGGCTTCGATGTCAGCCTGCGCAGCTCGTTCACCTCGTTCATCTACCCGTGGCTCGAGGCGGGCGGGGTGTACGCGATGCCCAACCTGCGCGGCGGCGGCGAGTACGGCAAGGCGTGGCACGACGCAGGGAAGGGCGCGAAGAAGCAGAACGTCTTCGACGACTTCCATGCGGCGGCCGAGTACCTGATCGCCCAGAAGTGGACCAACCCGAAGCGCCTGGCGATCCGCGGCGGCAGCAACGGCGGGTTGCTGGTGGGCGTGGCGATGACGCAGCGCCCCGAGCTCTTCCGGGCGGTGGTGTGCGCGGTGCCCCTGCTCGACATGGCGCGGTACCACCTGTACGGGTCGGGCAAGACGTGGATTCCTGAATACGGCGATCCGGAGAAGCCGGCCGAGCTGGAGACGCTCACCGCCTACTCCCCGTACGCCCACGTCAAACCGGGCACCTCGTACCCCTCGCTGCTGATGATGAGCGCCGATCACGACGATCGGGTCGACCCCTTCCACGCTCGCAAGTTCGTGGCCTGGGTGCAGGCGGCCTCACCCTCTTCGGTCAGTTGGCTGCGCATCGAGGCGAACGCCGGGCATGGCGGGGCCGATCAGGTCTCGAGGGCCATCGAAAACTCGAGCGATCAGGTCGCCTTCCTGATGAACCAATTAGGTCTGTAAAGGTGACGGGTTGCGGGCACGGCGCTACAACCCACCACAGTCATGTTCTTCAGCCGCGACGACAAGAAGGAGGCAGCCATGCTGCCAATGCTCCCCCTGCGGGACATCGTGCTTTTCCCGCATGAAGTTCGACCCCTGTACGTGGGCCGAGAGAAATCGATCGCCGCGTTGAAAGACGCCATGGCGCGCAAAGGCGCCGATGGGAAGGCGTGGCTGCTGCTCGCCGCCCAGAGAAAGGCGAAGACCAACGACCCTGCGCCCGAGGAACTGTTCTCGTACGCGACGCTGGGCCAGGTGGTGCAACTGCTGCCTCTGCCCGACGGCACCGTCAAGGTGCTGGTCGAGGGCGTGGCGCGCGCGAAGATCGCCAAGTTCGCTCCGCACGAGCCGTTCTTCCTCTGCGAGTACGAACGGGTCACCGAAGAGATCCCCAAGGGCGTCGAGCTCGAGGCGCTCGTGCGCGCGGTGCAGGCGACCTTCAAGGCCTACGTCGAGCTCAACAAGCGCATCGCGCCCGAGCTGCAGCAGCAGGTGGGCACCATCGAAGACGCCTCGCGGCTGTCCGACACCATCGCCATCCACCTCCCGTTCAAGTCGGTGGCCGACAAGCAGACGATGCTGGAGACCGAGTCTCCGGTGAAGCGCCTCGAGAAGCTCTACGAGCTGATGCAGGGCGAGATCGAGATCCTCAAGGCTGAAAAGCGCATCAAGTCGCGCGTCAAGAAGCAGATGGAGCGCACGCAGCGCGAATACTTCTTGAACGAGCAGATGCAGGCCATTCAGCGTGAGCTGGGCGACAAGGACGAGGGCAAGAGCGAGCTGCAGGAGCTCGACGACAAGCTCAAGGCCAAGAAGATGCCCAAAGAGGCGCACGCCAAGGTCAAGAAAGAGATCAAGAAGCTCAAGATGATGGGCCCGATGTCGGCCGAGGCCACCGTCGTGCGCAACTACATCGACTGGGTGCTCTCGCTGCCCTGGGGCGATGAGACGAAGGACAAGCTCGACATCGACGAAGCCGAAGGCGTGCTGAACGCCGATCACTACGGCCTCAAGAAGGTCAAAGAGCGCATCCTCGAGTACCTCGCGGTGCAGCAGTTGGTGGGCAAGCTGAAGGGCCCCATCTTGTGCTTCGTGGGGCCCCCGGGCGTGGGCAAGACCTCGCTGGGCCGCAGCATCGCCAAGTCGTTGGGCCGCAAGTTCGTGCGCATCGCGCTGGGCGGCGTTCGTGACGAGGCTGAGATTCGGGGTCACCGGCGCACGTACATCGGCGCGATGCCCGGCAAGATCGTGCAGTCGCTCAAGAAGGCCGAGTCGAGCAACCCCGTCATCCTGCTCGACGAGATCGACAAGCTCTCGAGCGACTTCCGCGGCGATCCCTCGTCGGCATTGCTCGAGGTGCTCGACCCCGAGCAGAACCACACCTTCAACGATCACTACCTCGACCTCGACTACGACCTGTCGAAGGTCATGTTCATCTGCACGGCCAACTCGATGCACAGCATCCCGCAGCCGCTGCAGGATCGCATGGAGGTCATTCGGCTCGCCGGGTACACCGAGGAGGAGAAGCTGGCGATCGCCAAGCGCTACCTGGTGCCCAAGCAGAAGGAAGCCAACGGTCTGGCCGACGTCGAAGTGAAGCTGACCGACTCGGCGATTCGCACCGTCATCCGCCGCTACACGCGGGAAGCCGGCGTGCGAAACCTCGAGCGTGAGCTGGCCGGCGTGTTCCGCAAGCTGGCGCGTGAGGCGCTCAAGAACGGCAAGCAGCCGTTCCTGGTCGACATGAAGAAGGTGATGAAGCTCCTGGGCATCCCCAAGGTGCCGCAAGACAAGAAGGAGAAGACCAACCAGATCGGCATCGTCAACGGCCTGGCCGTCACCGATGCGGGTGGTGAGGTGCTGGTGGCCGAAGCGACCACCATGCCCGGCAAGGGCAAGCTCATCGTCACCGGCATGCTGCGCGACATGATGAAGGAGTCGGGCCAGGCCGCGGTCACCTACGTGCGCAGCAAGGCGCAGCGTTTCGGCATCGACGACAAGTTCTTCGAGCACAACGACATGCACATCCACTTTCCCGGTGGTGTGCCGAAAGACGGCAACAGCGCCGGCGTCACCATGACCACCGCGCTGGTCTCAGCGATCACCCGCATTCCCGTGCGGTGCGACGTGGCGATGACGGGTGAAATCACCCTGCGTGGCCGGGTCGGTGCCATTGGTGGTCTCAAGGAGAAGTGCCTGGCTGCGCACCGGCTCGGAATGAAGACCGTGCTGGTGCCCCGCGAGAACCGGAAGGACTTGAGGGAGATCCCCAAGAAGGTTCGCAAGGCGCTGCGCATCGTGCTGGTCGATTACGTCGACGAGGTGCTGCGCGAGGCGCTGGTGCTGGAGAATCCTTCGGAGTTCGCGCGGCTGCCGACTGAAGGCGGCGCTGCTCCGGCTGCGATGTGAGACCGCAGTCGCTGCTGATCTTCGCGTTGGTGGGCCTGTCGCTCGGGCTCTCCTGGTACTTCGCGAGGTCGGGCTCGGATGCCGGGCCTCACCCGCGCGCGCAGTGTTTGACCCACGCGAACTGCCAATCGGCGGAGCGCTGCGTCGTCGTACCCAAAGGTGATGGCTTTGCCACCATGGGACAGTGCGGAGAGCTCTGCACGAACGATGACGCGTGCCCCAATGGCTGGACGTGCCGCGCCTGGGTGGAAGAGAAGAGTTACCTGTTACCCGAGCAGGGTCGGCCAGCTGAGCTGCCGCGGGTGATGGCCTGTGCGCACCACACGGTGCACTGAGAGCAAACACATGCGGTTCTTGTTCATTGGCGCGGTGATCCTGTCGGGCTGCGCGGCGTCTCAGGCGTCTTTGCGTGATGACGGCCCCACGCCGGTGGTGGCGAAGTTTCAAGACCGGGTCATTCGCCTGACCGAGGTCGACGCCAAGGTCGCCGACGAGCTGGAAAAGCTGCAGGAGCAGATCTTCGACCTGCGTTCAGAGGCTGCAGATCGCATCGCGATCGAAGCGCTGGTCTCGAGGGCGGCGAAGGCAGCGGGGCAGAGTGAAGATCAGTGGCTCGCGAAGAACATCGAGAGCGGGCTGACCGAGCCCAGCGACACCGAGATGCAGGTGCTGTTCGAGAAGGCGCGCGGGCGGTTGCCCCCTGAGGTGTCGTACGACGACGTGAAGCCTGAGATCCGCAAGGCGGTGCAGCGCGAAGAGCGGGCCAAGAAGGCGCGTGAGGTGTTCGGCAAGCTGAAGAAGGAGGCGGGCTTCGCGCTGGTGCTGGAGGGGCCGGTGAAGGCGCGCAAGCCGGTGGACGCGAAGGGCCCCAGCCGGGGGAACGCGAAGGCCAGGGTGGTGATCGTCGAGTTCGCCGACTTCGAGTGTGGCTTCTGCGCGAAGGCGCACGAGACGGTGATGGGCGTGATGAAGTCGTATGGCGACAAGGTGCGGCTGGTGTTCCGGCACTACCCGCTCTCGTTCCACGCGAAGGCGCCCAAGGCGGCCGAGGCCACCGCGTGCGCTGATGAGCAGGGGAAGTTCTGGGAGCTTCACGACGCGCTCTTCGAGAGCCAGGAGCTGGCGGTCGAAGCGCTCAAGATGCAGGCGAAGCGCACGGGCCTCGATGAGGAGAAGTTCAACAGCTGCCTCGACTCGGGCCGCACCGCGCCGCTGGTCAAGCGCGACATGACGGCCGGTCAGCAGGTGGGCGTGAGCGGAACGCCGGCGTTCTTCATCAACGGGTTCATGTTGTCGGGTGCGCAGCCGGAAGAGGCGTTTCGCAAGTTGATCGACGCCGAGCTGGCTCGGTTGGGTGAGTAGCGAAGCAGTGGCATCTCGACTTCGCTCGATGCGAACGGTCACCCCGTTCCTTCCGAGCGGGTCTTTGGAAATAGGAATCGGGTTCCATCACCGGTCTCCCCGAGCCCAGTCGAGGGTGCACTTCGGCTCTCCACCTTCCTCAGTCGCAGGCCAGCAGCACCTTGCCGATGTTCTTGCGCGCCTGAACGTACTCGTGCGCCTCGCCGGCCTTCTCGAGGGGGAACACTTTGTCGACGCGCGCCGTGAGCTTCCCGGCTGCGTTGAGCTCGAGCACCTTGTCGAGGTGATGCGCCATCAGCTCTACCTCGCCCCAGAGGTGACCCATGTTGGTGCCTGAGACGCCGCGGTTCGTATCCATCAGCTCCATCGGGCTGTACTTTTTGAGCCGGAGAAACTGGCTGACCACCGTGAAGAGGTTGCGCGTCTTGCCATCGACCATGTTCGCCCAGCCGAAGCAGTGCAGGTGGCCGCCCGGCTTGAGCAGCTTGAAGCCCTTTTCCCAATCAGGCCCGCCGAGCGCGTCGAGCACCCGATCGACGCCCCGGTTCCTGGTGATCGCCATCACCTCGGTCGCGTAGTCCTTCGAGCGGTAATCGATGCAGTGGTGCACGCCTTGTTCTTTCAAGAACGCGTGTTTGCCGGGCGACGACGTGCCGATCACCGTGACGTTCGGGATCGTCTTGCACAGCTGAATCGCGAGCAGCCCCACGCCGCCTGCCGCCATGTGGATGAGCACCGTCATGCCCGGCTGAAGCGGAGCTACCCAAAAGAGCATGTGGAAGGCTGTGAGTGCGTTGACCGGGAGCGCGGCCGCTTCATCGAAGCTCAGGTCATCGCGGATCTTCCTGACCTGAGTCGCGGGGATGGCGACGAGCTCGGCCTGCCCGCCGAAGCGGCACATCGAGACCACGCGATCACCCTTGGCGAACTGCGTCACGCCGCTGCCGAGCGCCTCGACCACCCCGCTGACCTCGTAACCCATCACCATCGGGAACTTCGGAGCGTCGGGGTACAGACCCACGCGCGCCGAGATGTCGGCGAAGTTGAGGCCTGCCCGTTTGACGCGAACCAATATCTGGCCGGCTTCCACCCCCGGATCTGGAACTTGTCGTACCTGAAGCACCTCAGGCCCACCTGCCTTGACGTTGACGAGCGCGCGCATGGCTGCTCCATAGCCGTCGATGAACGTTTATGCTCGCGCCGTGAAGACGCTCGCCCCTGGGTTCTTGATCGCTACACCGCAGCTCTTCGATTCGAATTTTGAGAGGGCGGTCATCTTGCTGATCGAACACTCGAAGGCCGGCTCGATGGGGCTCGTCATCAACCGCACGGCGCCGCTGACATTCCGCGATCTCGCGCGAAGCCAGGAGCTCACGGTGCACAACTCGCGGCGCGATCACGCGCTTCATCACGGTGGTCCGGTCGAGCCGTATCGCGGGTTCGTGCTGCACGACTCGCAGCGCATCGAAGAGCGCAACGAGCTCTTCCCAGGTCTGTATCTCTCCGTCACGGGCGACGCGTTGTCGCCGCTGCTGCTCGACGAGTCGGCCAACATGCGTTTCTGCCTGGGCTACGCAGGCTGGGGCCCCGGCCAGTTGGAGAAGGAGCTGAAGCAAGGCAGCTGGCTCTTCACCGACGCCGACCCGCGGGTGGTGCTGCGAGAAGAACCCGCGCAGATCTGGGCGCACACGATTAAGAGCATGGGCATCGAGCCCGGCTGGTTGGTCCCCTCGGGTGGAGTGAACTGAAATGGTCTTGAGTCCAGAGTGGATCCGCGAGCAGGTGCTGAGCGCATTGCCTGGTGCGCAGGTCGAGGTGATCGACACCACCGGCACCAACGATCACTTCGAAGCGAAGGTGGTCAGCGAGAAATTCGCGGGCATGCCGATGGTGCGCGCGCACCAGATGGTCTACGCGCCGCTCAAAGACGTCTTGGCGACCGGCGAGCTGCACGCGCTGGCCCTCAAGACCTACACGCCCGAACAATGGGCCAAGGTGCAAAAATGATCAGCGACACCCTGAAGTCCCGATTCGACGAAGAGATCAAAGCGCACCCGGTGGTGCTCTACATGAAGGGCAACCAGCTCTTCCCCCGCTGCGGTTTTTCCGCGCGAGCCCTCGAGCTGCTCAAGCCCTTCGGCCCCGTTCACACGGTCGACGTGCTCAGTGACAACGAGGTGCGCGAGGGCATCAAGGAGTACTCGAGCTGGCCGACCATTCCGCAGGTCTACATTCGCGGGCAGTTCGTCGGTGGCAGCGACATCGTCAACGAGCTCGCGGCGCGCGGTGAGTTGGAAGCGCTCGTCAAAGGCTCTTGAAGTAGAAGGCCGGGCATGAGCGCCGACGCCGCAGCACTCGCCCCGCCGCCGCCGAAGAACATGAGCGCCCGCTTCAAGGCGTTCAAAGAACGGCACCACCTCGCCTTCGAGGTCAGCTTCTTCTTCGCTGGCTTCCTGTTCGACGTGGTCCTGCTCCACCGCATCGACAGCACGCCGCTGCTCATTCACCAGGGGCTGTACCTGGTGCTCAGCGCGGCGCTGATCTTCTGGGATCACCGGCTGAGCGTGACCGGCAAGGAGCCCACGGGGTTCCTGGGCAAGGTCGCCAGCTACCGGCTCTGGGTGATGCACTTCTTTCTCGGCACGCTCTTGAACGCCTTCATGGTGTTCTACTTCCGCGCCTCGTCGGGGATCCTCGCGTTTCTCTTCTTGATTGGCCTGTCGGTGATCATCGTCGCCAACGAGCTGCCGCGTTTCCGGGCGCAGGGGCCGATCGTGCGGGTGATGTTGCTGTCGTTCTCGATGACCAGCTACCTCGCGTACCTGCTGCCGGTGCTCTGGGGGCGGTTGCACAGTTGGCAGTACGTGCTCTCGGTCGCGCTGGGCTGCGCGGGCACGTATGGCCTGTGGCGCTTCTTCGTGCGCTTCACCAACGATCCCAATTGGACGATCAAACGCGCGGTGATGCCGGGCCTGGTGATGCAGGCGGTGTTGCTCTCGATGTTCCTGTTGGGCGCGATTCCCCCTGTGCCGCTCTCGCTCAAACACATCGGCATCTATGCGCAGGTCAACTCGACGAAAGACGAGCAAGGCCACAAGCACTACGAGCTGACCTACCAACCCGCGCCCGCCTGGGAGTTCTGGGGAAAACAGAACGACACCTTCGTGGGCCCGGCGGGCTCGAAGCCGTTCGCCTTCGTGCGCATCTTCGCGCCCGCCCGGTTTCACGATCAGGTGCGCTTCGCGTGGGATTACGACGACCCCGACAAGGGCTGGACGCAGCGCGGCAGCCCGTTCTCGACCGGGCTCTCGGGCGGCGGCGAAGAAGGGTTTCGCACCTACGCGAACTCGACCATGAGCAAGCCGGGCACCTACCGCGTGCGCGTGCTCACGATGGATGATCGCGAGATCGGCCGGAAGACGTTCACCTTCATCGAAGGTGAAGCGCCGGTCACCGAGACGGAGATCGACTGACCGTCTTGATCCACTTCTCGACGGCGCTGGCTTCCGAAGGGATGTCCTTCGAGAGGTTCGAGAAGCCTTTCGCGGTCACCAGCAGATCGTCTTCGATGCGCACGCCGATGCCGCGGTACTTCTTTGGCACGGTCAGATCGTCTTCCTGGAAATAGAGCCCCGGCTCGACGGTGAGCACCATGCCCGGCTGCAGCGGGCCGTAGCGGTAGACCTCTTGCCGCGCCTTCGCGCAGTCGTGCACGTCGAGGCCCAGCATGTGGCTCACGTTGTGGAGCGAGTAGCGCTTGTAGAACTGCTTCTCGTCGGCGAGCGCCTCTTCGGCGGTCACCTTCAAAATGCCCAGCTTCACCAGGCCCTCGGCGAGCACGCGCATCGCGCGGCGGTTGGGCTCCATGAAGTCGGTGCCGGGCTTCACGGCCCGGAAGGCGGCCTGCTGAGCGGCCCAGACCAGCTCGTAGATTTCGCGTTGCTCCTTCGAGAACTTCCCGCTGATGGGCAGCGTGCGCGTGATGTCGGCCGTGTACAGCGCGTGGCCTTCGACCCCGGCGTCGAGCAGCAGCAGGTCTTGTTTGCGCAATGCTCCATCGTTGTGGGTCCAGTGGAGGATGCAGGCGTGTGAGCCCGACGCCGCGATGGTGCCGTAGCCGACGTCATTGCCCTCGAGGCGCGCGCGGAAACCGAAATGCCCTTCGATCTCACGTTCGCTCTTCGCCTTGCCCATCGCGCGAATGACGTCTTCGAAACCACGCTTCGTGGAGTCGATCACCTTCTTGAGCTCAGAGACTTCGATGGCGTCTTTGCAGAGGCGCAGCTCGCTCAGCGCGGTGGCGAGCTCTTTGTCGACGGGCCGTTCATGGATCGGGCTGCGCAGCGCGTCGACCTTCGCAGACACACCGCGCAGCACACGAGAGAGCGGGTACTTCTCGAGGAACTTCGGCAGCTCGGGCAGGGCGCGCGCCACCTCGACGTCAAAGTAGGCGCAGCTCTGCGTCACGCCGAAGCGCGGGCCGACCCAGAGCTCGCCCTTCTTGCGATCCGTATAGAAGGTGTCGCTGCTGCGGCCAGGGTTGGGCTCGACGAACAAATGCGCGTCGTGCCCCCGGGCGCGGGGCACCATGACGAGCACACAGTCGGGCTCGAGGTTGCCGGTGAGCCAGAAGAAGTCGCTGCCCGCGCGAAAGCGGAAGTGCGTGTCGTTCGCGCGCACCTGCTCGTGGCCGGTGGGAACGATGAGCACCTCTCCGGGGAATTTCTTGGAGAGCGCCTCGCGCCGGGCGCGGAACGCCTTTGCGTGCCGGTGCGCTTTGGGCAGCGCGTCGGACTGCGGCTTCCAGTCTTTCATCATGAACGCCAGCAGCGCCGGCGGGTTCACGGAGTCCTGCTTCGGCTTGACCGGGGTCTTGGCGTCTTTGAGAAACGTCATGGCAGCTCTGCTTGTTAGCCCGTCAGCTGCCCGCGCGCACGGCTCCGAGGACTGCCGGAACGGCGACTTCTCCGCGCAGCACGCGGGGGCCCAGCGAGACCGGTTGGAAGCCGTTCTTGCGGAAGAGCTCGACCTCGAAGGGCACCCAGCCGCCGTCAGGGCCGATCGCCAGCACCACGTGGGTCGATGCGGGCACGGGGCGAAGTGGGTGGGCCGCGTGAGGGTGGGGCATCAGGCGCACGGCGTCGCGCGGTGCCCAGGTGGCCAGCTCGTCTTCGACGAAAGGCTTGAGGCGTTCGCGGATCTCGAGCGTGGGGCCAATGGTGTCGCAGGCCTGCTCGAGGCCGAGCTCGATGAGCCCGTCGAGGAACTCGCTCGCGAGCACCTTGCTGTCGAAGTAGCTCTTCTCGACGCGCGCCGCGTTCACGAGCACGACGCGATCGACTCCGAGGGATGCGACCGCGGGGATGACGCGCTTGAGCGCCTTGGGGCGGGGCACGGCGAGCACCAGGGAGACGCCTGCTCGCGGGGGCGGCGCTTCGGTCACCTTCACCTGCAGCACGAGTGACTGGTCGTCGCGGGAGAGCACTTCGGCGGTGCCCATCAAGCCGCCCAGCACTCCGACTTTCAGCGTCTGGCCGGCTTGCACGCGCAACACTTCGCGGGCGTGCTCGAGGCGCCGGCCTGCGAGGCGGGCGAGGCCGTGCTCGTCGACTTCGCCTTGTTGAAGTAGCAACAGATTCACAGCGGGGCCAGCCTGTCTTTTGCGGTCGTGAAGGCGGGCCACCGCTTCACCACCTCTGCCAGGGGCTCGGCTGAGAGCAGCAGCGCTGCGACCAGGGAAATCATGAGCGCGAGAATACGACCAAATCGCAGAGGTAGGCCCACCACCGTTCGCATCGAGCGCACTCGAGATGCCACCTTCCGCGCGAGCAAAAGTAATCCCTCGACTTCGCTCGCAGGGCTGATCGAAATAAGGAGCGCTCACCGTTCATCCCGAGCGGAGTCGGGGGATTACCTCGCCTTCGAGCGGCAAGTGCCCCTCGACTGCGCTCGCAGGGTTGATCGAAATAAGGAGCGCCCACCGTTCATCCCGAGCGGAGTCGAGGGATTACCTCGCCTTCGGGCGGTAAGTGCCCC
>JAYVFP010000201.1:0-3775 GCA_043773025.1 Archangium sp.
ATTTCCGCGGGTTCGTGAACTACTTTTCCGAGGGCCGCTACTACAACGAGATGTCGGACCTCTTCGGCAAGCTGCTCTACACGTCGGACTACGGTCAGGCTGGAGGCCAGTTCGGCTTCGTGGGCCAGGCGGCAGAGTTCGTGATCCTCAAAGCGAACGTGTCGTTCGCGTACAACTCCGAGCACTTCCTCACCAACGAGAACATCGGCAAGGACCTCACGGGCAACGGCACGGTCGACGTGACCAGCAACCCCGAAGAGATCAACCCGAACTTCGACTTCCGGATCGATCGCGTGGGCCGAAGGTTTCGCCTGGAGCAGCAGTTCATCTTCCGGCTCCAGATCTCCGCGACCTTCAACTTCTGATTCTTCAGACCTGACCGCGCCGCGGCAGGCCTGCGACCGCGCCCAGCTTCGTCACCACGTGCGAGCCGACCAGGCACCCGAACCGGGCGTGGCCTTCGAGCGCGTCGAGGTCGGCGCCTTCGAGTGCAGCGCGCGTCGAATAGAGCCGGGTGAGCCCGTAGAGAAACCCGGCCGTGAAGCCATCGCCTGCGCCGGTGGTGTCGATCACCTTCACCTTCTTCGCCGGCACGACCCTGGTCTGACCGCGAAAGCGCAGTGAAGCGCCTTTGGGCCCGCGGGTGACGATGGCCACCACGACGCCCTTCTTCTCGAGCCAGTTCAGCGCGGTGTTCACGTCAGTGGAGCCCGTGACGAACTCGATCTCTTCTTCAGAGAGCTTCACCACCGCGCAGCGCTTGAAGAGCACACCCAGCAGCTTGCGCAACACCGCCGGGTCCTTCCACAGGTGCAAGCGCAGGTTGGGATCGGTCGAGGTGATCTGCCCGGCCTCGTACGCCTGCTTCACCGCATCGCTCACCGCGGCGCGTGCAGGCGCGTGAATGAGGGAGTTCGTGCCCACGTGCACCACGCTGCTCGAGCGGAGCAGCTTGGAGGCACCCGTGGTGTCGCGCGCGTCGAGGAACGTCTCGGCGGCCCGCGTTCGGTAGAAGGTGAAGCTGCGTTCGCCCCCTTTGGTGAGCGAGACGAAGCCCAGGCCCGTCTTGCCTTCATCGGTCTGCCGCAGGTGCCGCACGTCGACGCCTTCGCGCGCCAGGCCCTGCTTCAGAAAGTGACCGAACTCATCGTGACCGGTCACCCCCACCAGGCCCGACTTCGCGCCGAGCCGCGAGAGCCCGACGGCCACGTTCGCCGGCGCGCCACCCAGGCACGGCGTCCAGTTGGTGACCTCGCGCACGCGTTGACCGCGGCGGTTGGGGAGAAAATCGACCAGCGCTTCACCCAGCGAAATGACGTCCATTTCAACCTCCACACCAAAGACCGTTCGCATCGACTCCGCTCCTAAGGACCAGCCCACACCCGTTCGCATCGAGCGAAGTCGAGATGCCGCTTGCTGCGCGAGGCGGAAGTGCTCCTTCGACTTCGCTCAGGAGGACCGGTTGTTCTTCGGAAAGAAATCGCCGGTGAAGCCGGTCCCCTGCTTGGGAGGAACGGTGGGCCATCAGTCCGTCCCTACCTGTTCCATGAAGTCGGCCGACTTGAGCTTTCGCCCCAGGTGATGGCCGATGAAGATGTTGAGCAGCTCACGACTGCGCGCGCGGAGCTCGGCGGGCAGGGGCGTGCGTTCCCCCGCCTGCAACCGGGCGAGCGCATCGACCACCTCGGGGCGCACGGGAATGCCCGTCGGCACCCGCAGGCTGCACGAGTGACACACCACGCCGCCATGTTCTGGATCGAACCGAGGTCTGCCCCCCGTGGGCTGAGCGCACAGAGCGCACGGCGCGAAGCGCGGCATGAAGCCGGTGTACTGCAGCGCATCGAGCTCGAACTTGATGAGAGAAGTCGGCCCCGCCTTCTTCTCTTCGAGCAGCCCTAAGTACTGCGCCAGCGCGTCGAAGAGCGGTTCGTGCGGTTGGTGATCGCGGGTCAACTCGCGGCACAGCTCGAGGCAGTACATCGCGCGGGCGATGCGGGCGAGGTCGTCTCGGATCCGGTGGAAGGAGCGAATGACGTCCACCCCGTCGAGGCGGTGCGTGTCTCCGCGGGTGCTGACCAGGCGAGCGGTGAGGTGCGTGCCTGCCTCGAGCGCTCCAGCGAAACGCCGCTTCGACTTCCGTGCGCCCGCTGCAAAGGCGGAGAGCCGGCCGTGCCCGCGCGTGAACAACGTGACGATGCGATCGGCTTCACCGAAGTCGATGGTCGAGAGCACGAGTGCTTCGTCGGAAAATCGTTCCACGGTTACCGGTGCGTGTACCGAATCGCCAGGTCGTACATCGCGCTCAAGGCCAGGAGCATGCTGACCACCACGACCGCAGCGATGGCGCTCCACATCACCGACGACGCGCGGGCCAGGCGATCGACCTCCAACGCGTGGGGATCGAAGTGTTCAGCCCGGGGCGCTTCGGGGATCTCGTGGAACCGATTGACCACGTCGTCGGGCGAGAGCCCCACCGCGGTCGCATAGCTGCGGATGTAGTTGAGGACGAAGACCCGCTCGGGGAACCGTTCGCTCTGCCCCGCCTCCAACGCGCCGATCAACGTGGGCGGGATCTTCGTCTGGCGGGCGACGTCGTCGAGCGAGAGGCCCCGCAGCTCGCGCTGCATCTGGAGGTACCGCCCGAGCTGCAGATAGTCGGCAGCCACTTACTTCTGCTGCTCTTTGAGCTGCTTGCAGAGGTCTTTCTGGTCGTCGTTCTGAGACTTCTCGACGCACATCTGGAAGGCCTTGCCCGCGCCTTCTTTGTCGCCCGCGTTGGCCAGGCAGACGCCGTCTCGCTGCCAGGCATCGGGTTGATCGGGGCAGTGTTCGCGGTAGCGCGCGAAGTACTTGCAGGAGTCGGCGGTGTTGTTGGCCGCTTCGTACACCTGGCCCAACCACACCTCGCCCAGGCAGTACTTCGGGTTGACCTGCAGCACGGCCTTGAGCGTCTCGATGGCCCGCTTGCTGTCACCCTTGCGGAAATACGCCCACCCGATGTTTCCCTGCGGAATGTACGGGGTGCGGTAGTTCACGTCGCTCAGCGCGAGCTCGTACTGCTTGATCGCGTCGTCGTAGCGCTTCTGATCCATGTACAGGCCGCCGAGGTTGGTGCGCGCCTCGGAGTACGGCTCTTTGAGCTCGAGCGCCTTGGCGTAGGCGACCTGCGCTTCTTCGAGCCGCTGGAAGCTCTTGTGCAGCACCAGCGCCTTGATGTGCCAGGCGTCGGCGTTGGTGGGGTCGAACTTGAGCGCGTCTTCGGCTTCTTTGAGCGCGACCTGCGGCGACTTCACCAGGTTCTGCACGGCGATCTCGTAGTGGAGAACCGCTTGATCCTTGTCTCGCTCGCTCACGTGCGCGCAGCCCTGCATCAGCAGCGCAAGACAGAACGCCGAGAACAGCTTGCCCAACTGCACCACCGAAGCAGCGGCACCCGTTCCGGGCATGGTGCGTTGACCGCTCCCCGAGCTCACCGGCGCGCCCATCGGGGCACCTGCAGCGGGCGGGGGCGGCTCTCTCATGAAGACAGGCATGGTGCGAATGATGGTCTCCTGCTCGTCGGGCGGTCGGCCGCGGAAGTTCAGGTTGTCCATGATGAACCCCATGGACTCCACGAAGCCCAGCGCTTCCGATTCTTCGCCCTGAAATTGTTCCGCGGGCACGGTGCCGTTCGAGGGCACGTACACAGCGCTCTCGCCGCTCTCCTGCATGTACAGATAGACGAACACCGCGAAGCCCGAAGGCCCGCGCAGCCCCAGCACGAAGGCCATGGCAG
>JAYVFP010000202.1:0-11194 GCA_043773025.1 Archangium sp.
CAACGCCGCGAGGCCCGCCGTCATGGCGCGACGGGTGCGCTGACGGGAGCTGGAGTTTGCTTCTCGCAGTGGTTCGGGTCAGCGATGCAATTGACTCCCTCCGGGCAGGACTCCCGCGAAGCTCCCCGGGCCGCCGTAGCTCCCCGCGAGCGGGCGGAGCTCACAGAAGGGCAGCAGGTCATCGGGCACGAAGGCGCAGTTGAGGGTGGTGTTGGGGCCGGCCCAACCGCCGTCATTGAAGCCCGAGGCCACTGAGCAGACCTGCGCGCTCGCCAGCGAGCAACGCCAGCAGGATCATCCACCTGCGGGCTGCTCGACCGCGAAGCATGGCTCCCCAGTCCTTCAGCGAAGGAGCCCGCTGATCTCAAATCCCGAACCGGGATACGCTGCGGGCATGTCAGACCCCCTTGGTACAACGACTGCCATGGACGAAGTGGTGACACTCAATGAGGGGTTCAGGCCGCTCAAGGTCTCTGAGTACGTGACGCTCGCGGAGCTAGGCGCTTTTGACAACGAGAAGGTCGAGCTCCTCCGGGGACGGGTGGTGAAGATGGCGCCGCAAGGTGAAGAACATGCGTGGGTTGTGCAGACACTGGTCAGCTTGTTGGTGCGGTATTTCGACCCGACGGCGACCGTGAGGCCTGCCCTCCCGCTTCACGCGTCCGAAGACTCGATGCCCGAGCCAGACTTCGCGCTCATCCCGAAGATGAAGGTACCGGGGCCGCACCCGCAGAGGGCGCTCCTGCTGATCGAGGTGTCGAGCTCCTCGTTGCGACTCGATCGCAAGGTCAAGGCGCCGCTCTATGCCGAGGGTGGCTCACCCGAGTATTGGATCGTCGACGTCGCGGCAGCGCGGCTCGAAGTGTTTCGGGCGCCGATGGCGGGAACGTGGACGGAGCACTTCACACTCACCGCGAGCGACACGATTCGGCCGGTCTCTTTTCCGGAGGTCGAGTTCCCGCTCAGGGACTTCCTCTCGGCACTGCCGAAGCACTGACCCGTCCCACCCTGCCTGCGTCGCCTATCGAATCGGAGGCAACCAGCTGCATGTCCAGTCGAGCTGGCAGGGATCGAAGTCCAGCTGCTCGCCGTTGGTCGCGATGTAGCGAATCATCTGGTTGATCAGCAGCGAGCCCAGATCATCTCCATTCAGATCTCCGGCGAGGTCGGGCTGCCCGTCGAGATTGGCGTCGTACCTCCACGTCTTCACGCCATCGAACGACTTGAGCACCCGCACCACCTGGAACAGATCGACGCCCGTCTGCCGCACCATGTCGCGGGTGTGAAAGAGATACGCCGTCCAGAAGTCGACGCCGCTGTCCAAGTCAGCGGTGCTCTCGGTCGTCGCAGTGACTTCGAAGCGCGCGCCCGCCGGCAGCGTGAGCGTGCCCAGGACTGCCGCGCATTTCACGTGTTGGTGGCCTGGGTCGCCACAAGGCCACACGCGCGCTGCCCTCACCCCTCGTTCAGGAAATACTCATCGCGCGGAAAGAGATCGGTGTTGAAGCCGTCAGCCGCCAACGTCGGCGGTGGCTCTCCGTTGCGCGCCTGCACCAGGGGTACCGAGTCGATCAACGCCTCGATGCGCGCGCGCTGCTCTGCGGTGAAGTTCTGCGCAGCCGGAGCGAAGCGTGCCCGCACCGCCGCGCGGTCGAACACGATGGGCGTCTGGCTGGCCATCAAGAACTGGCCGCGGCCTCCGGGAATATCCAACGTCACCACGTAGGGGAACTCGAGCCGAACACCGTTGAGCACCCGCCCCGTGGGGATCCACTGCGAGAAGATTCCTCCGGGCGCGAGCCGGTTGCGTACCAGTCGATAGAACTCGAGCGAATAGACGCTGCCGCTGTACGCGCTGTTGGGCCGCAGCGCGTCGACGCTGATGACGCTCCACTTCGTCTCATCACGCACCAGCACCCGCCGCCCGTCCGCCACCTCGAGGCGCGCGCGTGGGTCAGCCATCAACTGCGCAAGCTCGGCGCTGCCTTCCTTGCCGACGTTCGCGAGCAGCTCAATCTGCCCGCCACACAGCTCGACGCAGCGAACGTGCTTGAGCCTTCGGTCTTGCAACATGCCCCACGCCGTCGAGCCCGCACCCAGGCCGATGGCGAGCGTTCGTTCTGGCGTCTCTTGAAGCAGCGACGGCAACAAACCAATCAGCACGTGAAAGTCATCGAACGGCCAGCCGTTCTGCGACGTCGCGTTGATGAACAGCACGCCACTCCCGTCGCCTTGTTTGACCCAGGTGTTGACGCAACTGCGCTCTTCCTGAAGCGAGAACTTCGACTCGTCGGTGGCGTGCAGCACGCTCCACAACCGGGTGTTGCTCGGCACCGCGACCAACAGCGCGAGCGCACTGGCGACCGCCGTCGCGGCGAACACCCGGCGGCGGCCCGCAAGGCGCAGGGGCAACACCACGCACAACACAATCAACACGAAGCTCAACAACCGCACTGCCCCCATGGTGCCCACCGCGTCGAGCACCACGAAGCCCACCAGCAGCGAGCCGGCGACGTTGCCGGTGATGTTGGCGACCTGCAGGCCGGCCACCCGCGCGCTGACCGCATCGCCGCTGCGCTGAACGGCGCCCATGATGAGCGGGAACGAGCAGCCCATGAAGAACACCGGCGCGCCCATGATCATCAGCGGGCCCGTGAGATGCGCGAACAAGAACCGCATCGTGGTGCGGCCGTTGGTCGGCATCTCGAGGCCCGAGAGGTAGCCGTCGGTCGAGAAGTAGTCCTCGAGCAGCCGGCGCATGCCGAAGGCTTCGGGCATGTTCGTGAGCACCCAGAAGCCGGCCAACGCACTCAACGCGAGGGCCAGCTGCGCGATGAGGAATGACGTGCCCGGTGCGGTGCTGCGCTTGACCCAGACCGCGCCTGCCGCTGCGCCCGCTGCGTAGAGCACCAGGTACAAGGTCAGCACGTGACCAAACGTGTACGAGTTCGAGCGCATGATGGCGTCGACCACCCGGAAGAAGATGATCTCGAACCCCAACGCGATGGTGCCGGTCAACGCGAACAGCGCGTACCAACCCCAGGGCGCAGGTGTTCGGGGCGAAGGCTCGACCGCTGCGTCGACCTCGTTGCCCGCGTTGCGGAACGCGACCAGCACGGCGAACGCGGCGACGGCGTCGAGCACCGCCAGCAGCCACACGGTGTTCTGAAAACCGAAGTTGCCGATGAGCAACCACGTGGTGGTGAAGGCGCCCGCAGCAGCGCCGAAGGTATTGATGGCTGACAACTGGCCGACGACCGCGGCCGCGTTGTCGAGCTGTGAGAGCACACCTCGCGTCAACAGGGGCAACGACAGCCCCATCAACGTCGTGGGAACGACCAGGAGCACGAAGTGAAAAACGAACGCGGTCGCGGCGCTGTCGGTGTGCACCCCAAACCGTTCCGGGCCGCCATAGAGCAGCGACACACTGCCCAACGCGAAGAGGGACACGCCCAGGGTGGCCAGGCCGTAGATCTGCACGGCGCGGCGCGCAGAGACCTTGCGTCCCAGCACCCCGCCGAGCGCGCTGCCCAGGCCCAGGCCGGCCATGAACGCAGCGACGACCGTGGTCGACGTCGCCAGGTCGACGCCCGAGTGCACCGAGATGAGCCGCTGCCAGATGATCTGCAGCGCCAGCGCCGAGAACCCACTGAGCGCAAACGCGAACTGTACGACGCGACGCTGCCAGCCCATGCCGCGCGTGTAGCGTTTTTGAATCGAGACACAACAATTCCTTGTCGCCCGCGTGCTTCGTTGAGCACCGCCTCAGGCATGATGGATGCGGGCTCGAGGTCGGCAAGGCGAAGGAGTCCCCTCACCCTGACCCTCTCCCCGGGAGTGAGAGGGGATATGGTGGGGGCCGATGAAACTTCTGACGACCTGCATCGTCGTGGCTTCGGTCTTCGCGCTCGGGTGTGAAGCGCCCTGCACCACCTGCAACACCGGTGGAGGAAACGGCGGCGGAGGGACCGGTGCGGGTGGGGGCACTGGCGCCGGCGGCGGTCCTCTGGGGACGGGCGGTGGAACGACCGGCAACATCACCGTCACCGGCCGCGTCACCTACGACTTCGTACCCGCGACGTTGAACGGTGGCAGCGCGTCGCTCGACTTCGGCCGCACCAGCCAGCGACCCGTGCGGCGCGGCGTGGTGCAGGTCATTCAGGGCACCACGGTGCTCTCGGCGACCGCGACGGGTGGTGATGGCTCGTTCAGCATCTCGTACACGCCCAACGGCACCGCCAACCTCGCGCTCTACGCGCTGAGCCAGTCGGTGGCGCCCTCCATTTCCATCGAAGACAACACCGACAACAACCTGCTCTGGGCCGTGGGCTCGCCGCTCACGGGTCAGAACCAGATGATGAACCTGCACGCCGCGTCAGGGTGGACTGGCACCGGCTACGACGCCGCCAATCGGGCCGCCGCCCCGTTCGCCATTCTCGATTCGATGTTCACCGCCTCGCGCGCGTTCATGGCGGCCAGGTCGAACATCAACTTTCCCGAGCTCAAGGTGAACTGGAGCCCCAACAACACGCCGCAGGCCGGCGACACCGCGCTCGGGCAGATCGCCACCTCTCACTTTTCCCCCTCTGAGAATGAGCTCTACATTCTCGGCAAAGAAGGCGCCGACACCGACGAGTACGACTCCCACGTCATCGTGCATGAGTGGGGTCACTACTTCGAGGCGAACCTCTCGCGCTCCGACAGCCCCGGCGGGCGACATGGGCCGGGCGACATTCTCGATCCGCGCATCGCGTTCGGTGAGGCGTGGGGCAACTCGGTCGCCGCGATGGTGTTGTCCGAGACCGTCTACATCGACACCAATTGGAATGGCGCGAGCATGTCGGGCTTCGGCTTCGATGCAGAGACCACTCCGTCGCCGACGGATGATCCGACGCCTTCCGGCTTCTCCGAGTCGAGCGTGCTGCGCTTGCTCTACGACATCTACGACGGCAACAACGAGTCTCACGATGGCTTCGGCGTGGGCCTGGGCCCCATCACCGACGTGCTGATGAACGGCCAGAAGAACACCGACGCGATGACCACCCTGGCCTCGTTCGTGACGGCGTTGAAGGCGCAGCCGGGCGTCAACGCGAGCGCGCTCGATGCCTTGATGGCGCACTACGGAATCGGGCCTGTCACCAGCGCGTTTGGCGACGGCGACCCAGACCTGCGCGGCATGTACACCACGGCGTCGTTGCCCTTCAGCGGCACCATCGCGCTCGGCGGCGGCAACTTGTCGAACAGCTGGCAGCAGAACCAGTACTACGTGTTCACCGGCAACGGCTCGACGGTCAGCGTCTCGGCCAGCTCGGTGCAAGACGTCGCCATTCAGGGCTTCCGGCGCGGTACGCGGGTGGGCGCAGCCGACGTGAACGTCAGCGGCACCGAGCGCTTCACCCTCAACACGCAGTCGGGCGTCGTGTACGTGGTGGTGCTCACCGGGTTCGGCGCCACCGCCGGCGACTACGACGTCGCGGTCACCCTTCAATGAGGTCCTTCATGCAGCGTTCAATCATCGTGGTGTCGGTTCTCGCGTTCGCGGCCTGCACGCATCCGCAGGTCTCTGAGTCGGCTCCGTTATCGGGTGCGGGAAAGCCCACGGCGCCGGTGGAGATCTCAGCCGAGATCACGCCGACACATGCCCGCCTCGCGCTTCGCTTCGAGAGTGATGGCGAGGCCACCGTCACCGTGAGCGGCATCGATGGGCTCACCGTCACGCTCGCGCCCGAAGCGGCTCCGCGGAAGTTCGCGCGCGGCGAGTCGGCTCAGCTCGACGTCGACTACACGGGTGAGACGGGGACTCTGGTGGTCAACGTGTCGGGCTCGTTCAACGGCGCCACGAAGAGCCGGGTCGTCACCTTTGCCGTCGGTGACGTGAAGCCTGCCTCGGGTGGAACCAGGGTCACTCCCGACAACGGGCCCGCATTCAAGGCGTTGCCTTCAGGGGGGTGAGACCGCCTCACCTCGACCACGACTGAGCAGCGGCGGTGATTCGCGGGAGGTTGCTTTCGACGAAGCTCGCTTCCCAGTGGGGTGGGCGCAGCGAGGGCAGGAAGCTCGTGCTGGCGACGTTGTCCTTCTTGACGGAATAGACGACCGAGACCGGCCGCCGCAGCGCGCGCTCGACGGCGAGCTGCAGTGACCAGATCGACAGCGGATGGCCGGAGACGAGGTAGTGCACGCCTTCTGCCTTTTCTTCCTGCGCCATGAAGCGGCCGGCGTCTGCAGCCGACACGAAGTCACGCAAGGTCGAGGCCTCGGCGGTGATCAACGTCGGCTTGCGGCGAAGCGCGTTGATCACCAGCGTGCTGATCAGCCCCAACCTGCGCTCCGGCACCGGAACGCCGTAGACACTGGAAAGCCGGTAGATGAACTGGTGCTTCACGCTCGAGGCCTGCAGCGCACGTTCTTGCGCGAGCTTGAGCGCGGCGTACGGCCGGGTGGTGATGACCTCATCAGGCGAGCCCACCAGCAGCTGCCCTTCGTGCAGGCCGCCGGCGGAAGAAGCGAGGTGAAACTCGAGAGGCAGCTCGAGCCGCTCGGCCCAGCGCAGCACCGTCTCGAAGCTGCGCTGCTCGAGCTCACACTGCGACTGATTCGACGCGAAGCCGGCCTTGCCCGCGCACCAGAACACCCGAACACGGTCGCCCTTCAACCCGGGGACCTCTTCGAGTGACGACGAGAGCGCATCCCACCGCGTGGGGATCGACGTGTCGTGCAGCAACTGCGAGCCCGGCAAGAGCCGAACACCTTGAGCCACCCACGCGCCCACCAGGCCCACGCCGAAGATTAAATCGACGCCCGTGGTGCGGTGCAGCAGTCTCACGCCTTCTTGCTCCACAGCTCGTCGCGGCTGCGATCGACGATGAAGAACGCGGGGTGACCCTGCGCGCGCGTGAGCATGGTGGAGAGCCGCTCGAGGATGAGGCCGAGCAGGAACAGCGTGAGTCCTCCGAAGAACGAGGTGGTCACGAAGATCGACGTCCACCCCTGCACCGGCACGCTGTCGGGGTTGATCAACTTCTGCACCGCCAGCGTCAGCCCCAGCACCCCAAACCCCGCCGAGGTCGCGAAGCCCGCCAGCATCACGTAGCGCAGCACGGTCAGGTGGTAGCTCATCAACAACCTGCGCAGGTGCGTGAGCAACGAGCGGAAGGTGTAGCCCGACCGTTGTGCGCCTACGCGTGGATCGCGCAGCGTGAGGTCGACCGTACAGACCCGGCTGGTGAACCAGCGCAGCGCGACATCGAGGTACACGTCGTAGCCTGCGAGCGCTCCGGCCGAACGCGCCACCCCGCCTCGAATCAACCGGAAGCTGTTGAAGAGCGGCACGAAGGGGTCGCCCACCAGGAAGCCGACCAGGCGCTTGGCTGACCTCGAAGACGCATCGCGCCAGCCCGCCGCGTGCACACCCGAGACCGGCCGCGCGTAGCAGAGGTCGAAGCCACGCTGCACGGTGGCCTCGAGCAGGTCGACGATGGCCAGCGGGTCGTGTTGCCCATCTTCGTCCATGGTGACGACCCAATCACCCGAGGTGTGGAGCATGCCGGCCGCGGTCGCTCCGTGCTGGCCCATGTTCTTGCCCAGGTGGAGCACGGTCAGCCAGGGCCGGGTCGCGGCCAGGTCCTGGAGAAGCTTCGCCGAGCCGTCGATGGGCTCATCGCACACGAAGATCGACTCGACGTGGCGTACCGGCCACTGAGTAGTTTCGAGCTGCGCCCTGAGCGCTTCCTGCCGCGCCACCAGGTCGGGCAGAAAGGCCTCACCGCTGTAGACCGGGACCACGATGGACAGCGACAGGTACGGGTTCATCTTCGATTCGCGCTCTACCACACGGTTCTCGTCGTCAGGCCCGGGGGTCGAAGTTAAGGTGCTGTCTCACGCAGCGTTCCGCTGCTACCGGTTCCGCTTCATGATCTGGGTCGCTCCACCTCGGCCAGCCGTACGCTGCGCTCCCGTCTGTCTCGCGCAGCGTTCCGCTGCGACCGGTTCCGCTTCATGAAGCCGCCCCCGAGTCCCGCCAGCCAGCAGGTGTCGGCCGACTCCGTTCGCCTGCTGCTGTCGTCCATTCGCGACCCGAAGATCGCCGCGACCGCGGGCGAAGCAGTGCGGCTGGCCCAGGCCGCCCTGGTCGATCTCGAGGGGCTCGACGAGTCGCTCTACCACCGGTTCAAAGACAGCGAAGGCGAGCTGGGCGAAGACACCGGCGCCGTCATCACCGTGCGCGCGCTGCTCAACGGCACCTTCAAGGGCCTGCGCGCGCTGCTGAGGTTCTGCCAGACCATGAAGCCGCAGGTCGAAGAGAGCATGTCGCTCGACGCCGACTTCGGTGACCTCGAGGCCGCCTCGTCGAAATCGGAAGACGACGATCTCTCGCTGGGGCTGGGCGACATCGGCGCGCTGCTCGATGGCATCGATGAACACGAGCGTGAGCCCGAGCCCAAACGGTTCACCGCGCTGCAGAACAAGCTGTCTTCCATCGAGTACGGGCTGTCGAGCCAGCTGGCGGAGCTCGAAGGCCGGGTGAAGCTCTCGCTCAACATGCGCGAGGTGTCGCAGGCCATCGAAGCCATCGACGACACGCAGGGTTCGACCAGCCAGGGCGTCTTCGCGGTGTTGTCGGCGGTGTGTGAAGCGTTCGCGCCGGGCATCGATTCGGCGAGCCTGGCGCCAGGTCACCTCACCACGCTGCAGCGGGCGTTGTTGGTGCGGCGGGGCCTCGCGGATCTCGGCCGTGCGCTCGCGAGGCCGCATGGACGGCTGCAGCTTGAGAAGAACCCCGCCGCAGCGGCGATGGCGCTCATGGGTGTTCGCATGGCCATCGGAAAGTTCGTCGCCGGTGAGTCTTTCTCGATGATGCGCCCGGCAGACCGCTGGCAGCTCGCGCACTTCGAACGTTCGCTCTCGGAGCAGTCGGTCTCAGCGGCCCGCATGACGAGCGAGGGTTTGTCGAAGTACCTGGAGTCGTTGTCGTCGATCAACCAGCGCGAGGTGCTGGTGCTGCATGATCGCCGCGCAGCCGCGGATCTGCGCGAGGCGAAAGCGGCGGCGGAGCAACTGGCGATGATCGAGCCACGGCTGGCGCTCGAGAGCACGCAGAGCGCGTTGAATGCGGCGATGGCGCTGTATGGGCACGGTGCGGGGTTGGATGACGCCATCCTCGCGTTGCCTGAGCGGCTGGCGAGCGTGGAGCGGCTGCCCGAGACGTTCAAAGCGCTCGAGCGAATCGCCGCGCTTCTTCCCTGAAGTCCCCTCTCCCGCAAGGAGAGCGTCAAGGCATTGAAGGAGTCCCTCGACTGGCCTCGGGGAGACCGGTGATGGAACCCGATTCCTATTTCCGCCGACCCTGCTCGGGAGGACCGGTGGTGTACAATCCTCACCGCATGCGCACATCCCTCCGCAACGGCCTCCTGCTGGTACTGCTCACCAGTTGTGAAGTCGCACCTGTCGCCCCGACGCGCTCCACCCACGACGCACTCTGGAACGACGCGAAGCACCGCCCGCACATCCTCAGCGGCAAGCTCTTCAGCTCGACCGACGACGCCCAGACCACGGCCCGCGCATTCTTGAACAGCCGCGCCACCGAGTTCCACCTCGAGGCCACCGCGCTCACCCTCTCCACCACGCGGACAGGCCTCGCCGGCCGCTACCTGCGTTTCACCCAGGAGCAACGGGTCGGTCAAGCCACGCTCCCGGTGTTCGAGGGTGAAGTCATCGTGCTGGTGCACGACGACGGCGCCCGCCGTGAAGTGCGCGCGCTCAACCTGCAGCACCACGAAGAAGCGGGCACCGTCATCGAGCAGGGTGACATCAAAGCGACCGCCGCCACCACCCGCGCGCTCGAAGCCGTACAGTGTGTCGGCCCGTTCGAGAACGAGCCCGCTGCCACGCGCGGCATCTTCGTGACGAAAGCCGGCCTGCCCCGCATCGCCTGGCGCGTGAAGGCCGCCACCGAGCTGCCCCCGCACGACTGGACCGTCTACATCGACGCGGCCACGGGCGACGAGCTCGGCCGACGTGATGGCGTGCGCTTCATCGACGGCACCGCCTTCGTGTTCGACATGAACCCGGTGGCCTCCAGCGGCGACACCTCGCTGCGTGATGGCAACAACGCCACCACCACCGCCCTCGATGCGGCGCGTTTCCTGGTCACCCTGCCCCGCCTCGACGGCTCGGGAAACACGAGCGGCGCCTTCGCCAACGTGCGCCCCCGCATGGCGGCCCGGGTGAACTCCTCGACCAACGCCTTCATGTTCGCGCGCGACACCATCGGGTTCGAGCAGGCGAACGTCTACTTCCACCTCGACCGCGTGCAGGCGCACATTCAGTGGCTGGGGTTCATGAACGTGAACAACCGCGTTCAAGAGGCCATCGTCGACGCGCAGACCGCCGACAACTCGTTCTATTCCGGCAACAACCTGCGGGTGAACTTCGGCCTGGGCGGCGTGGATGACGCAGAAGACGCCGACATCGTGGTGCACGAGTACGGCCACAGCATTCAAGACAACCAGGTGCCGAACTTCGGCGGTGATGACGAGGGCGCGATGGGTGAGGGTTTCGGTGACTACCTCGCCGCTTCGTTCTCTCTCGCGCTGGCGCCCGATGCCGGCCATGCGCAGCTCAGCGACCCTGCCTGCGTGGGCGACTGGGATGGCACCGCGTATTCGATGGACACCCCGCGTTGCCTGCGCCGCGTCGATGGCGACAAGCACTATCCGGAGGATGAAGAGAACTCAGTCCACGCCGACGGGGAGATGTGGTCAGCCACCCTGTGGGATTTGAGGGCTCGCCTGGGCGGAACCCTGATGGACAAGCTGGTGCTCGAGCACCACTTTCTCCTCGCAGGCAACGGCCACTTCGCCGCGGCCGTGCAGGCGTTGATCGCAGCTGACGTGAACTTGAATGGCGGGGTGAACGGCACGCTCATCCGCCGGCTCGCGATTGCCCATGGTCTGTCGCGCGTCTTGAGCAGCCCCGCGGTCAGCGGGCCGACCACCAGCCTGCCCATTTCCGTCGGGCCGGTGCGTGATGCAGCGGGCAGCTACCGCTCTGATACCGACGAGACGAACACCGTCACCGTGCCGGGCGCGCGCGGGCTCGTGCTCCACTTCACCCGCATCGAGTTGGAGACCCACAACTCGTGCTTCCAGACCGGCTGCGACAACATCTACCTGACCAACGCCGTAGGAGATCT
>JAYVFP010000203.1:0-35480 GCA_043773025.1 Archangium sp.
CGGCGGTGCGGTTGTTCGAGGTGCTCGACTCCGAGGCCGATCACGATGCGGGTGGTCAAGCGCAGCCACTCACGCAGGGCCTGCGGTTGAACGACGTGAAGCTCACCTATCCAGATGGGCGCGAGGCGCTCAAGGGCGTGAGCTTCTCGGTCGAGCCCGGCACGCACGTGGCGCTGGTCGGGCCTTCCGGTGCCGGCAAGTCGAGCGTGTTCTCGCTGCTGCTGGGGCATGGCACTGCGTCTGGCGGTGAGGTGCAG
The DNA here is from genome assembly GCA_043773025.1 of Archangium sp. Taxonomy (GTDB): domain Bacteria; phylum Myxococcota; class Myxococcia; order Myxococcales; family Myxococcaceae; genus Archangium_A. The sequence continues at coordinate 258 of JAYVFP010000203.1, forward strand.
TGGAATGGGGCGCCGCTTTCTTCATTGTCGCGGCGCAGCGTGCGTTCGCAGCTGGCGTGGGTGCCGCAAGATCCCGTGCTGCTCTCGGGATCGATCCGCGACAACCTGCGGGTGGGCCGGGCGGACGCGACGGATGCGCAGCTGTGGGCGGCGCTCGAGCGGGCGCACGCGGCGGCCTTCGTTCGGGGCTTCGCGGGCGGGCTGGAAGAGGACGTGGGTGAACGAGGCGGCCGATTGTCCGGCGGGCAACGCCAACGCCTGGCCATCGCGCGCGCGTTCTTGAAGGAGCCGTCGCTGTTGCTGCTCGATGAGCCGACGAGCGCGCTCGACTCCGAGACGGAGGCCGAAGTGCAGGCCGGACTTGCTGAGTTGATGAAGGGCCGCACCACGCTGGTCATCGCGCATCGGCTCGCCACCATTCGCCACGCGGATCGCATCGTGGTGATGGAGGCCGGGCGGGTGGTCGATGAAGGCACGCCTCGCGCATTGGCAGCGAAGGGCCAGTCGTGGTCTGGAATGACGAGCGCATGAGCGTCGCCCTCGCCAGCACCGTCCCCTACGCGGAATCGAAGGTCGGGCCCAACCGCGTCTCGCTCTTGAAAGACGGCCTTCAGGCGTTCCCCGCGATGCTGTCGGCGATCGCCGCGGCGAAGAACACCATCTGCTTCGAGACGTACATCTTGAAGGATGACGAGCTGGGCATGCGCTTCCTCAACGCGTTGAGCGAGCGCGCGCGGGCGGGTGTCGAGGTGCTCCTCATGTACGACTTCTGGGGCAGCGACGTGTCCGACGAGACCATCTCTGAACTGACCCAGGCGGGCGTGAGGCTGCTCGTGTTCAGGCCCTTCAAGTATCTGGGCTCGCTGAGCCGGGCGTTGTCGAAGGTGAGCCGGCGCAATCACCGCAAGTCACTGACGGTCGATGGTGAGGTCGGCTTCACCGGCGGGCTCAACATCAGCAACGACTACGCGCCGGTCGAGGAGGGTGGCGCAGGTTGGCGTGACACGCACGTGCGGATCGCCGGGCCCGATGCACAGGCGCTCGAGAAGTTGTTCCTCATCACGTGGACCAACAACAAGGGGCCGAAGTTCGACTTCAGGCGCTTCGAGCGGCGGCGTTACGCGGGCTGCGAGAAGTTGCGCGTGGTGGGCAATGACTTCGCGCTCGACCGAAAGGGCATTCGGCGCGCGTATGAGGATGCGTTTGCGAAGGCGAAGTCACGCATCTGCGTGACGAATGCGTACTTCCTGCCGCCGGCGAAGATGGTGCGGGCGTTGGTGCTGGCGGCACGGCGCGGGGTGAAGGTGACCGTGATTCTTGCCGCGACGACGGATGTGAAGATCGTGTTGTACGCGGCGCGGGGTCTGTACCCGCGGTTGCTGAAGAACGGCGTCGACGTGCGCGAGTGGTCTTCGGGGCGCGTGCTCCACGCGAAGACCGCGGTGGTCGATGGTATCTGGGCGACGGTGGGGTCGTCGAATCTGGATTCCATGTCGCTGCGGCAGAACCTCGAGGTGAACGCGATTTTGACTGAGCCCAGCTTCGGCGCGGCGCTCGAGCGGATGTTCGTCGAAGACCTCGAGCACTGTCACCGCATCACGATGGCTGAGGTCAAGCAGTACGGGCTGTTCGAGCGCATGTTGTCGTGGATCGCGTACAGCCTGCGCCACTGGCTTTGATCCCCCTCGCCCTGCGAAGCGGGGAGAGGGTCGGGGTGAGGGGCCAACTCAATTCAGCAAGTTCGGAAGCACGAAGTAGAGATCGACGTCGGCCTCGCACTCGATGCAGCGGCCTTTGGCGACGCGCAGACCGTGACGGCTCGTCTCGCCCAGCGTGAGCAATCGCCCGCCGCACTCACAGCGAGCTGCTGCCTGCGCATCTTCGAGCACGCGGTGAGAGACGAGCACGAGCGGATTGTCGGGCGTGTAGCCGGGCATCGACGCGCGCGCCCGGCGGCTCACTGTTGCCTGGAACGACTTGCGGATGATTCGGAAGCCCCAGACGGCGAGCGCGATCAGCAGTGCGAGGAGAAGAAGGTCCAAAAGGCTAAGCCCTCTCCCCGACCCTCTCCCCCGCGGGGGAGAGGGAGGCTGTGGGGTTCATCGCCGCTCCATCGCGGCGTGCGCTTCGAGGCTGGCTCGATCACGCCCGATCGTCGCGACGGCGAGCTCTTTGCCGGCGAGCAGGTACCGCACCGTGCAGTCGAGCTTCTCCGGCGAGCCCTCCACCACCAGCTGGTCCCACTTCTCTGCGTGACCGACGTACGCGATGGTCACGTCGTAGTGCTGGCTCCAGAAGAACGGCACGTCGCGAAATGACGTCGCGATGCCGAGCAGGTTGCGAGCCGCGATGCGCCCTTGATCCTGCGCGGCCGCCCAGTGCTCGACCCGAATGCGTTCACCCGACCGCGGATCCGGATACCGGGCCACGTCACCGGCCGCCCACACCTTCAGCGCGCTCGTGCGCAGGAACTCGTCGACCACCACACCCCGATCGATCGAAAGCCCCGCCATTTCCGCGAGGCCGAGGTTCGGCCGCACGCCGACGCCCGCGACGATCAGATCGCCCTCGAGCACCGAACCATCCGACAACGTCACCCCGCGCGGCACCCGGCCGGTGGCCTTGCGCTCGAGATGAAAGATCACCCCGTGATCCTCATGGAGCTTCTGGACCACCGCGCTCAGCTGTGGCCCGAGCACCCGAATCAGCGGCGACTTGTCTGGAGCAGCCACATGCACCTCGAGCCCACGCGCTCGCAACGAGCCTGCGACCTCGAGCCCGATGAAGCTCGCCCCCAGCACCACGGCGCGCGTCTTCCCCTCCGCCGCCTTGATGATCGCGCGCATGTCACTGAGCGAGCGCAGCGTGAGCACCGCGGGCCCTTCACCCGGCAACTGAGGTTGTACGGCTGAGGCGCCCGAAGCGATCAACAGCGCGCCGAAATCGAGCAGGGCGCCGCCTTCGAGCTCCAGCTTCTGCTCGGCCGTATCGATCTTCACCACCCGCGCGTGCTGCCGGGTGATCTTGCGCTCTGCGTAGAACTCATCGGGGTGAAGCCACGCCCACTCCTCAGGCGCGGTGCCGGCGAGGTTGTCCTTCGAGATGTTCGGCCGATCGATCGGCGTGAGCGCATCGGCATCGACCAGCGTGACCGGCCCCTCGTACCCGCGTCGGCGCACTTCTTCCGCGGCACTCTCACCCGCGGCACCTGCGCCGATGATCACCACCGATGACGGAACACCCGCCCCCACGCGAGGTGCAGGAGAGACGTGCGCGCGTTTCGCGAACAGCTCAATGCGGCCGTCTTTCTCGGTCACGTCCCAGCAGGGCAACGGATTGAGCGCGGGCGCACCGATGGCCTCGCCGCTCTCGAGATCGAAACACGCGTGGTGCCACGGACAGCGAATGGTGTTCCCCACCACCAACCCATCCGCGAGCGAAGAGCCGTAGTGCGTGCACTTCGCGCCGATCGCATGCACCGCTCCGGGCCGGCGCACGAGCAGCACGGCTTCACCATCGGCCTGGCCGAGCAACACGCCTTCGGCAGGCAGCTCTGAGGAGGCAATGCCCTTCGTGAAATCGGGACCGGTCGGAGGAGAGTTATCGCCCATGGTGCACACGATAGTGTTGCTCACGCCCGTACGCTCGTGGCTAGCTCGCCTCTGCCGATGAAGATCTTCACCGTCAGCCCGGAACTTCAGTCGGCCCTCGAGAAGATGAGCCGGGACATGGCCGTGTCGGTCGAGGGGCTGGTCAATCAGGCCGTCTTCAACTGGGCGAAGCTGCACGGCTACGTCGAGCCGGGCCAGCAGCCGAAAGAGCTCGAGGAGCCGCAGACCAGCCGCGTGCCGGTGGTGGACGACGTCGAGGACTGGCGGCTCGCGTCAGGTGGCAGCTTCAGCGCTCCGGAGCTGACGCCGGTGGCGCCTGACTCGACCGCGCCGAGCGTGGCAAAGCAGCAGCGCCTCGTGCTGGTTCTGGCCGAGCGCGAAGTGGTCATCGAGGGCGCACGTTTTCTGGTCGGGCGTGACGTGAGCTGCGATCTCACCATCGATTCGCCGCGCATCAGCCGGCAGCACGCGGTGCTGCATGTGCTCGAGCAGAGGGTGGAAGTGGAAGACCTCGGGTCTTCGAACGGCACCTGGTACCAGGATCAGCGCATCGACAAGCGCACGCTGGTGCACGGTGACGAGGTGTTGTTCGGCGATACTTCCGTGCGGATCGAGTTTCGCTGACCGAAGTGCCCCCTCGACTGGGCTCGGGGAGACCGGTGATGGAACCCGATTCCTATTTCCAAAGGCCCTCTACGATGAGTGGCAACAGGCGCATCGCAGCGCAGCCTACTCAAAGCGGCTGGTCGAGGAACTCTGGCCGGATGTCGGTGACCTGACCCCAGCTGGCGTTGATGCGATCCGCCCCGGGGATGGAGCCGCCGAAGACGAACCCGAAGTCGATGCGCAGCACCTCTTTGTTGAGCTGCGGCAGCAACAACCGGAAGCCGATACCCACGGTGTGCGTGGGGAGCACCACCGCGTCGAAGGCCGAGCCCACGTCATAGAAGAGGACGATGCCCAGCCAGTTGCTCCACAACTCCAGTGGGCGGGCCCGGTATTCCACGTTCGCGAGCACCAGGTTCCGGCCGGTGAACTGCTCGGGGTAGGCGCCGCGCAGGCCCGTGGAGCCGCCCAGCAGCAGCTGCCGGTTGTCGAGATCGTTGCCCTTGAAGTCGACCAACACCCGGGTGACCAACCGCCCACCCCAGAACTGCGGGCTGTAGTTCGAGAGCTCCGCGGCGAAGCGGCGATTGGCGAGCGCCTGGCCGGGTCTGACCCGCATCGCGCCCGCGACGGTGACGGTGAAGAGGTCGTCGGCTTTGTACAAGCGGTAGCGCAACGAGGCGCCCAGCTCCACGAAGCTCGACGGCGCGAAAGGCAAGGGAAAGGCCCAACGCACCCCGCCCTGCGCCACCCAGCCGAGCTGAAAGTCTTCGGAGATCTCGAAGGTGTCGATGTTGCGCAGCACCTTGAAGTCAGAGGGAAACGCGCGGGCGTAGGCGGTCACGTAGGTGACGTTCTCTGAGCGAGGCAGGTAGTTGGCGATGAGCCAGTCGGCCTGCTCTCCTTCCACCAGCGAGGGTCTGTACTGGCGTGAGTACCCGCCCACTGAGCCCGAGAGATCGACCTTGAGCGCGCGCCCGAAGCTGCGGGTCAACGTGGCTTCACCTGCGAACTCACGCACGTCGTACACCAGGGGCACGGTCTGCCCCGTCGACGCGTCGGGGTACGGCAGTTGCCAGATGCTCCCAGCGCGGAACACGCGCCGCCGCCTCGAGTTCCAACTGGTGTCGAGGAGAAAGCCCCACTCTTGATCGAGGGTGATGATGGGCCTGCCGAACGACACCGCGCCGGCGGTGCCTTCGAGCGCGCCGGTCTGCCGGTTGAAGATCAACGCCGCCGATTCACCGAAGTACCAACGCGAGCTGAGCAGCCGGCGCTCGATGAAGGTCTGACCCACCGTGAAGGTGTCGAGCCGGATGGTGGTGTTCACCGCGAGCTGTTGGCCCCAGCCGTTGAAGTTGACCTCGATGAGCTGCAGCTGGAGGAACTGCAGCAACGAGCCAATCAGCGTGAAGGAGTTCGACAGCCGCAGGCTCCAGCGGTCTTTCGAGACCACCAGCAGCGCCACACCTCCGTCGCGGCCTTTGACCGCCACGACTTTGACGACCGCAAGAAGGAACAGCCGGCGCAGGTTGCGCTCGGTCTCCATCACCCGGTGCGAATCCCACAGGTCGCCTGCCACCAGCAGCACCTCGCGGCGAATGACAGGCTCCCGGGTGCGTACGTGAATGAGGTTCAAAAACATGGGGTACGGGTCGCTCCAGGCGAAGACGTCTTCGCGGGCGATGAGCACCTCTTCGATGCGTTTGCCCTCAGGTGAGGGCTCGAGCTCGCGGCCGTGGAGTTCCACCCCCCACGCGATGAGTCGGTCTTCGTAACCCGTGTCCGAAGACACCGGCGCGGCGGCAAGGAGCGCCAGCAGGAGCACTTCGGGCATCTCTTACAGACCCTACCACTTGAGTCGCACCCGACCCCGACTGAGCACCCGACCCGCGCGCCCCACGGCGTGACGCGGCTTTGCGGGCGGATCGCTAAGTGCAAACGCTTCGAACCCGAAAGGACCCCTTCCCCACATGGTCAATCAAGGTTTCCAGATTTTGAATCGCACCGAACTCGATGCTGAGCTCGCCAACCTCTTCCGCCGCTGGGACGCCACCCCCCAGGAGCGCGCCGAGTTCGTCGGTTGGGCCTGGGTGGTCGCGGCGGCCTCCGACATGGCTGCCACCGAGAACCGCTCGAAGGCGTCAGCGCTGCTGCGGGCTGAACGCGACTCGACGCATCAACAGCTCGCCGAGAAGCTGCACAGCACCAGCTCGGTGGACTTGTTCCTGGTCAGCAAGCGCATGTTCCTCGACTGGATCGCAGGCGAGCTGCTTCGGGAGCGCGCGGCGGCCTGAGCGGGCAAACCAATTTCACTGAAATCAACCCACTCCACCGACAACCTCCCTCTCCCCGAGGGGGAGACGGTCGGGGAGAGGGTAGCCGGTTCGAGCAAACCCGTGCTCGAGCTCCCAGGGCGTCGCGACCACCGCCCCACGTACGGAAGCCACGAAACGGGCGCGAGGATCCGCGACCTCGCCTGGAACCTGCGAAGCCCACGAAGCCAACACAGCGTGAATCGCCGTGCCGGGCTGCGCACGCCGTCGCAGGTCTCGAGGCAGCCAGTCGCGAAAGAGCCACGGCGAGAAGCCCCGCGTGAAGTCGGTGTGGAAGAGGAGCGCCTCTCGCACCAGTGCGCCTGATCGACGACGCATCACCCAGACGACCGTCACGTGGCCTTCGGTGTCGGTCGAGCCTTCCAGCAGCAGTCCACCTTCGACGAGACCTGCGCCGAGCGCAGCGTAGATCTCTTCGACTTCTTCTTCGCGATAGCCGCGCAGCACGTTCATCGCGCGCACGACGGCGGTCGGGTTCAACGTGGCGCAGGTGGTGAAGTCACCGGCGAGAAGCGTTACGCCCTTTCCCCCTCGGGGAGAGGGAGGCTTTTGTTCGATTCCGACCACTCGAACCTGCGCGTTCACTTCATGAACGGCCTGCGCCCATTCGAGGGTGGTGACCGGCGTCTCGCCGTACCCCACATCGACGATCGCCCCCCGCCCATCGAGCAGCTCAGGGCAGCTCGCCACCACCCACGCATCGAGCGCAGCCAGCCGACCTGCCCGCGTGCGCGGCCGGACCGCGCGGGTTTTCAGGGAACGAGAACCGAGACCGACAACGAGCCGCTCGCCGACGGCGCCGTGCCGGTCGAGGGAATCAGCGTGGCCTTCACCGAGTACGTGCCATCGAGCTGCAGGCCCGTCTTGTCTTCGAGGGGAATGCTGGCCGAGAACACCTTCGACTGCCCCGCACCCAGCGTGACCGAGGTGAGCGCGAACGTGCACGACCTTCCATCTGACAGCTTGCGAACGACCGCACCCGACGACGACACCAGCTCGACGTCGAACTGGCAGCCGGTGGAGAACTGCCAGGTCTTCGAGGTCGAGCCCGTGTTGCGCAGCTCGAGCGACACGCGCGCCGAAGCAGTCTGCGCGTTGCTCGGGCACGGCGTGGTGATGCAGCGAATGGTGTTGGGCAGCGACACGTAGCTGGCCTGATCGAGCGTCACCTTCGCGGTGATGTCGGCCTCAGGAACGACGGGGATGACCTTGCCGTTGACCGTCGCGCTCACCAGGGTGAAGCGGTGGTTGGTGCCGCTGCGGAAGGACACCAGGCCGACGTTGGGAACGAACGCGAGCTCGTTGAACGCCTGCGGCGCGCAGAGCACGGCGGGGTCTGAGACCTGCGCGAAGCTGATGGTGCGGGTGTCGGAGAAGTGGCCCGCGGTGGTGGAGACCACGGTGCCCGTCGACAGGCGGCGCCCCACGAGGCCCGTGCACAGCTCGCTCGAGGTGCGCCAGCTGGTGGTGGAGAAGCCAAAACGAACGAAGGGAACCCACGCCGAGCCGGTCCACATCATGAGCGAGCTCGAAACGTCGGTGGTCAGGCCCACCCAGGTGGGGTTGGGGAACAGGCCCGTGAGCAGCGCCATGCCGCCGCCGACCTGGCTGAGCGTCACGGTGCGGATCGCCCCCGAGCTGTTCTTGTAGGTCCAGCTGTTGCCGGCCTGCAGCGGGAACCAGGTCGACGAGCGGCTCGAGCTGGTGAGCTCTGCGTCGTACGTCTCGGTGCCGTCGAGCTCGGTCTCTTCTTCACCGACCACGGCGAGCGCGTCGGGCCCACAGGCGAACATCGACATCGCGACCAGCGACAACAGAATGGAACGCTTCATGGTTTCGGCCCCCTCTTGAACGTCAGGTGGGCAGCCGTATGCCTATGTCCTACACGCCCTGTCAACCAGGACCCGTGGGGTAGGTGGGCTCCAGACCGGCGGTGCGCAGCTCACCGGGTCTGGGTGGGGGCAGCAGCTCACCGGTCGCGGCCGCGCGGATGATGCGGGCGACCTGCGCCGCGCCGTCGGTGAACAAGGCGGGACCCGGCTGGAGAATGAAGGCGCTCTTCACCTCATAGAGCTGGTCGCTCTTCACCGCGCTGACCGATTCCCAACCCGGCCGCCCGACGATCTTCGCGCGCTTCGCCTTCCGCCCGCACCAGCTGGCGATGATCAACTCGGGGTCGCGCGCGGCCACCACCTCGGGCGCGAAGATGCGGCCCTTGGCGCCCTGCTGCGTGCGCGTCTCGACGCAGACATCGTCGCCGCCCATCAGCTCGACGAGCTCGCTGCACCAGCGGATGCCGGAGATGAGCGGCTCATGCCACTCCTCGAAGAACACGCGCGGGCGCCTGGGCAACGAAGCGTTCTGTGCTGCGAGGCGCTTCACGTTGGCCTCGAGCTCATCGGCGAGCACCTCTGCTTGACGGGCCGCGCCGACGAGCGAGCCGATCACCCGCACCGTCTGGAGGATCTGCGAGAGCGAGCGCTGATTGAACAGGTAGACAGGCACGCCGCGTTTTGCGAGCTCAGCGCCGAGCGTCGCCTGCAGATCAGAGAACCCGAGCACCAGGTCGGGCTCGAGCGCGAGGATCTTCTCGAAGTCGGCATCGAGAAAACTCGAGACCTTCGGCTTCTTGCGGGCCTCGGTCGGCCGCACCGTGAAGCCGCTCACGCCCACCACCCGATCGCCGAGCCCCAACCGGTACAGCGTCTCGGTGGTCTCTTCGGTGAGGCACACGATGCGCCGCGGGTAGCGAGGCGCGCTCTCCAGCAATGAGCCGCTCATTTCCACGCCAGGGTCAGTTCCACGCGCTCGGCCGCCGTCTTTTCCCAGGTGGCGAACAGGGTCTTTTTGTAGAACGCCTCGAAGAGGCTGCGCACCAGGCCCACGTAGAGCTGGAGCGGCAACACCTCTTCCTTGAACACCAGCTTCGCGCTCACTTCACCCGCTTCACTCACGAAGCGGTTCCCCGGCGCGATCATCGGTTCGAGCGTGGAGAGCAGCGGCTTGAACAACGCGCGCGGACCCGAGCCCTTGAACGTCTCGAGCGACTTGCCGAAGGGCGACTTGAGCAGCGCATCCATCGTGTACAGCCCCAGTTGCTCGAACGCGTCATCCACGCTCTGCGTCTTCGGGGCGAGCAGCTCGACCGACTTCCACAACATGCGCAGGAACTCGGCGGTCGGGTACGTGAGAGAGTCGACGTACGCGCGCGGTTCACGAGCGGCCTTGCGCACCCTGGGCTCTGCGGCGGGCCCGACCGAACGCAGCACGGCGTCGACCAGGGCGTTGAAGAACAGGCCGCGCATGTGATGGGTGGGCAGCGTGCTGGCGATGCGCGCCTCGAGTTCTTGCGCATCGAGCACGCGGGTCTGGTTGGCGCGCACCTTGTGGGGCGCTCGAGTCTGGGGCGGCTCGATGGCGACCGCCGACTTGTCGGTCGACAACGTCACGTCGGCCGCCGGCAGTGAAGGCAGCTCGACGTCTTCGGGGAAGAGCTGCTTCATGAACGCCGCGAGGTGCGCGTTGGTGGCGGGCAGGCGCTGCTTGGTGAGCCAGCTCTCGATCGCCTTCTGAAACGCGGCGGCGCTCTGGTAGCGATCGGGCAGCTCGCGCGAGAGCGCCTTGAGCACCACGGGGTCGAGCGACCTGGGCACGGCGCGATCGAGCATCGAAGGTGGATGGATCTCTGCGCCCACCACGGCTTGCAGCGTGTCGGTCTCGTTCTCGCGCTTGAAGAGGCGATCGGTGCAGAGAATTTCCCAGAAGACGGTGCCCAGGCCGAACACGTCGCTGCGGCCGTCGAGCTGTTTGCCGTACGCCTGCTCGGGCGACATGTACGCGTACTTGCCCTTGATGATGCCGGTGGCGGTGCGCACGAGCTTGTTGGCGGCCTTGGCCACGCCGAAGTCGATCAGCTTCACCACGCCGTTGAACCCGATGAGGATGTTTTGAGGGCTCACGTCGCGGTGAATGAGATCGAGCGGCTGGCCAGAAGGCGTCTTGGCCTGGTGCGCGAAGTCGAGCGCAGCAGCGGCGTCGGCGATGACGCGGCACTTGAGGGCGAGCGGCATCGGCGTGCCCTTCTCGAGCCCGTGCACCACCACGTCGCGCAAGGAGAGCCCGTGCACGTATTCCATGGCGATGAAGTACTCGCCCTTGTCTTCACCGAGGTCGTAGATCTGCGCGATGTTCGGGTGATTGAGGACCGCGGCGATGCGGGCCTCGTCGAAGAACATGTTCACGAACTCCTGATCCTCGCGGAGGTGTTGCAGGAGCGTCTTGACCACCACGAGCTTCTCGAAGCCCACGGGGCCCTTCATGCGCGCGAGGAAGACCTCGCCCATGCCACCGACCGCGAGCTTCTTGACCAACTCATACTTGCCGAGCGTCTGCGCCACGGCCGCTCAGATACCACTGATGTCCCGCAATCTCCCTCTCCCCGAGGGGGAGAGGGTCGGGGAGAGGGCAGTCACCTTTTCTGTACTACGAGCGCCCCATGGACGAGTTCGGCTTGATCGACACCTTCGTCGCGCAGTTCAAAGTCGCCCCCGCCCCGAGAGGCCCCGGCGACGACTGCGCGCTCATTTCCCGCCAGGGCCCCTCAGTCGTCACCACCGACGCGCTGGTCGAAGGAGTGCACTTCACGCGTCAGTTCACCTTCGAAGACATCGGGCACAAAGCGCTCGCGGTGAACCTCTCTGACCTGGCCGCGATGGGAGCCAAACCCACCTGGTTCACCGTGGCCCTGGGCCTGCCGGAAGACGTCGAGGCCGCCCACCTCAAGAAGCTCGGAAAGGGAATGGCCGCCCTGGCCAAAGCCCACGACGCCGAGCTGGTAGGAGGCAACGTCACCCGCGCCTCCCAACTCTCCATCACCATCACGGCGAGCGGCTCGCTCGAAGGCGCGCCCCTGCTCCGCTCGGGAGCCAGACCCGGCGACGCGCTCTACGTCTCAGGCCCGCTGGGAGACGCAGCCGCCGGCCTCGAAGGAATCAACCCGCTCACCCCAGCCCAGCGCCGCCCCACGCCGCACCTCGCGTTTGGCCAACGGGCCCGCCGCCTGTGCTCGGCCGCCATCGACATCTCAGACGGGCTCGCGCAAGACCTGAGCCACCTTTGCCGCGCCTCGAAAGTGGCCGCCGAGCTCGACTCCGCCGCCATTCCCGTGAGCGACGCGCTGCTCGACTTCGCAGGCTCCCGCAAAGCCGCGTTGCGGTACGCCTTGACCGGCGGTGAAGACTACGTGCTGCTCGTCGCCGTGCGTCGGCCGCGCGCCTTCGAAGCAGCGATGGCCCGGGCCGGTTTCGCCGCGGAACACATCGGCTGGCTTGGGTCAGGCACGGGCATCACACTCGACGGCGTCCCGATGCGAGGGCGACTGGGGTTCAAGCACCGATGAAGCCGTTGCACTTTCGTCTCGCCGCCGCTGCCTTGTGGTGCGTGCTCATCGCCATCACGGTCTTCACCGCCCCGCCCGGCTCACCCGACACGGGCGATCTCATCACCCGCATGGTCACCGGCCAATTGGGAGGGGTGAACCTGTCGTTGTTCGCGCTGTTCAACCTGATGGGCGTCTGGCCCGCTGCGATGGCCGTCTTGCTGCGAGGTGACGCGCCGTGGTGGAAGTGGCCCTTCATCGCGTTGAGCTTCGGCGTCGGGGCCTTCGCGTTGTTGCCGTACTTCATCTTTCGGCCCTGGCGGGTGCGGCCCGCGCCCGACACCTCGTTCATCGCGCGCCTGCTCTCGAGCATCTGGGTGCGGCGAGCGCTGCTGTTGGCGGTGCTCTGCTTCGGCACGCTCTTCTTCGTGGGAGGCCTCGAAGAGTTCGCGCACCTGTTCCGCACGCAGCAATTCCCCTACGTGATGTCGTTCGACTTCTTTGCGTTCTGCGGGGCCGCAGGGCTGCTGTTCCTCGAACGTCAGCACTGAACTCCCTTTCCCCCTCAAAGACGGTTGAAGTACGCCCTCGACTTCGCTCGCAGGGTTGGCCGAAATAGAACTGACTCCAATCACCGGTCTCCCCGAGCGGAGTCGAGGGGGCACTTACCGCCCGAAGGCGAGGTAATCCCTCGACTCCGCTTGGGATGAACGGTGAGTGCTCCTTATTTCGAAAAAACCCTGCGAGCGGACGTCAACGCGATCATCCACGACAACCTCAACCAGGTGCGCGCCCTGCTCGACCAAGGCGCCAACCCGAACGAGCGCAGAACCTGGGACCGCACCCCGCTTTTCTGGGCACGCGGTGCTGCAAGGCGTGCGGGCTCGGCGCGCTTTACGGGCCGCGCCAGGGACCGATGATGGAGCTGTTCACCGACTTCGCCTGCGCGTGCGACTTCACTCGATCTTGAAGGTCATCCCCGCGGCCACGAGCCGATCGGTGAGCACGCGGCCCATCGCCGTCGCAGGCGTGAGCACGCCGGCGGTCTTCGGCAGCTTCGCGTCATCGAGAGCCAGACACAGCGCCGACTCGCCGAGCAACAACGAGGTGAGCTGGTAGCCCGGGTCGCCCTTGCCTTCGATGAGCATCGTCTTGCGAGTGCCGTTTTCCGCCTCGCCGAAGATGCGCACCCGCAGGAAACCCGACTTGCGCGTCTGCTCGCTGGGGCCTTCACCCGGCTTGGGCAGGCGCGACTCGACCAGCTTGCGCGTGGGACCGAACATGAGGCTGCCCACGAAAGCGCCCATGCCAGCGGTCAACACCGCAGCCTTGATCGCTGCGGCCGGGCCGCGCTTGAGGCCCGTCACTTCGGAGTACCGCAGCTGCTTGCCATACGCGTACCCCTGCAGCGCGTTCGAGCGGCGCACCACGCGGGTGTTCACCGACGCCATGATGAACGGCGCGATCCACTGGCCGGTGAAGTCATCGAAGCGGAACGTCGAGAGATCGCGTTCATCACCCAGCTTCGGTTCGTTCGCGCGATCGGGCGACAGCGCATATGGATCGGTGAGCGCGCGGCGTTTGGTCTTGTCGGCCTTCGCTTCGTCGAGGCCGTTGAGCGCAGAGGCGACGGTGCCTCCGCTGAAGCCGCCCTTGAGGATCTCCACCACGTAGGTCGCCTTGAGCAACGGGCCGATCGCCTCGTGCAGCGCGAGCACGCCCAGGTCAGACGGAATCGAGTCGAACCCGCACGTGTGCACGATGCGCGCGCCCGTGGTCTTCGCGGTCTCGTGGTGGCGATCGATCGCCTCGCGCATGAACTGCGGCTCGCCGGTGAGATCGCAGTAATGCGTGCCCGCCTTCGCGCAGGCGTCGACCAGCGGCAGGCCGTACTTCGCGTAAGGGCCCACGGTGGTGCACACCACCTTCGTCTGCTCAGCCAGCCGGGCGAGCGACGCCCCATCGGAAGAATCGGCGACCACCAGCGGCCAGGTGCGCGCACGCTCGGGCAACCCGGCGCGGATGCCCTCGAGCTTCTGGGTGTTGCGGCCGGCCAGCGCCACCTTCACGTCAGCCGGTGCGTGGTGAGCGAGGTATTCCGCCACCAGCCGCCCGGTAAAGCCGGTCGCGCCGAAGAGAACGATGTCGAAGGTTCGAGCCATGGGCGCCATCAGTAACCCGCAACACCCGCGCCGTCTTCGGATAGACACCGCGGCCATGGCACGCATCAAGAAAGTCCTGGTCGCCAATCGCGGGGAAATCGCCATTCGCGTCATGCGCACCTGCAAGGAACTCGGTCTGGCGACCGTCGCCGTCTACTCGGAGGCCGATCGTTCGGCGCTCCACACCCGCTTCGCCGATGAGGCGTACTGCGTGGGTCCGGCGGCTTCTCGCGAGAGCTACCTGGTCATCGACAACATCCTGGAGGCCGCTCGCAAGTCGGGCGCCGACGCGATTCACCCGGGCTACGGCTTCTTGTCCGAGAACGCGAAGTTCGTGCGCGCGTGTGAGAAGGCGGGCATCACCTTCATCGGCCCGGCCGCCGCCTCGATGGACGCGATGGGCGAGAAGACCCAGGCGCGCACCAACATGATCAAGGCGGGCGTGCCCGTGGTGCCCGGCAACGCGGCGCCGTTCGTGAACGTCGAAGAAGCGAAGGTCTTCGCGCAGCAGATCGGCTTCCCGGTGATGCTGAAGGCCGCAGGCGGCGGCGGCGGCAAGGGCATGCGCCGCGTCGACAAGCTGGAGGATCTCGACGGCGCGTGGCGCACGGCGCGCAGTGAGGCGATGAGCGCGTTCGGCAACGACTCCGTCTACATGGAGAAGTTCCTCGACCAGCCGCACCACGTGGAGATCCAGGTCTTCGGTGACATGCACGGCAACGTCATTCACTTGAACGAGCGTGAGTGTTCGGCGCAGCGCCGCAACCAGAAGGTCGTGGAAGAGACGCCCTCCCCCATTCTCACCGTCGAGATGCGCGCGGCGATGGGCGAGGTCGCGGTGAAGGCAGCCAAGGCCGTCAACTACGTGGGCGCGGGCACCATCGAGTTCCTGGTCGACGCGAAGCGGAATTTTTACTTCCTCGAGATGAACACGCGCTTGCAGGTCGAGCACCCGGTGACTGAGTGGGTGACCGGCATCGACCTGGTGGCCTGGCAGATTCACGTGGCGCAGGGTGGTGTGTTGCCGCTGCTCGAGCCCATCGCGCCGCGGGGTCATGCGATCGAAGTGCGCGTATACGCGGAAGATCCGGCGACGAACTTCATGCCGTCACCAGGCACGGTGAAGTCGTTACGCGTGCCGGGTGGGCCGGGTGTGCGTGACGACTCTGGCATCTACGAGGGGTATCGGGTGCCGAACTTCTACGACCCGATGATCTCGAAGCTCAGCGTGTGGGCGCCCTCGCGCATGGAGGCGATTCTCAAGATGCGCCGTGCGCTCGATGAGTACGTGCTCACCGGGCTCACCACCAACCTGCGCTACCTGAAGCAGATCGTGCTGCACCCGGAGTTCGTGAAGGGTGACTACGACACCGGCTTCCTCGGGCGTGAGCATCAGAAGTTGCTGGGTGAAGCGGATCCCGCGTTGACGCGCGCGTCGATGATTGCCGCGGCGATTCGGGCGCACCAGCGCGCAGAGAAGCAGCAGGCCACCATCGCCTCGACGCAGAAGAGCGGCAGTGGTGGTGGTTCGGCCTGGCGCAACTCGGGCCGCCGTACCGGCAACTGGAAGAGGGGGGCCTGAGCCATGGCGCGCACGACGAAGTACTTCGCGAAGAACCTGGCGCAGAAGGACGCGCAGCAAGCTGAGCTCGAGGTCGAGGGGCTGGGTGAGGGCCGGTATGCGGTGACGCTCGAGGGCAAGACGTTCGAGCTCGAGTCGTTGGTGCTGCCGCAAGGCGCGATGTCGATGATCGTCGAGGGGCAGTCGTACTCGGTGGAGTTCGACGAGAAGGGCGACGAGGTCAGCGTGATGTTGCGCGGCCAGATGACGCGCTTCGACGTGGTCGATGAGCGGAAGCTGCGCCTGCGCGCGGCGACCTCGGGCTTCGCGGTGGAGGGCAAGCAGACGCTCACAGCGCCGATGCCCGGGAAGATCGTCAAGGTGTTCGTGAAGGTGGGCGACGTGGTGACCGAGGGTCAGGGGCTCGTGGTCGTCGAGGCCATGAAGATGGAGAACGAGCTCAAGAGCCCGAAGGCCGGCACCATCACGCAGGTCATCACCAAAGAAGGCGCCACCGTCGAGAACGGCGCGCCGCTGCTGGTGGTCGAATGATGGGCTCCCTCTCCCTTTGGGAGAGGGTCGGGGTGAGGGCGAGCACCATGAAGACTCGATGCGGGATGTCGAATTTTCATGGAGCGCATCGCGCCCGCCCGCTCAAACTCGCGGTGCCTCGACGGCCGGGGTAAGTCGAACCGCCGTGGTCCTCGCCGTCGTCCTTACTCTCCTTGCCGCAGCTGATGCGGGAGTCCGTTCACCCGATGGAGGGCTGCCGCCCTCAGGGCTGACCTGCCTGCCGACCTGGTACGCCGGCACGGTCAAGTGGAAACCCGACGCCGGCTGGGGCCTCGATCTCGAGAACGGCATCTTCGTGGCCTGGGACACCGGCACGACCACCGACGCGAACGATCCCGAATCAGAAATAGTGCCCGACCTGCGCGACATCTTCGAGCCGCCGTACATGACGGGCCCGATCGTCCCCATCGACACGAGCGACGCGGGCCCCATCGAAGATCCCGGCCGCGCGCGAGTAGAACAACTCTTCTTCGCCACCTACGGCAGCAAGAGAGACGAGGTCTCCGAGAAGCTCGACCGGGTGCGCTTCTTTGGCCTGCGCTACCCCTTTCACGAACGAGCGGCTGAACCGCTGCGAGCGGTGGTGGCGCGCCTCGAGCCGAAAGTGAAAGAGAACCCGAAGCTCCTCCCCTTCCTTAAAGGGATCGGAGGCACGTGGATCTGGCGGACCATCAAACGAAGCAAGCGCCTCTCTGGTCACGCTTTCGGCATCGCCATCGACATCAACGTGGAGCGCAGCGACTACTGGCGCTGGACCTACCGCGGCAAGCCGATGATCTGGAAGAACCGGGTGCCGCAGGAGATCGTCGATGCGTTCGAAGCAGAAGGCTTCATCTGGGGCGGCCGCTGGAAGCACTACGACACGATGCACTTCGAGTACCGGCCTGAGCTGATCAGCCCGGCGTGCCGCGCGCCCGCCAGGTGAAGAGCGCGAAGCTCAGCACCAACGCCGCGAAGCCCAGCGCGAACAACGCACCGATGACCAGCCCTGCGCGCGCCCAGTTCCGGCCGCGTGAGCCTGACTGATCGAGCTTGACCAACCGGAGCTCCTGCACCCCGAACGCGAGCCCCGCGAAGCCGACCAAAAATCCACCGGCCCAGATGAGCAGGCCCGGCCGCCCGCGCACGATGAAGCCGGCGATCAACGCGCCCAGGCCCAGCGTGGTGAAGACCGGAGAGACCCGCGCCCGCACCGACGCAGGCCCGCCCGCGAGCAGCGGCAGGCAATTCGCGCAGGCCGAGGTCTCTTCCTGGAAGTACTCGACGCAGTCACCGCAGAGGAAGGTGCCGCAGCGGGTGCAGATCTCCACCGCGGGGTTGGCCGGGTGATTTCCACAGTGGGCGCCAGCGAGCGAAGACGGAGTCACTTGCTCAACTCGAAGGTGGTCTCGTCGATCTTCACGCCGGTCTTGGGGAAGTCCTGCAGCGTCAGCGAACGCACCAGCTTCGCACCGCGCGAAGTCTCATCGGGCATGGGCACACCCTTCCCCTCCTGCTTGGTGGAGATGAGTTTGCCGCCCGCGAACTTTCCATCTTCGCTCAAGGAGACCTCGAGCATCACGGTGTAGCCGAGCGCGCCGGAGAGATCGAAGCGGCCGTAGGTGGCAAAGTTGCCCAGCGAGTACGCGATGAGGCGCTCTTTGTAGAGTTCCATGCCGCGCACGACGTGAGGGCCGTGGCCGAGCACCAGGTCTGCGCCCGCGTCGATGACGCCGTGAGTGAACGCCTTCAAGTCACCACGATTCTCACCGAGGTAGCGCTCGGCGCCGTTCTTCACGTGCGTCGCATTCGTTCCCTCAGCCCCACCGTGAAAGCTGACGATCACGAAGTCACTGTCAGCGCGCGCGGTCGCCACGAGCTTCTTCGCGGTGACGAGATCGTTCACGTCGTTGCACGAGGCGCTGGTGTGAAAGCCGATGAGCGCGACCTTCTTCCCCTTGAAGGTGACGCGCGCG
This sequence comes from Archangium sp., assembly GCA_043773025.1. Lineage (GTDB taxonomy): Bacteria > Myxococcota > Myxococcia > Myxococcales > Myxococcaceae > Archangium_A. The sequence goes on from JAYVFP010000203.1 coordinate 18,439, forward strand.
ACGGTCTGCTTCGGGCCCGACCAGGCGATGCGATGCGTCTCGAGCGCCTTCTCTGTTTCGCGGCGGCAGGCTTCGCCAAAGTCGCCCGCGTGATTGTTCGCGGTCGAAGCGAGGTCGATGCCCGCGGCCTCGAGGTACTTCGCGTACGAGGTGGGCGTGCGAAAGGCGAAGCAGTTGCCGCCCTTCCTGCACTTGCTCGAAGTGCCCGAGTCACACAGCGGGCCTTCCATGTTGGCGAAGGTGAGGTCGGCATCGGTGAGCAGCGGGAGCACGCCGTCGAGCAGATGCGCGCCGTCATCCGGCGGCAACTTACCTTCAGGAACCGAAGTGCCGAGCATCACGTCGCCCACGGCTCGCAATCGAAGGAAAGGCTCTTCCGGAGCGGCGAACAAGACGAGAGCGACCGCTGAAGTCAGCATGCAGCGCCCTATCCCACCGACGACAGCTGCCGCCAAGCGGCGCGAACCCTGGCGCGACGGAGTTCCCGAGATGTTCCGTCGGCTTGGAGTTCACTGAGGGGCGATGACTCGCCGGCACCCAAAACGAAAAACGGCCGCTACCCGAAGTGGGCAGCGGCCGTTACTTCAGAAATAGAAAGTTTACGGCGTGAAGCGCAGCGCGGCGGTGGTGTTCACCGAGCTCGCCGTGTTGAACGAGTGCTGAACACCTGCCGAGCCAGCAAGGTTCTCAACGCCCACCGTGGCGCTGTTCCCGAGGATCCGCGTAGCGCTTCCTGCGTTCGCTACCAGGCTGCAGTAGTGGAACTCGATGACGTTGGTGGTCTCGTACACCTTCACCTGGAACTGCAGACGCTCGGCGCTTCCCGAGAAGGTCGAGTCGAACCACTCGACCGTCATGTGACGGGTTGAGCCAGAACCGAAGATCTGGGTGCGAACCTGCGTGGTCGCCACCGCGGTCAGGTCATCCCAGAACGGCGCGACAAACCCGTTCGGAACGGTCGTGGAGGGGATGGCCACGTTCGTAAACTGGCTGGATCCAGCCCCGGTCGTTGCGAAGAACTGGAGATTGCCATTCGAGCTCACCCGGTAGTTCGCGACGGTAGTCCCGAAGAACGAGAAGGCGAAGGGCAGCGCGGTGGAAGCAGAGAGCACGTCATCGCCAATTGCGGGAGTCGTGGCCGACGAGAGGAGCGCCGTCGGAGTTGCGAGCGTGTCGCAGGCCTGGTTGACCGTCGTCTTCGTGTACCCGGGCGGAGGAATGACCGCCGTGCTGGTCGTCATCTGGAATGCGCCTTCACCGGCGCTCCAACCGTCGAGGATGATGAAGACGTCGATGGCGGAGGTGCTGGTGTTGCTGACCGTCACCGTCTCGGGGCTGCTGTCAGAACCGGCGAGGCAGACGATGCCCGCGCCCGTTCCCGCGGCGCCGCAGTTCGTTGCGGGGGCAGCCACGACGTTGAGGATGCGATCCCAGGTGGCGGTGGTGGAAACGGTCAGCGTCGAGTTGGCCGGGATGCTCGTCTGGAAGACGGCATCGGGAGCCGTCGACGTGGTCGCGGTGCTGCCCTGGCACAGCCCAGTGTCCACGAAGGCGAAGTCGTTCGTCAGACCGGTCGTGGTGGAGTTGAACGTGGTGTTGTTGCTGATGACCACCGGAGCCGCGCACGTCTCGCCACCCGCGATCGTCGGAGTCGGCGCCGAAGTGGTCACCTGCATCGAGAACGGGCCAGCGGAGTTGCCCGAGCCGTCGACCCAGATGAAGTACGTCCCTGCCGCCTGAGTCAGCGAAAGCACGTGCTGGGTCGAGCTGAAGTTGGCCACACAACCGACCTGGTTGGGAGCCGTGGCGTCGGCGCAGTTGTTACGCACGTAGACGACAGGCGCGAAGGTGGTCGTCGCCGGAGGGCTGGTCGGCGTCACGGTGATGGTGACGTTCTGAGCCGCAGCCAGCGTGTACGAATAGACGACGTCACGTCCAGACGAGATCGCGCTCGAGCTGCAGGTGGGAGCCGCGTCGCCGGTCATGTTGCCGTTGGTCGCCTCCGTGGTGTCACTGGTGACGGTGACAGTGTTTCCCGTGAAGGTGAGGGCGGTGGCGGCGGCGCAGTTGTCGTTGGCGGGCGCCGGCGGAATGAGCGCCAGCGAGATACCGAGGTCGAAGGTGTCCGTAGCGAGCGTTCCTGACGAGCGATCGACGATCACCAACACCGTCTTGCTGGCCGTCGTGGCATTGTTGAACACGGCAGTCTCAGCGCCCGTCGACGAGTTGCTGTCGACAGAACTAGCGCAGACGACGGGATTGGCGACGCACGCCGCCGCCGCGCCATCGACCACGCTGATGGCCAGGTTCGCGGTCGTGCTGTTGCCCAGCAAGGTGAGTCGAGAGCCCGCCCCGACAGTGACCGCGTAGACGCGGTCAGGCCCGTTGTTGAAGGTGCAGTTCGTGTTGGCCGTGCCGGTCGTGAAGTGGTTGGTGTACCCGACGAGTGTCTGGCCGGTAAGCATCGTGTTGGTGCTGATCGGGGCAGCGACGTTCGAGCAGATATCGCCGACGGGAAGGTTGAGGACGTCGACGCTGGTGGTCAGCGTGTAGGTGCCCGAAGGCGCGCTGGTGGGCGTATCGACCACGAGCAGCACTGACTGCGATCCGCCGCTGACGTTGTCGTAGGTGGTGGTGGTCGTACCCGAGGTCGCACTCGCCGCCGTGCCGGTGGTGCAGGTCAGGCTCGACGCGCACGCTCCAACCACGAAGTTCAGCGTCGGCTGGAACCCGAAAGCGGTGCCGCCGTCAGCAAGAATGGACGACGAGGCAGTCACCGTGGCGGTGAGCCGCATACCGTCCGGCACCGAGGCCTGCCAGACCGCGTCAGGACCTGACGTCCCAGAGGCGCAGCCCGTGCTTGCGAGGTAGTCGCTCGTGAAGCCAACCAACGAGCCGTTCACAGTCCCCGCATCAGGTACCAGGGCCGTCGCGCACACGTCACCCGGCGGAATCGCCTGAGTTGCGGTGGTGAGCACGAAGGATCCGTTGTCGCCCGTCGCATAGCCGTCGACGAGGATGAAGACGTCAAGGGGCGCGGCCGCACTGTTGATGACCGTGGCTCTCTCATTGCCAGTCGTGTCCGAGCCAGCCAGGCAAACGATGCCCGTGCCCATCCCAGTGCCACAGTTGCTCGCAGGAGACCCGATGATGTTGAGGGTCATGTCCCAGGTTTGCGTCGTGGTGACAGTCAGGCGCGAGTTGGCCGGAATCGTCGTCTGAAAGACCCGATCGGGCTCCGTGTTCGCTGCGCCACGGCACAAGCCTGCGCCGACGAATGAGTAATCACTGGTCAGCCCAACCGTGGTCGAGTTGACGGTTTCGTTAGCGCCGATGAGCTGAGGCGCGGCACAGGTCTCTCCACCCGTCGTTCCAGCGCCGCCGCCAGCCGAACCGCCACCAGCGCCGCCGCCAGCCGAACCGCCACCAGCGCCGCCGCCAGCCGAACCGCCGCCAGCGCCGCCGCCAGTCGAACCACCGCCCGTGCCGCCGCCGGTCGTGCCTCCACCGGTGCCGCCGCCCGTCGTTCCACCACCCGTGCCGCCGCCGGTCGTACCGCCACCGGTGCCGCCGCCCGTCGTCCCGCCGCCCGTGCCGCCGCCGATGTTGGTGGCAACGCATTTATTGGCAGAACAGATCTGCCCGGCTGCACAGTCAGTGTTGACCTTGCACTCGTCCTTCGGGCCTGGACAGCCGACGAAGAAGAGCGCTGCGGACAAAAGCGCGAATCGGAGGGTGGTATTTTTCATTGGTGAAACCCGCCTAGCACGCCCCCCCCCTTTCAGGGAGCCCTGCCTCGCCCTCGACACTGTCGGATGCCAGTCCGCGGGACGGCGGTTAGCCTGCACCCCTGATGTTGGAGCCACGCCTTCGGGTGCTCGAGTCGATCACCGACGCACCGCGCGCTCAATGGAACGCCCTCCTCGTCCCCTCCGACGCGCCGGTGCTGCGCTGGGAGTGGATCCACGCCATGGAAGCCTCGGGCTCCGCCTCGACCGAACGAGGCTGGGAGCCCGCCCACTTCACTCTCTGGCGAGGTGACACCCTCGTCGCCGCCGCGCCCGCCTACCGCAAGCACCACTCGATGGGCGAGTACGTCTACGACTTCGGCTGGGCCAACGCCGCGCAGCAGTTCGGGGTGAACTACTACCCCAAGCTCCTCGTCGGCCTCCCGCTCTCACCCCTCACCGCGCGAAGGTTTCTGGTCGCGACGGGAGAAGACGAGCCGAAGCTTCGCCGCGCGCTGCTGACCTTCATGACCCAGTGGGCCCAGGACGAAGGCTGCTCGTCGCTGCACGTGCTCTTCCCGCCCGAAGCCGAAGCCGACACGCTCGAGGCCGCCGGCTTCTTGCGCCGCAGCACCATGCAGTACCACTGGCAAAACCCCGGCTACCGCACCTACGACGACTACCTCTCGCGCTTCGATTCCAAGCGGCGCAACCAGTTCAAACGCGAGCGCAGCGCGGCAGCGACCCAGGGCATCACCCTGCGCACGGTGCGGAGTACCGAGCTCACGAAGAAACACGCCGAGCTCGCCTGGCGTTTCTACGAAGCCACCGCCTCGCGCCACGCCTGGGGGCCCATTCAGCTCACCCGCGACTTCTTTCACCGCGCCTTCGCCGACATGCCCGACGCCATCGAGCTGGTGGTTGCCGAGAAGAAGGAGCAGGTGATCGCCGGCGCCTTCAACCTCCACACGCCGCAGCGGCTCTACGGCCGGTACTGGGGCTGTTTCGAAGAGCACCCCTTCCTTCACTTTCACGTCTGCCTGTACCACTCGGTCGATGACGCGATCTCACGGGGGCTCCAGGTGTTCGAGCCGGGTGCAGGGGGCGAGCACAAGATTTCCCGCGGCTTCGAGCCCACCGAGATCCACAGCGTGCACAAGATCTTCCACCCCGGCCTCGAGCGCGCCGTGAAGGACTTCTGCCGCCGCGAGCGCGTGCAGGTCGAACAGGTGACCACCGATTCGCAGCGCATCTCAGGGCTCAAGCCGTGGCCGCCGCCGCCATTGCCATGACTCTGAGCCTCGCTCTGATACAACGAGCGCGTGCGTTTCCTGGTCGTGCCCGCCTTCGCGCTTTTCGGCTTCGCCTGCGGGCCCGCTGCTTTCGCCGGGAGCACCTTCGAGGGTGATGACGAAGGGTGGACGCTGTCCAACAACGGCAAGGTGCCCACCCTGCCCCAGCTGATCCGCGAAGGCGGTAACCCGGCGGGCCACCTGTGCGGCCGCGACGAGGGTGATGGCGACATCTGGTACTTCGTCGCCCCTCAGAAGTTCCTGGGCAACGCGTCGGCCGCGCTGGGCAAACGGCTCACGTTCGATCTCAAACAGGGCAACAGCTTCAACCAGGTGCGCGGCCGCGACGTGGTGCTCAACGGCGGCGGGCTCGCGGTGACCTGGTTCCTCCGCTTCGCGCCGGGGCTCGATTGGACCCCGTATTCGGTGCGCTTCGATGGCACCTCGGGGTGGCGCATCGATGAGCCCAGTGGGCCCGGTGCCGATGCGACTGAAGATGACTTGCGCACGGTGCTCAGCGATCTGCGCAGCGTGCGGGTTCGCGGCGAGTACTTCGACGGGCTCAACGACACCGCGTGCATCGACAACGTGTATCTCGGCCGGGATTGACCGTGGGCGCGTACGAGTGCACGAAGTGTGGCGCGTGTTGTGTGGCGCCGGACATCGCGGCGCTCGACAAGCCGCTCGGGCTTCGGTGCCCCCATCTCGGCGCGGATAATCTGTGCACTGCGTATGAGAACAGGCCGGCGGTGTGCCGGAGCTATGCGGCGGATGAGCTGTGTTTGGTGATTGAGGCTCCGACTCTCGAGGAGCGGGTGGCGAAATATCTGGCGTATTTTGAGCTCACTGACGAGGCGGGTGAGGTTTTGTTGCGCGGTCAGACTTCGAGAAAAAGGTGACTGCCCTCTCCCCCCACCCTTTGAATTCTTACAGATCCAGTCGGCTCAACGCGGCGGCGAACTCGGCGGCCAGCGGCATGAGCTCTGATTCTGGAAGCTCTCCCACCACCAGCTTGCTTGCCTCACGCATCAGCTGATCCACCGACTCATTGCACCCACGCAAGGGGGTGGCTGCTTCGAAGGCCGCTTCCAGCGCCCACCCCGCAGCGCCCGTGCCGAGCGACAGGTGCAGCTCGGCCTGTTCTGCCCTGCGCAACGCCAGATGCCGCGCCTGCCGATCGTGCGCGATGAGCAGACTGCGCGAGAGCTCGAAGCTGGTGGCCTCGAGCACCGCCAACATCGGCTCGGCGGCTTCCCGCACCACGGCCACGCTGGTCTGCGCGTCGTTTGAAAGGCTGACCAGACGCACCCGCAACTCGAGCATCGAGCGTTTGGTCTCGATCTTCACGTACCGCCACGCCGGCATCGTCGTGAAGGCCTCGAGATCTTCCTCGAGCGCCCGAGCCAGCTTCGAGCCGACCGTGCCGTTCTCGAGGCGCTGAATCGCCGTGCGTCGCAACGCAGAAGCGGTGCCGCGAAAGCTCAGCGCGCGCACCACTTCTTGCCCGAAACCCGGCACCACCTCTTCACGAGACACCACGCCGAGCGCAGCCGCCGAGAGGTACACGCCATCACTGACCCTCGCGCGGATTTCGGCCCGCAGGCGCTGCAGCTCAGACAACAAAGACCACGGGCTCGAGAGCAGCTCAGGCCGGCGCATCAACGCGCCGACCTCGGTCACCTCTTTCTGAATCAGCGGGCCAATCGTTCGGAACACCGCCGCCGCCTCGTATTCCGCGCGCTGATCAGAGCCCTCTTCACCAAACAGGCTCGCCCGGCTGCGTGAGGCCGGAAAGCTCGCGTCGATCACGGCGCACAGGTCGTTGACCGCCACCACCATCTCGCCGACCGCGGGCGCCGTTTTTTCCCACAACGCGAGATCGGCGCTGCCGTCACCTGAATCATTTGGCTCGAGCGCGACCAGGTTGATGCCGGCCAGCCGCTCGATGCACCGCCCTGCCGCCGCCATCACCTCGCTCAAGCGGCCCGCCAGCTCGCGGTCGATGATCGCCCCCAGGAGGCTGCTCAGCATGGGAGGCAGCTCGCCCTGCGTCGCGTTCTTCATCTCAGCTGGCCCTGATCCGGTCGCGCCACGCCTCGACTGCGTCTTTCGCTTCCTTCAGGCCGACGCCGTTCTTCTCGCGGTACAGTTTGATCGCGTCGATCAAATGGCCGGAGCGGATCTGCGCTTCGATCTCCGAATCATTCACCTGGCGCAGCAACGAGCTCTTGGGCGGCAACGTCGCCGAGCGGCCACTTTCCAACGCATCGACCGCGTCCCTGGCTTCTTTCAGACCGACGCCGGTCAGCTCGCGGTGTCGTTTGATGGCTTCGATCTTCCGCCCCGCACGGACGAGCTGCTCAGGCGAGGCATCGGCGCCGAGCACGGGCTGGCCAGGGGAGGGCGGCTTCAACGTCATGACCTCGACGTTCCGCTTGCCTGCGAGAACGACGATGATCCCGACCACGACGATCAGGGTGAGAAACGCGAGGCCGAGCAGAAAGAACATGACCCGCGAGACTGTAGCCGTCTCGCGGGCGGGTTCCACCACCGGTCTCCCCGAGACCGGTGATTGGAGTGACTTCTATTTCGGCCAACCTCAGGCCACTTCGAAGAGCGCAGCCGCGCCCATGCCGCCACCGATGCACATGGTGACGACGCCGTACTTGCCGCCGCGGCGCTTCAGCTCGCGCAGCAGGGTGCCGGTCATGCGGGTGCCCGAGACGCCCAGCGGGTGACCCATGGCGATCGCGCCGCCGTTCGGGTTCGCCTTCTCGGGGGGAATGCCCAGCTCACGCAGGCAGTACACCGACTGCGCCGCGAAGGCCTCGTTCACCTCGAAGACGTCGATGTCCTTGATGGTGAGCTTGTTCTTCGCGAGCAGCTTCCGCACGGCAGGCACAGGCCCGATGCCCATGATGTCGGGCGGCACGCCGGCCACCGCGAAGTCGATGAAGTAGCCCAGCGGTTTGACGCCCAGCTCCTTCGCCTTCTTCTCAGACATCACCACGGTCGCCGCGGCGCCATCGGTCAACGGCGACGCGTTCCCCGCGGTGACGGTGCCCTTCATGTCGAAGGCCGGCTTCAACTTCTGCAAGCCCTCGAGCGTGGTCTCGGCGCGGATGATGGTGTCTTCAGAGACGAGCACCTGGCGAGACTTGCCCGACTCGTCGAACAACGTGACGGTGATGGGCGCGATCTCGTCTTTGAACGTGCCCTTCTCGCGCGCTTCGGTCGCCTTCTTCTGCGAGTTGGCGGCGAACGCGTCTTGCTCTTCGCGCGTCACCTTGAACTGCGCTGCGACCTTCTCTGCCGTGGCGCCCATGGTGACGTACACCTGGGGGTACTTTTCCATCAGCTCGGGGTTGGCCGAGACCTTGTTGCCCCCCATGGGCACCATGGTCATGGTCTCGGTGCCGCCAGCAATTCCGACTTCGTACTGCCCCGCCTGAATCGCCTGAGCGACCATGGCGATGCTCTGCAGGCCCGAGGAGCAGAAGCGGTTGACGGTCATGGCAGAGACGGTGTCAGGCAGCCCGGCCAGCAGCGCCGCGATGCGCGCCACGTTCATGCCCTGCTCACCTTCGGGCATGGCGCAGCCGAGCACCACGTCTTCGATGTCTTCCATCTTGAGGCCCGGCACGCGGTCGACGGCGGCCTTGATCACGTGCGCGGCCATGGTGTCGGGGCGGGTGTCTTTGAGCTCGCCCTTGTGAGCGCGGGTCATGGGCGTGCGGGCGCTGCTGGCGATGACGATTCTGGTGGTCATTGTGATGGTCCCTTTGTCTTCAGTTGCGGAGCGGCTTGCCCTTTTCGAGCATGAACTGGAGCCGATCCTGGGTCTTCGCTTCACCGCACAACGACACGAACGCCTCGAGCTCGAGATCGAGCAACTGCTGCTCGGTCACCGCGTTCGAAGGCGAGGTGTCTCCGCCCGTCAACACGCTGCCCAGCTTCTTTCCGATGAGGCGATCGTGGTCACTGATCTGGTGGTTATTCACCATGTCGTAGAGCTGCATGTCGATGGTCGCCGCGCCCGAACGACCGGGCAGGAAGAACGTGCTCTGGCGCGGAGCGCGGAAGCCCGCTTCGGCCATGCCCAGCGCGCGCGCTTTGGCGTCGGCGAGCAGGTGGTCGCGGTTCATCGAGATGTACGCGTCGGGCGCGAGGAAGCCTGACTCCTTGCCCTCTTCCGCCGAGGTCGCGACCTTCGCGAGCCCGATGGTGAGGAAGGCCTTCTTCACGAAGTTGAAGGAGTCGATTTCCTTGTTGCCCGCGTACATGCCCGAGAGGTTGCGCAGCAGCTGCAAGTTGCCGCCGCCGCCCGGAATCAGGCCGACGCCGAACTCTACGAGGCCGATGTACGTCTCGGCCGCGGCGACCTGGGTGTTGCCGCCCATGGTCGCTTCACAACCACCACCCAGCGCGAGCTGGAAAGGAGCGGTCACCACCGGGATGCTCGAGTACCGCATGCGCTGGTTGGCCGCCTGGAAGCCACCGACGAGCTTCTTGATGTCGGCCCATTGACCTTCCTTCGCGGCCCACAGCAGCATCGCGATGTTGGCGCCCGCCGAGAAGTTGCTGCCGTCGTTGCCGATGACCAGGCCGCGCGCGTTGCGCTCTGCCCAGTCAGCCGACTCGTGCATCAGCTCGGTGATGGCGGTGTCGATGCTGTTCATCTTGGAATGGAAGGCGAGCAGCGCGATGCCATCGCCCATGTCGAGCAACGACGCGGAGTCGTTGCCCTTGATGAGCTTGCCTGCGCGGCGCAGACCCTCGACGGTGATCTGCCGCTCGACCTCGGGCACGTAGCGGCTCGACTTGCTGGTCACGTTCCAGAACGTGTCGAACTGGCGATCCTGCCCATAGAAAGAGGTGCGGCCCGAAGCGAGCATCGTCTCGACCCAGGGGGCGACCGGAATGCCGAGCTCCTTCATGCGCTTGACGCCCTTCTCCACCCCGTACGCATCCCAGGTCTGGAAAGGGCCCATGTCCCACGCGAAGCCCCAACGCATCGCACGATCCATGTTCACCACGTCGTCGGCGATCTCGCCCATCAGGCGCGCCGCGTAGGCCAGCGTGTCGAGCGTCACCTGCTCTGCGAACTTCGCGGCCTTGTCTTCGCCGCTCATGACCACGCGGATCTTCTCGCCGAGCTCTTCCACTTCGCGGGCAGCGCCGAGCGAGTCGAAGCGCACCTTGTTCTGCGCGCGGTACTCGAAGGTCTTCAAGTCGAGGACGAGGATTTCTTTGCCGCCGTCGCCCTTCATTTTTTTGTAGAACCCAGAGCCCGTCTTGTCGCCGAGCATCTTCTTCTCGACCATCATCTCGAGCCACTTCGGCGCCTTGAAGGTCTCGCGCGAGGGGTCGGCAGGCAACGAGTCGTAACAATTCTTCGTCACGTGCAGGAACGTGTCGAGACCGACGATGTCGGCGGTGCGGAAGACGGCCGACTTGGGGCGGCCCATCGCCGGCCCGAAGATCTTGTCGACCTCTTCGATGGTGACGCCGTGCTGTTCCATCAGCTGAATGGTGCGCATCATTCCGTACGTGCCGATGCGGTTGGCGATGAAGTTGGTGGTGTCCTTGCCGTAGACGATGCCCTTGCCCAGCGTGCGCTCGCCGAACTCGGCCACGGCCTGCATGACTGCCGGGTTCGTCTGCGTGCCGGGCACCAGCTCGAGCAGCTTCATGTAGCGCACGGGGTTGAAGAAGTGCGTCACCAGGAAGCGGCTCTTGAAGTCGTCGCTGCGGCCATCGAGCATGCCCGCGATGCTCATGCCCGAGGTGTTCGAGCTGACGATGCAGGTCTTGCTCACCAGCGGCTCGAGCTTCGCGAACAGGCCGTTCTTGAGCTTGATGTCTTCCTTGATGACTTCCACCACCCAGTCGCACTCGCCGACGCGCTTCAGGTCGTCGTCGAAGTTGCCGATCTCGATGAGCGAGAGCGCGCGCTCCGTCATCAACGGCGCGGGTTTCTGCTTGCGCAGGTTCTGAAGTGCGCTGATCGCGAACTTGTTCCGGAAGGCCTTGCCATCGGTCTTCTCACCAGCGGCGGGGTTGGGCGGGACGATGTCGAGAAGGATGACGGGGATGCCAGCGTTCGCGAGGTGTGCAGCGATGCCGCTGCCCATCACTCCGGCGCCGAGAACGGCGGCCTTGCGGATGCGGAAGCTCATGGGGACTCCAGAGGTGTGAGGAAACTGCCGACGACGGCGCCGATCCTTAGCCCAGCGTTGCCGGAAAGGCCGCCAAATCGGCCTTGAAGCGCAAAGAGTCTCCACTGGAGACATACCCCCTCCCCACAGTTTGACCCATGGCCGCCCCCTGCAACCGGTCGCAACGACGCAGTCCTGCGGCTGGCGCGGCGGGTGAAATGGGGAGAGCCCGGGCGACTGGTGTGCCCGACAGGGGAGTCTGACCCATGAAGAACACGATCCTTCTGATGAGTGCCGCACTGCTGGCGCTGACCGGCTGCCCGAAGCCGCCCGTCGAGCTGAGCTCGCTGGCCCTCTCGCCCGATCTCGCCCGGCTCCCCCGCGGTGAAACGGTGCAGTTCGTCGCCACGGCGCTCTTCACCGATGGAGAGGTGCGCGACGTCACCGCCGAGGCGCTCTGGTCGGTCGATGACGCGTTCGTGGGCTCGGTCTCCGCGGAAACCAAAGGCCTCGTCAGCGGCCTCGCCTCTGGCCAGACCGTGGTGCGCGCCCGCTTCAAGGGAAAGAACGTCACCCGCCCGCTGGTGGTGATCGACGCCGCGCTCCGTGAGCTTCAGCTCGAACCGCCGCACCCCGTGGTGCCGGTCGGCTTGAGCGTGCCCTTGAAGGTGACGGCCATTCGCAGCGACGGCAGTAAACAAGACGTCACGGCAGAAGCGATCTGGACCAGCTCGAGCCCGAACCTGGCGAGCGTCGAGAACGCAGGGTTGATCGGCCGCGCACCCGGCGCGCTCACCATCTCGGCGTCGGTACAGGGCCTGGTGGTCACCGCCCCCGTGGACGTCACCAACGCGCGCGTCGACTCGATCGACGTGCAGCCCTCCACCTTCAGTCTCCCGATGGGCGTCACCGCCCAGCTCACCGCCACGGCGCTGTTGAGCGATGGCAGCTCGCTGGACATCACCAGCCAGGCGGCGTGGCGCTCCAGCGCGCCGCAGATCGCCTTCGTCTCAGAGCTTTCCGGTGAGCAGGGGCGGGTCGCCGCGCGCATGCCGGGTACCGCGCGCCTCACTGCGTCGCTGAGCGGAAAGAGCGGCGGCAGCGGGGCCACCATCACTTCCGCGCGACTGCTCGCGCTCGAGCTGGGCCCCGCGTCGACGCGCCTGGCCAACGGCACCAGCCAACGTTTCACCGCCACCGGCACGTTCTCCGACGGCACCAACGCCGACTTGAGCAGCCAGGTGAGCTGGACCTCGAGCAACCCGGCTGTGTTCTCAGTGATGAGCGGCCACGTGAACGCGCTGGGCGTCGGCCGCGCTGTGCTCACCGTGAGCTCGGGCGCCATTCGCAGCAGCCGGGAACTGCAGATCACCGGCGCCACCCTCACCACGCTCGAGCTGCGCCCCAGCCCCGCGGTCGTCTCTCGCGGGCTCACGCTCGACGTCACGGCGATCGCCACCTTCAGCGACGCCACGCAGCAGGATCTGACGCGCCTGGTGGTGTGGCGCGTGGCCGACGTTTCGCTCGCCGCGATCTCCAACGCGAGCGGCACGGAAGGCCGCGTCACCGCCCGCGGAGAAGGCGTGACGGAAGTCAACGCCACCTTCGCCGGCTCGACCGCTCGCACCAACCTCACCATCTCGGCCGCAGCGTTGGCCTCGGTGCAGGTGACGCCGACCGCGCCCACCCTTCCTCGCGGCACCACGCGCGCCTTCACCGCGACCGGCCTCTTCACCGACGGCACCACGCAAGACCTCACCGCGCAGGCGACGTGGACGAGCGGCGAGCCTTCCCGCGTGGCCGTCTCCAGCCAGGGCGCCAATCGCGGTGAAGTCAACGCGTTGGCCCAGGGCAGCGCCGAGGTCCGCGCGACGGTCGGCGGCAAGTCGGGCAGCACCGCGGTCACCGTCAGCGCGGCCGTGCTCACGGCGATCGACCTGAGCCCGACCTCAACCCGGATTCCCCTCGGCGTCAGCCTGCGCTTCGTGGCGACGGGCCGATTCTCCGACGGCACCACCGCCGATCTCACCACGCAGGTGACCTGGTCGAGCAGCGCGCAGGCGATCGCCTCGGTCTCCAACGCTCCGGGCACCGACGGCGAGGTCCGCGCGCTCGCCCGCGGCACCACGCTGCTGACCGCCCAGCTCGGAGCCATCAGCGGCACCGGCTCGGTGGTGGTCACGGACGCGGCGCCCACCACCCTGGAGGTGAGCCCCTCGAGCGCGACCATCGCCGTCGGCCTCACGCGCGGCTTCAACGCGGTGGCCACCTACAGCGATGGCACCTCGCAAGACGTCACCGCGCAGACCACGTTCAGCACGGCCGCCCCGGTCATTGCGAGCGTCGCGCTCGAGCCCCAGTTCGCGCGCGTCACCGGCCGCAGCGCAGGCACGACGAAGCTGGTCGCGACCGCGATGGGCCTGACCGCGCAAGCCGACCTCATCATCACGCCCGCGCAGTTGATTGGGCTGAGCCTCAACCCCGCGGCCCTCACGCTCGCGCGCGGCACCACCGGCCAGCTCTCCGTCGAAGCGACCTGGAGCGACGGCACCAACGCCGACGTCACCACGCAGGCCACGTGGACCAGCACCGACGCCGCGATCGTCGCGGTCTCCAACGCCCCCGGAAGTCACGGAGCGCTCAGCGCGCTCACCACCGGCAGCGCGACGGTGCAGGCACAGCTCGGCGGCCAGAGCGCCTCGAGCACCGTCACCGTTTCGCCCGCGACGTTGATGACCATCGAAGTGACGCCGACCTCGCCTTCGATTCCGCTCGGCGCCACGCAGCGTTTCGTGGCCACCGGCCGATACAGCGATGGCTCTGCACAGAATCTCTCCACGCAGGTCACCTGGAGCAGCTCTGTTTCTTCCGTCATCAGCGTGTCGAACGCGTCGGGCCTCGCGGGTCAGGCGAGCGCGTTGAGCCAGGGCGCTGCGGTGGTGAGCGCGTCGTTCGGCGCCACCATCGGCAGCACGAGCGTCACGGTGACAGCCGCCACGCTCTCTGAAGTGCAGCTCTCTCCGCCGCAACCGCGCCTCGCGAAGGAGACGCGCCTCACCTTGCGCGCCACCGGCGTGTGGAGCGACGGCGACACCCAAGACCTCACCGCGAGCTGCACGTGGACGAGCTCCGGCCCCATCGCCACGGTCTCCAACGCTGCGGGTACGCGCGGGCGCGTCTTTGCGATCTCCGCGGGCGTGGTGGTGATCACCGCCACCTGCTCCGGCGTCGCGGGCAGCGTGCCGCTCACCATCACGAACGCGAGCCTCACCAGCCTTCAGGTCACCCCCACCCTGCCCACCGCCGCGGCGGGTTTCACCCAGGCCCTCACCGCGACGGGCCTCTTCTCTGATGGCAGCACGCAAGAGTTGACGGACTTCGTCAGCTGGTCGAGCGTGGATCCTTCGAAGGCCGCCGTCTCATCGCTGGGCCTCGTGAGCGCGAGGGCGCAGGGCGCGGTGATGATCTCAGCGCAGGCGCTGGGCGTCACGGGCCAGGTGAACTTCGTGGTCTCCGCGGCCGTACTCGAATCGATCGAGCTCGCGCCTTCCCCCGCGGCCGTGCCCAAAGGTCTGCAGCAAACCTTCGTGGCGATCGGTCGCTTCTCTGATGGCAGCACGGCGCAGGTGAGCGAGGCGGCCACGTGGAGCAGCTCGACCCCGACCATCGCCACCGTCTCCAACGCGGCCGGAACCAGAGGCGAGGCCACGGCGCTGCTCGAAGGTGTCACCACCATCTCGGCCTTATTGCAGGGCTTCATGGCGAGCTCGACGTTGACGGTCACCCCCGCGTCGTTGACCAGCCTCGCCGTGACGCCGGTCACGCCGTCGATCGCCAGGGGGCTCACGTTGCAGTTCACCGCCACGGGCACCTTCAGCGACGGCACCACCCGCGACCTCACCCCTCAGGTGACGTGGAGCGCCGGTGATGGCTCCATCGCGAGCATCTCGAACACCGACGGCAGCCGCGGCCGCGCGCTCGCGCTGGACGTCGGCAGCAGCGGAATTGCCGCCACGCTGGGGACCATCAGTGGGGTCTCGTCACTCACGGTCACCGCCGCGGTGCTGGTGTCGATCGGGCTCACCCCGGGAAGTCCTTCGGTGCCTCGCGGCCTCACGCTGCGGCTCGCCGCGACGGGCGTGTACACCGACGGCTCCACGGCCGACCTCACCACGCAGGTGATGTGGATGAGCGGCGACGCGAACCTCGCGCCCGTCTCGAACGGAGCCGGCAGTGAAGGCCTCGTGCAGGCGCTCGACCCCGGCGCGGCCACCATCACCGCCACGCTGGGGTCTTTCTCTGCGAGCACGCAGCTCACCGTGACGCCGGCGGTGTTGCAGCAGCTCACGCTCACCCCGCCGTCGCCCTCCGTGGCCGCGGGTCTGGGCACCTCGCTCACCGCCACTGGCCTCTATTCTGATTCCAGCACGCAGAACCTGAGCGCGAGCGCGAGCTGGGCCAGCTCCGATGCCACCATCGCCACCGTCTCGGCTGGGGCGCTCAACACCTCGCGCGTCGGCAGCGTGCTCATCACCGCGACCGTCGGAGCCCTCAGCGCCCAGGTGACCCTCGAGGTGACCGCGGCAGTGCTGCAGCAGCTCGAGGTCACGCCGCAGAACGTCTCTGGGCCCAGGGGCCTCACGCAGCAGTTCGTGGCGATGGGCGTGTTCTCCGACGGCAGCACCGCGGAGCTCACCCAGAGCGTGACGTGGGCCAGCTCCGATTCGGCGAAGGTCGTGGTCTCGAACGCGAACGGATCCCGCGGCCTGGGCAGCACGCCCGCCGTCGGAGCGGTCACCATCTGGGCCACGCTTTCGGGCATCACCGGCAGCACGCCGTTCACCGTCACCGCCGCTCAGCTCAGCCAGTTGGGCATCAGCCCGACAGGGAGCACCGCCTCGCTGGGCTCCGTGCGTCAGTATGTCGCGACCGGCACGTACACCGACGCCAGCACGCAGAACCTCACCACGCAGGTCGCGTGGAGCTCGTCGAACGCCTCGGTCGCCACCATCTCGAACGCGAACGGAAGCCACGGGCTGGCCACCACGCTGAGCACCGGGATGACCTCCATCAGCGCCACCTTCGGGGGCTTCGTGCGGTCGGCAAACCTGCTCGTCATTCAGAACGCGCTTTCCAGCATCGACCTCACCCCCGCTTCCGGCGGCACCGCGCTCGGCTACAGTCGGCAGTTCATCGCCATCGGCACGTACAACGACGGCACCACCCAGGTACTCACCGGGCTGGTGACGTGGACGACCGACGACGCCGCGGTGGCGATCGTGTCGAACGCAGATGGCAGCCGCGGCCTGCTCTCCACCGTGGGCACGGGCAACGTGACGGTGAGCGCGGTGTACCAAGGCGTCACGGGCAGCGCGCCGCACGCCGTGACCCCCGCGGTGCTGCTGGCGATGAGTCTCTCTTCGTCTTCCAGCACGATCGCCGTCGCGGGCAGCACGCCGTTCACCGCCACGGGCTTCTTCAGCGATGGCTCGTCGCAAGACCTCACCACGACAACCACGTGGAGCAGCACGGCCCAAAGCGTGGCGCAGGTCAGCAACGCGAGCGGCAGTGAAGGCCTGGTCACCGGCATCGCGGCAGGCAGCGCGCAGATTTCCGCCGCGCAGGGCTCGGTGTCAGCCAGCGCGAGCGTGACGGTCAACTGAGGCGCACTCGCCCCGTTCGCATCGAGAGGGTTGGCGGAAATAGAAATCGGGTTCCATCACCGTTCGCATCGACAGGGTTGGCCGAAATAGAAGTCACTCCAATCACCGGTCTCCCCGAGCGCAGTCGAGGGGGCACGTGCCGCTCGAAGGCGAGGTAATCCCTCGACTTCTCTCGGGATGAACGGTGAGCGCTCCTTATTT